>CAMUAR010000005.1 GCA_947086895.1 uncultured Lachnospiraceae bacterium | reverse complement strand
ACAGCGGCTTATAGCCGCAGAGCAAACCACCCGTTTGACGGGTGGTTATGATTATGTATTTTGTGCAAAATCACACACTTTCATTTGAACCACCAATCTTTTTCCCATGCGGTCGAGCGGCTCAACCGCAGGTTTGCAGACAATGATGGTGAAAGGAATGTCATTCTCCTTTCTGTTTTGATAAATATTTTACTATAAACACCAGATTTATTCGGTTATCCATTTTGCCCTGCTTTAAAATTATAAATCGGTTTGATTTGTTTTGTAATTTCTACGGTATCTTTTATGGCTTCTATAATTTCATTTGCCGGGCGGTAGGCAAACGGCGCTTCGTCCAGCGTGTCTTTGCTGATGCAGGAGGTGTAGATTCCTTTCATTTCCGATTTAAAGGCAGATACCGTAAAAAGTGAAGAGACCGTATCGCGGCGATATCGTCTGCCAGACCCATGAGGTGCAGATTGGTTCCACTCTTCGTTGCCGCGCCCGGTTCCAAGCAAAACGCCGTCCCGCATATTGATTGGAATAATAACCCGCTCGCCTGCTTTTGCGGAGATTGCGCCTTTGCGCAAAATCGGCGGGTCAACATCAAAATCAATATAATTGTGAACGACAGAATAAGTATCTTCCACTTTCCATTTCATTTTTTTGCATAGTTCATAGAGAATAATCTCGCGGTTTAATGCGGCAAACTGCTGTGTGATATCAAGGTCGTGCAGATAGTCGGCAAGCAGCAGTTCTTCTAAATAAGTAAGTTCATAAGGAATTTCAAGACCAGCGGCTTTCAGCCTTTTTTGACCTTCGTTTAGGTAATATTCCGTCACTTCTTTTCCAAGATGACGGCTTCCAGAATGAATGATAACATACAGGTCGCCTTCTGCATCCTTATCGATTTCTATAAAATGATTTCCGCCTCCAAGCGTGCCAAGACTTTTGTATGCTTTATCTGCCTGGATATGTTTGAAGCAGGAAAGTGAAGAAAGATCAATGCTGTCCGCAAGAGGATGGCTTTGTGTGCGAATGGAAAAGCCTGACGGAACGTTTTCACGGATACAAGTATCAAGCTTTTGAAATTCAAGCGTTTTTGCTTTTATTTTTGCAAGTGTGATTCCGCAGCCGATATCAATACCTACAAGATTGGGAAGAATACGTTCCTGAATTGTCATAGTAAGTCCGATTGTGCCGACCTTGCCGGGATGAACATCCGGCATAACACGGATTTTGCTGTTTTTTGATGCTTCATTATCACAAAGCAGCTGTAATTGTGAGATTGCATAAGAATCAATTGCCGTTTCGGGATTGTCTGTGGTGAATATGGTGGCAGAACCGTAAATTCCTTGTATTGTTTTCAAATTTTTACCCCTTTCTGTATCGCGGATCATTAAGAAAATGTTGTTTAATTTGTTTCTACGAGGGCGCAGGGTTTTCGGATGCAAATTGATGCGGGGATAATATCGATTATACCATTGTTAAAAAGAAAAAACCAGAGTTTGGAACAAATTAATTGCCGCAAAAAGAAAATCTTGTAAAAGCAATCCTTCTATGAATCAGTATCGCTTTGTGCAAGTACATTATGCGGTTTTATAATTTTTTTCCAAAACATGCCCGAAGCTTGTCGCGGTCTGTCAGTTCTTGAGGACATCTTACAAAAATTCCCAAACAAATTTACAAATAATGACAACCTAAAATGCTATAATGCCCTCGTAAGCAAGATTGAAAAAGACTAGGAGGAATTGCTTGGGGATGAAGAGCGTGTATCTTGACCTTGTCTTTTTTGTCAATTTCCTTATGGATTACCTTTTACTTTACTTAACAAGTCTGTTTCGGCATACAAAACCAAAGCGCGGCAGAAGATTTGCAGCTGCGGTCTGCGGGGCGTTGTTTGCCTGTGTTTCAGTACTTGCTGCATCGTACAGCAGCTTTTTTCGCGGATTTTTAAAAAGTATTTTTACTGTATGTTTTGTATTTGCCTGTGCTGCTGTAATCACAGCAGTCGCTTATGGAACGAAAAAAACCGCTTTTCTGGTAAATTATATAACGCTTCTTACAGTAACATTTGTAATGGGCGGAATGATATACAGTATTGGAATTGCATGTACCAGGCAGTGGGGAAAACAGGAAACGACACTGGCATTATCTTCCGCAGGTCTTACTGTATTAACAGCAATCACCGCTTTTGTGCTGATGCTTGTACGATTTTTTAAAAACGAGCAGAAAAAAAGTTTGATTTACCGAGTAAAACTTATTTTCTCTGGTCGGGAACTATATTGTCAGGGACTGATGGATACCGGGAATTGTCTTTATGAACCATTCGGCGGGCAACCGGTTGTTTTGCTTACCGACCAAGCAATCATTCAGACAGCAAAAGAGAGTCTTGCAGAGCAGCCGCAGAAAGCAAAATTTGTACCGTTTTCTTCGGTTGGCAGACAGCAGGGAATTTTGGAGGGAATGGAATTGCCAGAGATTGTAATTTATATTGAAGAGAAGGAAATTCGGCAGGAAGGAATTGTTGTTGCATTTGCAGATTTTACACCGCGGCGGGGAGAATACCAGATAATTTTGCATCCTGATCTGCTGCCTGATTTGTTCTAAGATACAATAATTTTATTGATTTGTAAAATAAAATCAGATGTTAAATTTACTGGTATAAAATAGCTGATATTTGTGGGAATTTTGGATAGAGCAAGAAAGAGAGGTAGAGGTATGTTGTTTAAGGTGGTTTTGTCAAGGAAATTTCAGCTGCGGTTAAAGCCGAGTCTTTTGGCGATGATTTTTCGGAAAAAAGGAGATATTCATTATATCGGAGGTTCCGAAATTCTGCCTGCACCGTTAAGTCCATCTCAGGAAGCGGATGCTTTATTATTGCTTGGCACAGCGGAGGACAGCACAGCCCGCGCTATGTTGGCGAAACATAATTTAAGACTTGTCGTGTACATAGCAAAGAAATTTGACAATACGGGCGTTGGGGTGGAAGATTTAATTTCCATCGGAACGATCGGGCTGATGAAGGCAATCAATACATTTAATCCAACGAAAAATATTAAGCTTGCAACTTATGCGTCGCGCTGTATTGAAAATGAAATTTTAATGTATTTGCGCCGCAACAGCAAATTAAAAATGGAAGTATCCATTGATGAGCCGCTCAATGTGGACTGGGACGGAAATGAGCTGCTGCTGTCAGATATTCTTGGAACGGAGGAGGATGGCATTTACCGCAGTATTGAGGAGGAGGCAGACAAACGGCAGCTGTACAAGGCACTGGAAAAGCTTGGAGACCGGGAAAAAATTATTGTCAAGCTTCGTTTTGGGCTGAATACAAGCGACGGCAGAGAACGGACACAAAAAGAAGTAGCGGATCTTCTTGGAATATCGCAGTCGTACATATCAAGGCTTGAAAAAAAGATTATGAAGCGTCTGAAAAAGGAAATGACAAGCTGCGGGCAGATTTAAAGGTTTGAAAAAAGTTTCAGTTATTATAAATGAAAATGCACTGTCCTTGGGCTGCTTAAGAAAAGTAAAACTGCGTCTCCTTAAATAAAAAAACGAAACGATTATAAAAATCATGCTTTCTTTTATTTTATGTTTTTGTTATAATCAAGAGGAATCTGGGTGCCTTACATAATTCGGGCAGCCATAAAAACGCTATGTTAAGGAGGCGCGGGATATGAAGACGGATATTGAGATAGCGCAGGAAGCAAAACTTTTGCCGATCAAAGAAGTGGCAAAAAAGCTTGGTATTACGGAGGAAGATCTGGAATTATACGGGAAAAACAAAGCGAAGTTCGCCGACAGTCTATATAAGAAACTTGAGGGAAATAAAGATGGAAAGTTAATTCTGGTGACTGCGATCAATCCTACCCCGGCGGGAGAAGGAAAAACAACAACGACCGTTGGTCTTGGTCAGGCGTTTGGCAGGTTAAAAAAGCGCGCGGTTATCGCTCTGCGTGAACCGTCTCTTGGTCCCTGCTTTGGTATAAAAGGAGGAGCAGCAGGCGGAGGAATGGCGCAGGTTGTGCCGATGGAGGATTTGAACCTTCATTTTACGGGGGATTTTCATGCGGTTACGTCGGCAAATAATCTGCTCGCCGCTCTGCTTGACAATCATTTGATGCAGGGAAATTCTTTAAATATTGATCCAAATCAGATTGCGTGGAAGCGGTGTGAAGATATGAATGACCGCGCGCTGCGCAATATTGTGGTTGGTCTTGGCAAAAAGATGGATGGCGTTGTGCGCGAAGATCATTTTGTTATTACTGTTGCATCGGAAATTATGGCGATTCTCTGTCTGGCAGAAGATATGGCTGATTTAAAACGTCGTCTTGCCAAGATTATTGTGGCGTATACTTACGATGGTAATCCGGTGACGGCGAACGACTTAAAGGCAGTTGGAGCAATGGCAGCGCTGTTAAAGGATGCCATTCGGCCTAATTTGATTCAAACACTGGAAAATACGCCTGCGATCGTCCACGGCGGACCATTTGCAAATATTGCACACGGATGTAATTCTGTGCGCGCCACAAAAACGGCATTAAAACTGGCGGATTATGTAGTGACCGAAGCTGGTTTTGGAGCTGACCTTGGCGCAGAGAAATTTTTTGATATCAAGTGCCGTATGTCAGGGTTAAGACCGGATGCGGTTGTGTTGGTGGCTACGGTGCGCGCTTTAAAGTACAATGGAGGTATTCCGAAAGAAGAGCTGGGAGCAGAAAATCTGGAGGCGTTAAAGCGCGGTATTGTAAATCTGGAAAAGCATATTGAAAATATTGGAAAATATGGTGTACCTTGTATTGTGACTTTGAATCGTTTTGTCAGCGACACGGATGCAGAACTTGAATTTGTCAGGGAGTTTTGTGAGGAGCGCGGCTGTGAGTTTGCATTGTCCGAAGTTTGGGAGAAGGGCGGAGAGGGCGGTATTGCTCTGGCAGAAAAAGTGTTAAAGACATTGGACGAGAAGGAAAGCAATTTTAAACCGTTGTATAAAGACTCTCTTGGGTTAAAGGAAAAAATTGAAACCGTTGCAAAAGAGATTTATGGCGCGGATGGTGTGACTTATGAGCCTGCGGCTTTAAAGCAGCTGGACAAGCTTTGCGGGCTTGGTTTTGGAGAGTTTCCAATCTGTATGGCAAAAACACAATATTCGTTGTCGGACGATGCTTCAAGACTTGGCAGACCAGAAGGATTTATGATTCATGTCCGCGATGTGTATGTCTCAGCGGGAGCTGGTTTTATTGTTGTGCTGACAGGTGCGATTGTAACAATGCCAGGATTGTCAAAATCACCTGCGGCGGAGCGCATTGATGTAGATGAAAATGGCATAATTACAGGGCTGTTTTAAGAAAAAATCAAAGAAGGGAACAATAATTTTATGGGATTAAAAATTCAGAATGTAAAAGACGCGGCGTTTTTGGAGTACGGCAGCGTTGTGGAGGGATTTGATTTTACAGAATTTGTCGATGTTCTTGAAAAAACAACCGAGGCGCCGGATCATGTAATTTATGTAGCTTCCGATAAGAATTTGGAGGAGATGGCAGTGGCAAAAGAGCTGCAGTCAAATTGCTATGGCGGATTTCCGATTCAGGTTGGTTACTGCAATGGGACAAATACGAAATTAAATTGTCTGGAGTATCACAAAAGCAGCGAGATCAATGTTGCGGCTTCGGATGCAGTGCTTCTTGTCGCGCGCCTTCAGGATGTTTCTTCCGGCAGTATAGATTCCTCCAAAGTTGAAGCGTTTTTTATGGAGAAGGGAACTGCGGTGGAGCTGTATGCAACGACGCTGCACTATGCGCCGTGCAGTGCGAAATGCAAAGAAAGTTTCCGCGTGGCGATTGTTTTGCCAAGGGGAACAAATGGACCAAAGCCTGAGATTGTAAATAAAAATGAAGAGGACAAAAGGCTGTTTGGTTTGAATAAATGGCTGCTTGCCCACAAAGATACCGACGAGGCAGGACAGGGAGCGGTTGTAGGTATTACCGGAGAAAATATTGATATTTCAGAGCTGCTTTGATTATGATACAGTGATTTGCAGCGCGGATGTTGAAGTCTTGTGTAACGTGTGTTTTTAAGACAAAACATCCGCAGAATCGCTGTATTTAAAGGACGGATTAACATGACTCCTGTGCTTTGTGAAGGCAGTCTTCCGCCTTAATATCAACAAGGATAACTTCATTGCCAATCTGACGGATACATTGCCAGGGGATAATATATTCGTGTTCTCTTCCGAGAATACCGAACAATTTGCATGGTCCAGGGACAATCAATGCTTCTACACAGCCGGTGCGCGGATTAAATTCAATATCGCACGGATAGCCAAGACGCTCGCAGTCCCTGCAATTAATTACTTCTTTTTCTCTCAATTCACATACTCTCAATTGAGGTTCCCCCTTTCTTTCAATATCAGATCGCTGAATAATACTTTTCTATTCTATTATTTTATGCAGAATTCCTTAGTTTGTGCATAAAATACTGCCAAAATACTTGACCTTATTTTTGGGATAGAATATAATAAATAACAGCATCTAAAAATTTACAACATACAAAAAAGTAAATGTGAAAAGAATTTTACATTACAGAAATGAGGTAGATTGTGAAATGTCCTTATTGTGGAAAAGAGAATACGCGCGTTATTGATTCAAGACCGGCGGAAGAGAGTAATTCTATTCGGCGCAGACGGCAGTGCGATATCTGTGGGAAGCGATTTACAACTTATGAGAAAGTGGAGACAATCCCGCTTGTTGTTATTAAAAAAGATAATAACCGGGAGTCCTATGACCGCTCGAAGCTCGAAGCTGGAATTTTAAGTTCCTGTCACAAACGACCGGTTTCTGTTGATAAGATTACTGTGCTGATCGACGAGCTTGAGAATATTATCTTTAATATGGAAGAAAAAGAGATTCCAAGCTGTAAAATTGGAGAACTTGTGATGGATAAACTAAAGGAATTAGACCAGGTGGCCTATGTACGTTTTGCCTCGGTATACCGGGAATTTAAGGATGTCAATACATTTATGGATGAATTAAAAAAAATGTTAGATGATAATGAATCCAGCAAAAAAGCAGAAAAGAGTTTGTAATTTTTGATTTTGCATCATAAATTTTATGTTTTAATAGAAAAGGTTTATAAAATAGAATTTTATAATATTTTCCATAGCAATCTAAAATATGTCAAAAAATGGTTGCCTTTTGCAGCCAGATTGGTTATACTAAATGTATTGGTTCTTTCTGGAGAGAGGAAGGGGTCAGTATGTTCAGTAAAACATACAGCGCGGCGATTCAAGGGATTGACGCGCTGCTTATTCAGGTTGAAGCGGACGTCAGCAACGGGCTGCCCGGACTTGAACTGGTTGGTTTTCTCGCCTCGGAAGTGCGCGAGGCAAAAGAGCGCGTAAGGGTGGCGATTCACAATACCGGAATCACACTTTTACCAAAAAGAATTACCGTCAATTTATCACCCGCAGATGTCCGAAAAGAAGGCACTGCATTTGATCTTCCAATCGCGATCGCGATTTTGGCCGCTTCGGGCTATTTACCTCAAAAATGTTTGGAAAAAGTATTATTTGCTGGAGAATTAAGTCTTGATGGAAAATTGAATCCGGTAAACGGCGTGCTGCCGATTGCATGCTGCGCAAAGAAAGAAGGATTTTCAAAACTGATCGTGCCGACAAAAAATCGGTCGGAAGGCGCACTTACCGGTTTAAAACAAGTGTGGGGCTGTGATCGTTTAAACGATGTATTAAAGATTTTGGCGGGGGAAGAACCCAAAGTACAACAGGAGGAATATAAAACAGATTTTGTCGCGCCGCAGCCAGATTTTGCAGATATTTGCGGACAGTCGGCCGCAAAGCGTGCCATTGAGATTGCAGTTGCCGGAGGACATAATTTGCTTTTTATGGGCAGTCCTGGTTCGGGGAAATCCATGCTTGCCAAAAGAATTCCGTCGATTATGCCAGAGCTGTCGCTGGAGGAAAGTTTGGAATTATCAAAGATTTACAGTGTTTCGGGCAGAATGTCAGAAAAAAGCGGTCTGATCGCACAAAGACCATTCTGCGCACCGCACCATTCCATTACACAGGCTGCGATGGCAGGAGGAGGAAACCAGCCGAAGCCGGGCGAGATTAGTCTTGCGTCGCACGGCGTATTGTTTCTGGATGAATTTGCAGAATTTGAGCGCCGTACAATCGAGCTTTTGCGCCAGCCTTTGGAGGAGCGGAAAATCACGGTAAATCGTATGGCGGGCAGCTGTGATTATCCGGCGTCTTTTATGCTTGTCGCAGCGATGAATCCATGTCCGTGCGGCGCGTATCCTGACAGAAAAGTCTGCCGCTGCACAATCCCACAAATTCACCGCTACCAATCAAAAATCAGCCGTCCAGTGATGGATCGCATTGATCTGTTTTTGCAGGTTGCTCCTGTTACTTATGGGGAACTGACAGGAGGCAGGGGGGATGAGAATTCATCGCAGATCAAAAAGCGGGTGGAACGGGCAAGAAATTTGCAGAAAAAAAGATATGAAGGACTTGTGATTCGCACAAATGCAGAACTTTCCGCAAAGCAGTTAGAGTTGTTTTGCCCGCTTGAAGAGCATGGGCGCGAGATTATGAAGGAAGCGTTTTACCGATATAATTTAAGCGCCCGCGCCTATCACCGGATTATCAAGGTGGCGCGCACAATAGCAGATCTTGACGGATGTGAAGATATCCAGGCAATGCATCTTTGTGAAGCGGCGGGATACCGCAGAAGGGAATGCGAGTGATGTGTGCAGAGACAGAAGAAAAATTGTACTGGTATTGGCTGGCGAACGTTGACGGGGTAGGAAGTGCAACAAGGGAAAAACTTTTTCGCTGTTTTGCGACGGCAAAAGAAGTATTTTCGGCGGATAAAGAGCTTTTGTTGCGCACTGGAATTGCAGAGAAAGCGGCGGATGCATTAAGAAACGAAAAGTATCGTGAAAAGCTTTGTGAGGAATTTCATAAAATGCAGGAGAGGGGCATATATTTTGTAACGAAACAGGAAAACAGTTTTCCAGAGCGGTTAAAAAATCTTCCTGGCGCACCAGACTGGCTGTTTTACCGAGGGGAGCTTCCAAAGGAGGACATGCCGTCCGTTGCGATTATCGGGGCGAGGGAATGTTCTGCTTATGGGAAAGGAGTGGCGAAAATGCTAGCGTCAGAGCTTGCCAGTGTGGGAATCCAAATTGTCAGCGGTATGGCAAGAGGAATTGATGGACATGCCCAGCGAGCAGCTTTAACCTGCGGAAAAAGTTTTGCAGTGCTTGGCAGCGGAGTAGATGTCTGTTATCCGATGGAAAATTTTACGCTGTATGAACAATTGGAGAAAAAGGGAGGTATCTTGTCCGAGTATGTGCCGAAAACTTTGCCCCGCGCATTTTATTTTCCACAGAGAAACCGTATTTTATCGGGGCTTGCGGACGGAGTGGTTGTTGTGGAGGCAAGGCAGAAAAGCGGTACATTAATTACGGTGGAGTGCGCGCTTGCTCAGGGAAAGGAAGTGTTTGCAGTGCCGGGAAGACTAGGCGAACCATTGAGCGCGGGCTGTAACGCCCTGATTCGTCAGGGAGCGCACTTGGTTGAAACAAGCAGAGATATTTTGGAGGTTTTGTGGAGATGTCATCCAGAGACAGTCAATTCTCAAAAAAAAATAAAAAATAAATTTTTCCTTGAAGAAGCGGAAAAAATAGTGTATGCTTATTTGCGTTTGGAACCAAGGCATATAGAAGAATTGTTTTATGATATGGATTTCGCTCTTCCAAAATTAAGTCAAATCTTATTTTCGCTGGAGGCGAAAGGAATTGTTTATTCCCCTGCGCAGGGATATTATGCACTCTGTACATTGCAGGAAGAAATATAGCAGAACAAAGAAATTCTAAGAAGGTTTATAAGGTGAAAAATTTTTTATATTTAGGGGAGTTTTTTGAATTTTCTCAAATTTATAAAATTTTTAAAGGGTAAATTGTTTGAAGGATAAAAAGTTTATTCTTAAGTTTCATCTTATTGTGCAGTAAAAAGTTTTCTTAATTAGAATGATACGTATGGAAGAATAAGAGGAAAATATTATCTGGTACGGTTTGTTTTGCTGCATTGTATATCATTGAAATGGAGGATGTTTTTTATGGCTAAAAACCTTGTTATTATGGAATCGCCATCCAAGGCGAAAACGGTGAAAAAATTTCTTGGTGCAAACTATGAGGTACTTGCCTCGAACGGGCATGTGAGGGATTTCCCGAAAAGCCAGATGGGGATTGACGCGAATCATGGGTTTGAGCCAAAATATATAACAATTCGGGGCAAGGGGGATGTGCTTGCAAAGCTGCGCAAGGAAGTGAAGAAAGCGGACAAGGTCTACCTCGCAACAGACCCTGACCGTGAGGGGGAGGCGATTGCATGGCATTTGGCGCATGTGTTAAAGCTTCCTGAGGGGGAAAAAAACAGGATTACATTTAATGAAGTGACAAAAAATGCAGTGAAAAACTCAATCAAGAATGTGCGAACGATTGATATGGATCTCGTGGATGCACAGCAGGCGAGAAGAATGCTTGACCGTATGGTTGGATACGAGATCAGCCCGCTTTTGTGGTCGAAGATTAAACGAGGACTTAGCGCGGGGCGCGTGCAGTCAGTGACACTTCGAATTATCGCGGACAGAGAGAAAGAAATTGAGGGATTTGTCCCGCAGGAGTATTGGAATTTGGAAGCTGATTTTGAAGTTGAGGGAGAAAAAAAGCCCCTTGTGGCAAAATTTTACGGGACAGAAAAGAAAAAATTATCTGTTTCCACAAAAGAGGAGATGAATGATATTTTAAAGAAACTGAATGGCGTGGAGTTTTTGGTCACCGAGGTCAAGAGCGGAGAGCGGCACAAAAAAGCTCCGCAGCCATTTACAACAAGCACATTGCAGCAGGAAGCGGCGAAGCTTTTAAATTTTACAACGCAAAAGACAATGCGAATTGCGCAGCAGTTGTATGAGGGAATCGAAGTGAAGGGGCATGGCACAATCGGTTTGATTTCTTATCTGCGCACCGATTCGGTACGTGTTTCTGAGGAGGCGGATGCCGCGGTAAAAGAATATATTAAGACAAACTATGGAGAAGACCAGGTAACAAAACAGGATGTCAACAAGGCAAGCGGAAAAAAAATACAGGACGCACATGAGGCAATTCGGCCAACCTATATGGATTTGACGCCGGTTGTCGTAAAGGATTCTTTGAGCCGCGACCAATTCCGGCTGTATCAGTTAGTCTGGAAGCGCTTTGTCGCAAGCCGGATGGTGCAGGCAGTGTATGAGACAATATCTGTAAAGATCGATGGGGCAGGTTACCGTTTTACAGCGGCTTCCTCAAAACTGAAAGAGGAAGGTTTTCTTGCGGTCTATGCGGATGATGAAGATGAGGAAGCACAAAACGGAGGTCTTGGCAAGCTTGAGGAAAATGCAAAACTAAAGCTTTCCGCACTCAAACCAAGCCAGCATTTTACTCAGCCGCCAGCACATTACACGGAGGGAAGTCTTGTCAAGACAATGGAGGAACTTGGCATTGGAAGACCAAGTACTTACGCTTCCACAATCACAACAATATTGGCAAGACGGTATGTCATTAAAGAAAATAAAAATTTATATATTACAGAACTCGGCGAAGCGGTAAATGAGATGATGAAAGAAGCATTTCCGACCATAGTCGATGTCAACTTTACTGTTACTATGGAGACTTTGCTTGACAGCGTGGAGGAAGGAAGCGTCAACTGGAAAACTGTGATAAGTAATTTTTATCCCGATTTGGAAGTGGCGGTAAAGAATGCCGGCGAGAAACTTAGTCAGATCAAGATTGAGGATGAACTCAGTGATGTCGCTTGTGATTTGTGCGGCAGACAGATGGTGATTAAATATGGTCCTCATGGCAAATTTCTTGCATGTCCAGGGTTCCCGGAGTGTCGAAATACAAAAACGTACTTGGAAAAGATCGGAATTTCCTGCCCGAAATGCGGCAAGGAGATTGTGGTGCGGAAAACCAAGAAAGGCAGACGGTACTATGGTTGCGAGAATAATCCTGAGTGCGATTATATGTCGTGGCAGAAGCCGACGGATATAAAATGTCCAAAGTGCAGTAATCTGCTTTTGGAGAAGGGCGGCAAACTTGTATGTCCAAGCGAGGGTTGCGGTTATCAGCAAAATGCAAACAAAGAAGAGCAGGAAGCAAAAAAAGTGATTTAGACATCAGACCAAACTACCTTGTTCTTCCAAAAATATTCGTTTTTTATAAGTTGCTATAAAAAATCTGAAAATACTGCGGGTATTTTCAACAAAATTAAAAAATTCACTTGTTTTCGAACAATATTCATGCTAAAATATAGACATAAATTTTGACGTATGGGGGGTTCGGCAATGAGTGTACAATTATTGGATAAGACCAGAAAAATTAATAAATTATTGCATAATAACAATTCACACAAAGTTGTATTTAATGATATCTGCTTGGTCTTAAGCGATATTCTGGACTCCAATATCCTCGTCATCAGCAAAAAGGGAAAGGTGTTAGGAATCAAAAACCGAGCGGATATTCCGCCGATCGGCGAGTTGATTCAAGACTCTGTCGGGGGTTATATCGATGTGATGTTAAATGAACGTCTGCTCAATATCCTGTCCACAAAGGAAAATGTCAACCTTGTCACGCTTGGTTTTGAGATTGACAATGTTGATACATATCAGGCGATCATCACTCCGATCGATATTGCCGGAGAACGGCTTGGAACATTGTTTCTGTATAAAAATGAAAGTCAGTACTCCATTGACGACATTATTTTAAGTGAGTATGGAACCACAGTTGTCGGTCTTGAGATGTTGCGCTCTGTGAATGAGGAAAGTGCGGAGGAAAACAGAAAAGTACAGATAGTGCGGTCGGCGATCAGCACATTGTCGTTTTCGGAGTTGGAGGCGATCACCCATATTTTCGAGGAATTGGAAGGGAATGAAGGGGTTCTTGTTGCAAGCAAGATTGCTGACCGGGTCGGCATTACGCGCTCTGTGATCGTCAACGCGCTGCGAAAGTTTGAGAGCGCGGGTGTGATTGAGTCCCGCTCTTCAGGGATGAAGGGGACATACATCAAGGTAATCAACGACGTGGTGTTTGACGAACTGAAAAAAATGCAGTGACAATAAGGGTGGTAGTTTTGACTGCCACAGTTATGGCAGCTGGTACAGATCAATATACAAAAGGAGTTGGCGAGGTCAAAGGGACTTGACGGTGCGTTGTATACCGCAAGTCCCTTTTTATATTTTTTGTTGACAGAAAAAAACATAATCGGAAATATTTTCCATAGAATAAAGGGTTTTTATAGAAATGCTGAAATTGCTCTTGAGTTTTTCTTGTAGATTAGTTATAATGAAGAGTGTTAGAAAAAAAAGAAATCATTAAAGTTCTAAAAAAATCGTAATATGCATAACTGGAAAGGATGAGACGAATGATTGGTTCGAATGTATACAATTATATCAACGTGTTGAACAAGACGGCAAATGCGACTTTTGTTCGTCAGCAAGTATTGATGAACAACCTTGCAAACGTCAGCACACCAGATTTCAAGCGCAGCGATATCACATTTGAGAAATATCTGAAAATGGAGCTGTCTACAGATGGGAGACTGTCGATGGATAAAGCGATCGCAGGAGTGGATTTGGAGAATCTCAAAGCGTCAGTGTATGTGGATCAGAGTGAGTTAAGCTATCGGTTGGACGGCAATAATGTCGATGTTGATACAGAATCGTCGAATCTTGCCCAAAACCAAATACGTTATATGACTCTGCTCGATTCAATGACACAGGAGTTTTCAAGGATTAAGATGGTGTTAAACAGAAGCTGATCGGAGTGTTCTTTGTAGAGCATTTTTTGGTTTTGTTGTTTGGTGGGTTGTAGCAAAGCTGGTGCGGATTACAGCCTTATGACTGATGGCGTAATTTTTACATAGATTTGGAGGATTAAAAATGGCAAGTATTGATGCATTGAATGTGAGTGCCAGCGGGATGAGTGCGCAAAGGCTTAGAATGGACACAATTGCGCAAAATATTGCGAATGTTAATACAACAAGGGACGAGAACGGCAATGTTTATCGCCGCAAAACAGTTGTGTTTCAGACAAAGTCGCAGGACAGTTTTTCAACGATGTTAGCGCAGCGCCAGAAGAGCAATGCGTCTGAGCTGATTGGAAATGGAGTTAAAGTTTCTGCGATTGTGGAAGATCATGTTACAGCGATGAAAACGGTTTATGATCCAGGGAATCCAGATGCAAACGAAGATGGTTATGTGACGCTTCCAAATGTGAATACAGTGACAGAAATTACAAATTTAATTGACGCTTCCCGCGCTTATGAGGCGAATATTACAGCGTTCAACGCGATGAAAAGTATGCTCTTAAAGGGGCTTGAGGTGGGCAAGTCCTGATTGCTGCCGCGGTTGCTAAATAGTTTTGGATTGGTGTCGGGATGGCATAGAAACGGAGAGATATCATGGAATTTACGTCAATTGGCGGAGTGAACAGTATTTCAGATTATACTGCGAGCTGGGAGAAGGCGAAGGAGACAAAGCCGAAAAACACGGCGTTTGAAACGTTGTTTCAATCTGCGCTTAAGATGGTCAATCAGACCAATGACTACACAAATGCAGCGAGGGAGACGATGCTTTCCTACGCGATGGGGCTGACGAACAGTACAACGGATGTACAGGTGGCACAGTGGAAGGCAAATAGTTCCCTGCAGTATACGGTTGCCGTTCGGAATGCAGTTTTGGATGCTTATAAAGAAATCATGCAATTGCAATTCTAGCGGATCGGGGTAATGTTTCATGCAGGAGAGACTAAAAGCTTTATTAAATAAGGTAGTGGAACTGTGGAACAAATATACAAAAAAACAGAAGGCAATCATTCTAAGTACGATCGGCGTCGTAGTTATCATGATTGTCTTATTGGTGTACTTCCTAGGCAGAACGACTTATGTTCGCTGGCAGGTGTACGATGATCTTGTAAAAGTGCAGGCGGTGGATGAAGCACTTACACAGGCGGGAATTGCACATAAAATTGGAGATGACAGTGCGACGATCTACGTCGATTCAAAAAAGACTGTGCAGGCGAATATCGCGGTGATCAACAGTCCGGCGATGAGTGACGGCAGAATGTCGTGGTCGGATATGCTTGACAATGATATGAGCACGACGAACGCCGACAAGATTCAGAAAAACGCAGTTTATTTTCAGGGTTCCCTGGAACAGCAGATAGAAGGACTTTTGGGAGTTGAATCCGCGAAAGTCAGCTACATACCAATTGACCGGACAGCGACGATTCTTGATGAGGAGAAAGATATACAATGTTCCGTCTCCTTAAGGATCAACAGTGAATTTAAAAACAGTGCCGCCGAGGGCATTGCGACCTATGTCGCAAATGCTCTTGGGAATCGTTCCCTTGATACGGTCAAGGTGATAGACCAGTACGGAAACCTGCTTTATAACGGTCCTGAGGATGAGGACACAGCGTCGCTCTCAAAACAGATGGCGATGCAGAAGGAAGTAAGTGATTTCTACCGTGAGCAAATGATCGCTTACGGGCTGCAGCTCGGCTATGATTATGCCGAGGTGGTGCCGCATCTTGAGATTAATTACGATCAAGTTGAGATTTATCAGCAACAGTATTTTCCGGCAGAAGGCTCCGAGCAGGGACTTTACAGTTCATTTAAACAGATTCAGTCGGAGAACAGCGGTCAGGGCGGGGATGTACCAGGAACCGATTCAAACGATGAGAATGACTATATGCTTCAGACAGGAGGCACAGGCAGAAGCAGCTACGACGAGACTCAGGCAGAGTACCTTGTGGATAATACAATCACAAAGACAATCAAGGAGTCAGGTATTGTTGATAAAACAGCGTCCAGTATGTCCATTGTGCTAAAGCGGCTTCGCACTTACACAAAGGATGATCTGGAACGGCTTGGGCAATTGGAAGGTACGACATGGGAGGACTATATTGTCAACAATAGAGAGTTAAAAACTTTAACTCTTGACCCTGCAATTCTCACTGCATTTTCCAACGCGACTGGCATCCCGGAAAGCAATCTTTCCATTCTTCTCTACGAGATACCAGAGTATCTTGAGGAAGTGGAGGAAGGCTTTAATTGGAATCTGCTTTTAACGATTGTTTTATTTATCATAATTATCGCATTGCTTGTGTTTGTTGTGTTCCGTGTATCCAAGCCAGCGGAAGTGGTGGAGACCGAGCCAGAGCTTTCGGTTGAGAAACTGCTTGCCACAACAAAAGAAAATCAGTCGCTTGAAGATATTGAGTTCAGTGAAAAGTCTGAGACAAAGCGGCTTATTGAAAAGTTTGTTGATGAAAACCCAGATGCAGTGGCACAATTGTTGCGCAACTGGCTGAGCGACGACTGGGGTTGATGTGGAAAGGAGCCTGCGGTGAAAGAGATGGAGGAATTAAGCGGTGTACAGAAAACAGCGATCCTGTTGATTGCGCTTGGACCGGAGCGGTCTGCTAAAATATTTAAGCACTTGAAAGAGGAGGAGATCGAGCAGCTGACGCTTGAGATTGCCAATACAAGAAGCGTGTCACAGACGACAAAAGAAGTCGTGATGGATGAGTTTTATCAAGTGTGCCTCGCGCAGCAGTATATCGCGGAGGGCGGTATTGGTTACGCGAAAGATCTGCTCGAAAAAGCGCTTGGCGCAGAGCGCGCAAGAGAGGTGATCGGAAAGCTGACAGCATCGTTGCAGGTGCGTCCATTTGAGTTTATCCGAAAGACAGATCCAGCGCAGTTGCTCACATTTATCCAGGACGAACATCCTCAGACGATCGCCCTTATTTTATCCTATTTGCCGTCGGCGCAGTCCGCTGCGATTTTGGGAGCCTTGTCGCCGGAGAAACAGTCGGATGTGGCAAAGCGTATCGCGCAGATGGATCGTACTTCACCGGATGTCTTAAAAGAGGTTGAGAGAGTGCTTGAGAGAAAACTTTCTTCTCTGGTCAACCAGGATTACACAATCGCGGGCGGTGTCGATGCGATTGTGGATATTTTGAACACGGTAGACCGCGGGACAGAAAAACATATTATGGAAAACCTCGAAATCGAGGAGCCGGAGCTTGCCGACGAGATTCGCAAGAAGATGTTTGTGTTCGAGGATATTTTGTCTCTCGACGACCGCTCAATTCAGCGTGTGCTGCGTGAGGTGGAGAACAACGAACTTGCTGTGGCGCTTAAGAATACGACGGACGAGGTAAAGGAAGCAATCTTCAACAACCTCTCCAAACGTCTTGTCACAATGATCAAAGAGGATATGGACTTTATGGGACCAATCCGTATGAAGGACGTCGAGGAGGCACAGCAAAAGATTGTCAATGTAATCCGCAAGCTTGAGGATTCCGGGGAAATTGTAATCTCCAGAGGCGGAGGTGACGAGATCGTTGTCTAATATTATTAAGGCGTCTGCCATTACCTACACACAGGAAAAAAGAAAGATTGATTTTAACAGCAAGGCGGAGGAATTTGCCAAACTTTTTGTGGAGAAACATGCAAATGTTGTGGAGGAGGTCGCAGAAGGTGAGTTTGTGCCAGGAATTGCAGGGATTTTTACAGAACAGACGGAACCTTTGGCGGAGCCGGAAATAGAACCGCAGGCGGAGGAGATTCTTGCGGAGGCAAAAGAGCAGGCCGAGCAGATTCTTGCTATGGCAGACAATCAGGCAAAAGAGATTCTTGACAGAGCTGAGAGCGAGGCTGAGCAGATTCGGGTAGATACTTATAATCAGGCGAAAGAAGAGGGATATGCCAGCGCAAAAAAACAGGCGGACAAGGAATTGGCGGCGGCAAAGAAACAGTTGGAAGAACAGAAAAAACAAAACCAGCGCGCTTATGAAAAGCAGGTGACAGAGCTTGAACCAGCTTTTGTGGAGATGGTAATTCGCCTTGTACAAAAGCTGACAGGCGTTATGCTGGAGGAAAAACGTGAAATTATACTGTATCTTGTCGAGCAGGCAATGTCTGAGATTGACCCAGTGATGAGCTATTTAATTCATGTATCATCGGAAGATTATGATATAGTTAATACAAAAAAGAAAGATTTAGAGTGGAAGTTGAAGGAAGGTGCGGTGCTTGAAGTGGTTGAGGACCGAATGTTAAAACGCGGGCAGTGCATGATTGAAACAGACAGCAGGATATTTGACTGCAGCATTGATACGCAGCTTAAAAATCTTTCAAGTGATCTGCGTATGCTGACCGGGGGAAGCTATGATTGACCTTTCAAAATATGATTCCATCTACACAAAATCTTATATTGATGCAAAAGGCAAAGTGACAAGAGTGGTTGGGCTTACGGTAGAGTCCATTGGACCCGATGCGAGTTTAAACGATGTGTGCATGATCACTTCAAAGGACAAAACAGTCAAAGTTCGCGCGGAAGTGATTGGCTTTCGCGACGGTCATCTGCTGTTGATGCCTTACGAGGACGTCAATGGTATTGGTATTGGCAGTACTGTTGTCAATTTAAAGGAGCCAGTACAAGTGCCTGTAGGACCAGAACTTTTGGGCAAAGCGCTTGATGGTCTGGGTTTTCCTCTTGACGGCAGCTCGCTCTCGGTAAAAGAGTGCTACCCTGTGGATGCAGGCGCGCCAGACCCATTGCAGCGCGTTTTGATTTCGGAGATACTTTCGCTTGGTGTGCGCGCGGTAGATGGACTGCTGACAATCGGAAAAGGACAGCGCATTGGTATTTTTGCGGGAAGCGGCGTCGGGAAAAGCACATTGCTTGGAATGTTTGCGCGCAACACAAAAGCAGATATCAATGTGATCGCGCTGATTGGGGAGCGTGGGCGTGAGGTGCGGGAGTTTATTGAGCGCGATTTGGGCGAGGAGGGAATGCGCCGCTCGGTCGTTGTGATCGCAACTTCCGACAAGCCTGCATTGATCCGCAAAAAAGCGGCAAAGACAGCGACGGCGATCGCAGAGTATTTTAGAGATCAGGGCAAAGATGTTCTTTTAATGATGGATTCCTTGACACGTTTTTCTATGGCGCAGAGAGAGATCGGTCTTGCAGGGGGCGAGCCGCCGGTGTCAAGAGGGTACCCGCCGAGCGTGTATTCTGAGATGCCTAAGCTTTTGGAGCGCGCGGGAAATGCGGGGAAAGGGTCTATTACAGGCCTGTATACTGTGCTTGTGGACGGTGATGATTTTAACGAGCCGATTGCAGATACTGCCCGCGGTATTCTCGACGGGCATGTTATTCTGTCAAGAGATTTGGCGCATAAAAATCATTATCCTGCAATTGATGTACTACAGAGTATCTCGCGTGTTATGAGTTCGATTGTGGACCGCGACCACAAGCGGGTAGCTGGAAAAATGAAGATGGTTATGGCTACTTACGGGGAGGCGGAAGATCTGATTAATATTGGAGCGTACCGCGCGGGCAGCAATAAAAATATCGATTATGCAATTTCAAAGATTGAAGCAGTAAATGCATTTTTATGTCAGGAGACCGATGAGAAAGTTTCGTTCCAAGATACTGTGGATGGATTGAAGGAAATTTTTGGAGATGAGATTGAAACTGGATAGAAGGATTGATTGCTGGCAGGAGGGATGGTCTTGAAGAAATTTCAGTATTCTATGCAGAGCATCCTTGATATAAAAGAGAAACTTGAGGAGCAGGAGCGCGCGAATTACGCGCAGGCACAAGCAAGATTAAATGCGGAGTATGAGAAACTTGAGGAGTTAAAACGGCGCAAAGAAGGGTATGAGAACCGATTGAGAGACAATGTCGGAAAGAGGCTTGATGTGCTGGAATTAAAATATGGACAGGACGCTATTGAGACGATGAAGCTGCTGATTCGCCAGCAGACTGTGCAAGTGACAAAAGCGGAGCAGAATGTCGAGGCCGCCATGTACCGATTAAAGCAGGCGATGCAGGAGAGAAAGATGCATGAAAAGCTGCGCGAAAAGGCGTTTGCAGAATATCTTATAGTGATGGGGGCGGAGGAGCGCAAGGAGATCGACGAACTGGTAAGCTACCGGCGGGGTGCTAAAACTGCCGCAGCGGAGGAATAGGAAAGGGGTATAGACATGCCGAAGAAAAATAGGAATGCGAACCAGGATGATAAGAAGGGCGGAGGGAAATTGATTTCCTTCTTGATTGTGCTGCTTTTGCTTTTGGTCTGGCTGGTGACCTTTGCATTTTTGATTAAGATGGATGTGGGAAATCTCGGCACAAGTTTAAGACCAATGTTTAAGGATGTGCCGGTGTTAAAATATTTGCTTCCAAGCGTGTCGGATGAACAGAAGGCGTGGGAGGAAAATTATCCTTATGACAGTATGGAAGAGATGATGGAGCGAATTAAGGAACTGGAGAGAGAGAACGATGCTCTGTCCTCGGATGCTTCCAGGTATTTAAGACAGATTGATGATTTGCAGGCGGAAAATCAGCGGTTAAAAACGTTTGAGGATCAGCAGATTGCATTTGCAGAGAGGGAGAGACTGTTTGACCGGCAGGTGGTGTTTAACCCGAAAGCTCCTGATATTGAAGAGTATAAAATATTTTATGAGGGAATAAATCCGACGACAGCGGAGGAGATTTACCGTCAGGTAATTCAGAGAATGCAGTATGATGAAGCGATTCAAACCGAGGCAAAGAGGCTGTCTACAATGAAGCCGGGCAATGCGGCAGCGATTTTGGAGGAGATGACTGCCAGCATGGATCTTGTGGCGGATTATCTGCTTTGTATGAAGGTGGCGGATGCGGCGGCGATTATGCAGAAGATGGATTCGCTGTACGCGGCGCATATTATGCAGAAGATCGCTGATATGAATGAGGAGAAGAAAAACGAGATTGAAAGGGAGATGTATGGGCAGTAGGAGTCTTTCGCTCCTGGTGCCAATCATATAGATCTAGTGTATGAGCCGTTTTGGACTGCCCATACATCTGGCGCAAAAATTTAACTGGAAAGGAGGAACTAGTTATGACAACAGGAGTAAGTGCAGCTTCTTGGCTGCAGGCGTCAGCTCCGCGCAGGGGGAATGTGTCAGGGAAAAGTTCAGGAAATGGTTCATTTTCTGATATGATATCCTCCAGTCTTTCTGCACAGAACAAAAAAACGGTCGGCAGTCAGCCACAGGGAAATGCACCAACAAATGACGTTGTACAAAAAAACACAGATACTGCAAATCAAGTGGAACCTGGAAAAGACGGGAAACCGAACGGTGTAAAGAACCAGGAGGAAATGCCAAACACCGGTGAGGAAAAACTGGTAGAAACAGAGATGCAGGATTGTGCTGGCACAGAGCTAAAGACCTTGATTAAGGGTGTACTCAACGATATCCGCAAGGCGGTTATGGAGACGCTCGGTTTAACGGAGGAAGAGCTTGTGCGGGCGATGGAACAGCTGGGAATGTGTATGATGGATCTTATGTCTACACCGCAGCTGCAACAGCTGGTACTTGCTGTTTCCGGCGAGACAGACACAAGCGCATTTTTGATTGACAGCAATCTTGCTGGAAAGTTTTCTGAACTTGTAAACAAGGTGCAGGAAATTTTTGAAGAGGCGGGAACGACCCCCCAGGAACTTACAAGTTTGTTAAAAGAGCAGCCGGAGTTTGCAGAGCTTTTAACACAGGAGCTTAACGTTGCAGAGCAGCCGGAGAATAAACCGGTTGTGGCGGAAGATAACAAAGCAGTGAAGGATAACAGCAATATCGCAGAAAAGGAAAGTACATTTCAATTTGAGGCGGTAAAGGAAACCGGGGAGGACAATACAGGCACAAAGCAGGAAGCAGGCAGGCAGGATGGTCGTGCAGACACGTCAGTCTCACAGGCAGATCAATTTTTAAATCTTGTGGCATCAGCAGCACAGGGAGAGGATGTGCAGGTGGAGTTTGAGCGTGTAGATGTAGCGGCGCAGATCCGTGAGATTGCAGATCAGATTCTTGAGAAGGTCAGGGTTGTGATAAGCCCGGCAAAAACCTCAATGGAGATCACTCTCACACCGGAGAGTTTAGGAAAGGTCAGCTTAAATATTATTTCCCAGCACGGAGCGATGACAGCGCGTTTTACAGCACAGACAGAACTTGCAAGGCAGGCGATAGAGAGTCAGCTTGTCACTCTTCGAGAGAACTTAGAAAAGCAGGGGCTTAAGGTTGACGCGATCGAGGTCACAGTTTCCGATTTTGGTTTTTCGCAGCGCGACGGTGCGTCAAGTGGTCAGCCGCAGGGCGGACGTCAGCAGCGCAGAAATATTTCTATTGAAAATGCTGGAGTGTTAAGCGGAACAAACGAAGAGGAAGAGATCGCTCCAAACATGATGGTACAGAGCGGCAACCAAGTGGACTATACCGCATAGCGGGATAGGGATACAGATGGATTTGAGCAGAGCATTCTGCCGGAAAGGAGGATTATGGCACTCGTTGGAAAGGTGGTTAATGGTGTTTTGCAAGATGCGAACAATGCGATTACGACGACGGAAAAGGACAGAAAAGGGACATCAGAACTTGGCAAAGATGCGTTTTTGCAGCTTCTTGTATGCCAGATGAAAAATCAGGATCCGTTAAATCCGCAGGACGATACGCAGTTTGTGGCACAGCTTGCAACATTCTCGCAGCTTGAGCAGCTTCAGAATTTAAATGCAACTTACGAGAAATCGCAGGCATTCTCATTGATTGGGAAAGATGTTATACTCAATGTGGAGGATGAGACGGGAGGCAATAAGCAGGTTACAGGTAAAGTACAGTATGTAAATGCATCTGGCAGCAGTGTACAGTTATATGTTGATGGAAAACTTTATGATCTGGAAGACCTGTATGCTGTAATGGATGACAGTTATGTGAAAAAAGCGTGTGTTCCTGGAATTAAGGATAGCTATAAGTTTACATATGATGCAGATGCGCCAGGATTTTATCAGGTAACGTTAAATATGGGCGAGGGCGAATATTCTGCGGATGAAGTTGCGCTTGTAATTAACGATAAAGTGATTGACAAAGAACATTTCAAATTGGATGGAAGCAGGCTTACTATTTACGGCAAGGCATTTGAGAAACTGCCGGACGGCAGCTATGCGGTTGCGGTTGTGTTTAACGATGAAGATTACACAACTGTAGAAGATAAGATTACGGTCAATGTAGTCAACTCTAAGGTGGAGCCGGAGCCAGAGAAGCCGGAAAAACCAGATGATTCAAAGGATGAGGAGGACGAGGACAACGATAAAGACAAAAACCCACCAACAGAGTAATTTTTTATGAATTTCTATGTCAAAAATGCTGCAAGAAAAAAGATAGAAACAATGTCTTAGATTTTTAGATAACTTTAAACCGGAACAAGGGGGGATTTTTCTGAACCAGATAAAGAACAGTTTTAATTCGATCGAACAAATGAGAAGTCAGCTTCTTTTGCAAAAGTCTGGAAAAAACCCGGCTGCGGAAACGACAGGCAGATCTTTTGAGCAGATCCTTGGAGAAAAGGGCAAGGAAACCACTGCGCTTCGTTTCTCAAAACATGCAAACGAGAGACTTGCGAGCAGAAGCATCGACTTGTCAAGCGAGCAGGTAAAAAGACTTGAGGCGGGAGCTTTGCGGGCGTCAGAGAAAGGAATTGTCGAATCTCTTGTGATGGTTGATAGCTACGCATTTATTGTAAATACCCGCAGCAATATTGTTGTGACGGCAGTTGCGGGAAATGAAGATAAAATATTTACGAATATTGACGGAGCAGTGATCAGTTAGAAAATATGGCAGAACCGCTGGACCTTATTGGAAGCGGTCCCGGCTGACTGACAGAAGCCGGGGATACATTAAGGAGGTTATTTCGTTATGATGCGAGCATTGTATTCCGGGGTATCCGGATTGAGAGTACACCAGACAAAGATGGATGTTATTGGTAATAATATTGCGAACGTAAACACCATTGGTTTTAAAAGCAGTTCCGTTACATTTTCTGATATCCTCTATCAGACAACAAGCGCAGCAACCGGACCAAATGCAGTGACAGGCGCAGCAGGTATGAACGCAATGCAGATTGGTCTTGGCGCAAATGTTGCATCGATCACAACAAAGATTACAGATACAGGTGGTACTCAGAGAACAGACGGCTGGTCCGATTTGATGATCGAGGGTGATACATTTTTTATTGTGAAGAGCAATAATGCAAATTATTTTACAAAAGCAGGTTCGTTTAATGTGGACGCGAACGGAAATCTATGCACCCCTTCGGGAGCGCTTGTTATGGGATGGCAGGTAAGTGAGGATGATTTAAGTGTCTGCAAACCAGACACAGTTTCACCTCTGCGTGTTATGTCTGCGGATAAGCTGTTTGCGGAGCCAGAGGCGACAAAAAACACTCATTTGAGCGGAAATATCGACAAGAACGACACATTGCTTGCACCGGATGCGGAGGGACGTTTGGCGAATGTACAATTCTATGATAATCTCGGAAATTTGTTTACGGCGGCGTTCCGAATCAGACGGCCTGCGGACGGCGATGAGGAGGGTGGAACAACCAACAACTACAGCGTGTCACTTGCAAACGTGTATGACGAGAAAGGAAATTCCGTTTTTGTCAATAAAGAGACAGACGAAGAAGGAAATGTTCAGTATTCCCAGTCGTCCATTACGTTTAACATCAATGGAACAGATATACAGCCGGAAGTAAATGAGGAGACCGGAGAGATTACCATTGAGGATGACGGCGGAATTATTCTGTCTTTCAATTCTGAATCAGGTCGTTTTGTCAGCGTGACCGGCGGTGACGGCGATGAGGAAAACAATACATCCATCACGTTCCAGATGGTTCAGGAAGGCGGACCTTATGTTCCGGTTAATCTTGATTTTTCCGCGTTGACGATGTTTTCCCAGAGCGGTACAACAACGCTTGAAGGGATTCGCGGAAGCAAGGATAATGTTGCGATCGGTGCAGGTAAGCCGGTCGGAAATATGTCTGGTCTCAGCATTGATAAAGCAGGTAAAATTTACGGAACTTATGATAACGGCGATCAGTTGCTGCTTGGACAGATTGCAGTGGCAAAATTTGCAAACCCAGCAGGTCTTGAAGCGATCGGTAACAATATGTATGCAGTAACACAGAACTCAGGAAGTTTCGATGGTATCGGAAAGGATATTACCGCGACTGGAGGAAAATTTACACCCGGCGTTCTTGAGATGTCAAACGTTGATCTTGCGAACGAGTTTACAGAAATGATTACAACTCAGAGAGGATTCCAGGCGAATTCCAGAATTATCACAACTTCGGATACATTGTTGGAGGAACTGATTAATCTGAAGCGTTAGTAGTCTAAATTAAGCCTGGCAGCATGTTAGCATGCTGCCAGGGTATTTTTGCGGGTAGGGGAAATCGATCTTGGGTGAGGGTAGTTAAAGCCTGTGATCAGGGGGATATTATGGTAGAATTAACCAGGATGAATGGAGAGAAGTTGACGGTAAATGCAGATTTAATTGAAATAATTGAGGAAATTCCAGATACTGTGATAACTTTGACAACTGGTAAAAAATTATTTGTAAAAGAAAGTAGACAAAAGGTGAAAAATTTAGTAGTATTATATAGAAAGCAGTTGCTGAATCCGTCGTTGGAGGATGGAGAGGCATCGGATACATAAATTGTAAAAAAGTGACACGAGGTGGATAAAAAATGGATTTAGCATCTTTGGTTGGTATGTTAGTAGCCTTGGCACTGGTTGTTTTCAGTATCATGGCAGATGATGGTGTCAGTGCGATGAAGGGCTTCCTCGACTGGAAGTCAGCACTTATCACATTCGGCGGTGCATTTATGACAATTATGATGATGCGTCCCAATATTGCCGAGTATGTGGCGAAACTGAAATCCATATCTCTTATCTTTAAAGTGCAGGTGACAAATGAGCTTGAGACAATACAGACTGTAATTAAGTTGTCGAATGTTGCCAGAAAAGATGGTCTTTTGCAGTTGGAGGAGATGGCAAACAGCATGGATGACGCCTTTATGAAAAAAGGTTTGCTGCTGATTGTCGATGGTACAGACCCTGAGCTTGTGCGCAGTATTCTGGAGACGGAGCTGATGAGCATTGAGGAGAGACATAAGGATACCATCGGGTTTTGGGAGAACTTGGCGTCCGCAGGTCCTGCCTGGGGTATGATCGGTACCTTGATCGGATTGATCAATATGCTTGGAAAGCTTGAAGATATGTCAACGGTAGGTCCTAACATGGCGATCGCGCTCGTTACAACATTGTATGGTTCCATGCTTGCCAACTGGATATGTACGCCGGTTGCAAATAAATTGAAAGCAAACAACGGTGCGGAGATGCGGCAGAAGGAAATTCTCGTCGAAGGCCTTTTGTCTATCCAGGCAGGTGAGAATCCTCGTGTAATTGAGGAGAAGCTGAAGTCGTTCTTAACTCCTAACATGAGAGAGGAACTTAGCAACAATTCGGGCGAAGGTGGTGAGGAAGTTGGCTAGAAAGCAGAAGCAGGAGGAGCAAGCGCCGGGTTCGCCAGCCTGGATGGCAACCTTCTCCGACCTTATGAACCTCCTTCTTTGCTTTTTCGTCTTGCTCTTTTCAATGTCAAATATTGACGAGGCAAAATGGGAGGAGTTGGTCAACTCGCTTTCCAACCGAATGAGTTTATCATCGGGAGGACGCCCTTCCATCGGAGAGGGGCAGTTGATTAACACAGGAATGTCGCAGTTAAACAACCTGGATGAATATTTAAACGATATGGGACAAAAGTCAGAGCAGACAGGTGAGGATGTGATGGATCTTCAAGAGAAGATCGAGCAGGCGAACCGGGAAGAAACAGAAGAGATGTACGATGATATCTCAGATTTAAGCAGCGAGTATGATCTTGATAAATATCTGGATATCGGTGTTGATGAGACAGGGGGGAGGTATATCACAATTGATATCAGCGGAAGTTTCTTGTATTCGACAGGAAGCGCGCAGATAGAAAACGCGGCGCTGCCGGTATTTTCCAAAATCGGTGATATCCTGAAGAGATACGAAGGCTACCGGATCGCAATTATCGGACACACAGATAATGTGCCAGTTTCAAAAGGCAGCAGATATGGCAGTAACCGTGAACTTTCAAGTGCGCGTGCCAATACTGCGGCGGAGTATTTTGTGGCGAACAAAGGGCTTGACCCGTCGATGATTGAATGTACTGGCAAGGGAGAGTATGAGCCGATTGCTGATAATTCGACAAAAGAAGGACGTGCGTTAAACCGCAGAATCGAGATTCGTATCTACAATTCGCTGAATTCGGATTAAGCCATAAGGCAAGGAAGCTGCTGTGATATGCAGGAAAGAGGTATTAAGAGATGAAAAAAAATATTTTGACAATCATTATACTTGCGGCTACGCTTGTGAATTTGACACTGAGCGCGCTGATGCTGTTTGTCTACCTGCCAAATGCGCAGAAGATGAATACAATGATTACAAAGGTTTGTCAAGCAATTACGCTGGAGCTTGAAAATCCGCTTCCACCATCAGAGGAAGATGCTGTTGCGGCGACGGATCTTGAGACAATATTGATTGGTACAAATATGCCGATCAACTTGACGAGCAGCGAGGGAATGTATTATGCTCAGGTAACCGCATCTGTCGTTCTGAACAAGAAAGCGGAGGGTTACAAGACGGTGCAGCCATTGATCGAGCCGCAGGCAGAGTTGATCAAGGAAATTATTCAGGAAAAGATCAGTGTGCTGACCATCGAGAATTTCCAGACAAGCAAAGCAATTGTCCGGCAGGAGATTTTGGAGACTCTTCAACAGAAGTATGATACGGAGTGTATCTATGATGTCGTATTTGGAAATTATACGATGATGCATTAAAATTGTGAAAACCCTTTTGTGATACAGAAGGGACTGTTACCTGGAATTTAGAAATTAGTCGCATAATTTTATAATTATGAGAATAGAGGTAGTACGATGGGCGATGTCTTATCACAAAGCGAAATAGATAACCTCCTCGCCGCGTTAAGCAACGGGGAGCTAGACGCAGATGAATTTAAAGACAATGGTGAAAAATCGGTTAAAAATTACGATTTTCAGCGTCCCTCCAAATTTTCAAAAGAGCACTTGAGAACGCTCGAAAATATTTTCGAACATTTTGGACGGTTGCTTTCTACAAATTTGCCGGGATACTTGAGAAAAAACGTCTCCATCGAAGTTATGAATTCCGAGGCAGTGATCTATCAGGAATTCACAAACGCACTCTCAAACCCAGTGCTGCTTGGGATCGTTGATTTTTCTCCGCTGGAGGGAAGCATTGTGATCGAGCTGGCGCAAAACGTAGGCTATGCGATTGTCGATCGAATGCTCGGCGGTGAGGGGCTGCCACTTGAGAAAGCGCGGGACTTTACGGAGATAGAACTTGTGATTATTGAGAGAATTTTTACAGTAATTACAAACCTTTTGTCAGAACCTTGGGCGAATGTTGTAAAGCTTGATCCACGGCTTACAAGGATTGAGACAAATTCGCAGTTTGCCCAGATTATTTCACCGACCGATATGGCAGCGATTGTTACGATGAATGTAAAGATCGGTAAGGTGGAAGGAATGATGAATGTCTGTATACCGTACACGGGAATTGAAAGTGTTATCGACAAGCTGAATACAAAGTTTTGGTATGCATCGATGCAGACAATGGATGAAAAAAGTTACAAAGATGCGATTGAAGTGGCCATTGCCAGAGCCAGAATACCGGTTCGCGCAGTGTTGGGAAAGAGTACGATTTCATTAAACGATTTGTTAAATATGCAAAAGGGTGATATTATAAAGCTAAATTCAAAGGTAGATGACGAGATGAATATTTATGTCGGAAACATAAAAAAATTCACAGCATTGCCAGGGTCGTTCTCCGACACTTATGCAGTGAAACTGACAAATATATTGAGGGAGGAGGAGTGAGGACGCCATGGATGGTATGTTGACACAAGATGAAATAAATGCACTGTTGACTGGCATGGACAGCGGCGGTGATGCGCCGACACAGGATGCTGCGCCGACTGCCGGGACTGTCTCAAATGCAGATGAGGTGCTTACCGATGCGGAGAAAGATGCGGTTGGTGAGATTTCTAATATCAGCATGGGGACTGCTGCGACAACGCTGTTTTCCCTTGTAAACCAAAGGGTTAGTATCACAACGCCAGTTGTTACTTACGCGACGTGGGACGATTTGATCCAGAATTATGATAAACCATGCGTTTTTATTCAGATTTATTATAAAGAGGGTTTGGACGGAAGTAATATTCTTGTCTTGAAAGAAACAGATGTTAAAATCATCACAGATTTGATGATGGGCGGCGACGGGACAAATACGGCAGGAGAGCTGACAGAGCTGCACTTAAGTGCGATCAGTGAAGCGATGAATCAGATGATGGGTTCCGCCGCAACTTCGATTTCTTCAATGCTTGAAAAGAAGGTTGATATCAGTCCGCCAAGCGCCAATGTTGTTGACTTGAATGATATTATTGATGGGTCAGATATCGCTGAATTTTTGAAAGGAAGATTTGTTAAAGTTTCGTTTCACATGGAAATCGGCGATCTGGTAAACAGTCAGTTGATGCAGTTATATCCGTTTGAGTTTGCAAGAGATTTGTATCATCAGTTTATCAAATATACTGGTGTTGATGAATCGGAAGCAGAGAGCATTAATGTTCATGATGAAGATGCAGAACAGCAGGGGAATGCGGCATCTCAGAATGATATGTTGTCTCAGATGGGTATGATGCCAAATGGACAGATGATGTACCAACCTCAGATGGGTATGATGCCAAATGGACAGATGATGTACCAACCTCAGATGGGTATGATGCCAAATGGACAGATGGGAATGTATCAGCCACAGGAAGTCAATATCGCTCCTGCGCAATTCCAGCCATTTATGATGGCGGGAAGTCCTCTTCTTCAAACGGAGCATATTGACCTTTTGCTCGATGTCCCGCTTGAGGTTACGGTTGAGCTTGGCAGGACAAGCAAATCAATAAAAGAAATACTTGACTTTTCACCTGGTACTATCATAGAATTAAATCGGTTGGCAGGTGAACCAATCGATGTTCTTGTCAATGGAAAGTATGTCGCAAAAGGTGAGGTCGTCGTGATTGAGGAGGCGTTCGGCATTCGTGTGACAGAAATCGTGAAAGATAAATAATGTTCTATCAAAGGTAACTGATGAAAATTATAAAAGAGGAGATAGGTTATGGCAAAGAATATTTTAATTTGTGACGATGCAGCATTTATGCGGATGATGATCAAAGACATTTTGACAAAAAACGGCTATACGATCGTTGGGGAAGCAGAGAACGGACTTAAGGCGGTGGAGAAATATAATGAAACAAAGCCAGATCTTGTTATGATGGATATTACCATGCCGGAAATGGATGGTATTCAGGCATTGAAGAAGATTAAATCGGGCGATCCATCAGCGAATATTATTATGTGTTCTGCGATGGGTCAGCAGGCGATGGTTATTGAATCGATTCAGTCTGGAGCAAAAGACTTTATTGTAAAGCCGTTTCAGCCAGATCGTGTCCTTGAAGCAGTTAAGAAAGCAATCGGCTAATTGGTGTTAGAAAGAGGAGAGGAATGTTGTTTTTGGTCGCGGAGGGTACGAGATATACAAGTACTTTGCAGTTGATCGGCATGGTGGTCGTCTTTATTATTGTGGTAGCCGCCTGCTATTTCGTCACAAGATTTGTGGGCGCAAAGCAGCTTGCCCAACAGAAAAACAGTAATTTCCTTGTACTGGACACATTTCGGCTTACACAGAACAAATACCTGCAGATTATACAGATTGGAAAACGCTATTTTGTAATAGCAATCAGCAAAGAGAACATCTCAATGGTTTCTGAGCTGGAAAAGGAAGATATCACTTGGTGGAGGGAGAGCGCTCCAGGTGTTGCAAGTTTTCAGGGGATCTTGTCTGCCCTTAAAAAAAAGCAGACGGAGCCTTTGGATGGAGAGACCAAGAAAGAAGTAAAGGTTGATACGCATGAAGAGTAAAGTCTGTTCTAAAAGAAATAAGAAATGGTTTATTGCAGGGCTTTTCATTGTAGTGTGTCTATTAACCTTTCTTTTTGCTGTCCCAAAAACAGCTTATGCTTCTGCGCCGGACAGTACAGTGTCCGGCGATGCAGGGACAGACAATGGTTTGACAGATCAAAGCTCTGGAGAGTTATCATTTTATATTAATACAGGGGAGGGCGGATCACTGACGTCAACATTGCAGATGCTTTTGGTGATCACAGTGATTTCGATTGCGCCGTCCATCCTGATTATGGTGACGTCGTTCACAAGAATTATCGTTGTACTGCATTTTGCAAGAACGGCGATTGGTATGCAGACAACGCCACCAAATCAAGTTTTGATTGGGCTGGCGCTGTTTCTGACCGTGTTTTTGATGTCGCCTGTGTTTAGTGAAATCAATACAGAAGCCGTTCAGCCTTTATCTGCGGGGGAGATCTCTCAGGAGGAAGCGTTTGAGCGGGGAATAAAACCACTGCGCGAGTTTATGTTCCAGGAGACGGATGAAAAAGATTTAAAACTGTTTTTGAGAATCGCTGGATATTCCTCGTTGGAGAGTCGTGATGAATGTCCAACTTCTGTTCTGATACCGGCGTTTATTATCAGTGAGCTGAGGATGGCATTTATCATCGGTTTTATAATTTATATTCCGTTTATTATCATTGATATGGTGGTGGCCTCCACCTTGATGTCCATGGGTATGATGATGTTGCCTCCGACGACGATTTCCATGCCATTTAAGATATTGCTTTTTATTATGGCAGATGGATGGAATCTGATTATTGGGGAGCTGATTAAGACATTCCACCGCTTGTAAAGAGGTAGATGTTCCGGTTAAGGGGGGATTGAATGAACGAGACACAAGTGATGGAGATTGTCAACCGGGCGCTTTTCTTGATTGTTAAAGTGTCGGCGCCAATGCTTTTGGTATCGCTGATTGTAGGTCTTGTGATCAGTATTCTACAGACAGTGACCTCGATTCAGGAGCAGACGCTTACCTTTGTGCCAAAACTTTTGGGAATTTTTTTGACGATTATGTTGTGCGGCAGATGGATTTTAAATTCTGTAGTAGAATTTTTCAGCTATTTGATGGAAAACCTGCCGTATTTTCTTAAAGGTTAGAATTTTTGTTGGTTTAAGGAAGGATCTGAAGTTTTGCGATGACATTTACAGTGGAACAATTTGAGTTTTTCCTGATGATTATAGCACGGATTTCTGCTTTTATCTATACTGCGCCGTTTTTTAGCATCGGGTCTGTCCCGCAGAGGGTGAAGATCGGATTGTCTGCTGTGTTGTCATATCTGGTGTTCACATTGTTGTCCTATCAGCCGCTTCAGTATGAAGGAGCGATAGGTTTTTTGATGATGGTTGCGACCAATACCATAGCAGGGCTTGTTATGGGTTTTTTTGCTAATATCTGCACGTATATCTTAAGTTTTACCGGGCAGGTAGTTGATATGCAAATTGGCTTTTCTATGGCTACAGAATATGATCCCACAACTCGTATGACAGTGTCATTGACATCCAATATTTTTAATTACGCAGTTATGCTGATCCTGCTTGTAACAAGGCTGCATTACTATATTATCAGTGCGCTTACCGATTCTTTTCAGGTGATTCCGTTGGATGGTGCGGTGCTGCGACCAGAAATTTACAAGTTGGCACTCCAGTTTATTATAGATTTTTGTTTTATTGGTTTTCGAATTGCGCTTCCAGTATTCGCGGCAATTCTGATTGTTAATACCGTTCTTGCAATTTTGGCAAAAGTGGCGCCGCAGATGAATATGTTTGTGATTGGTATGCAGTTAAAAGTACTGGTCGGGCTGGCGGTGCTGGCAGTTGTCACTTTGCGGCTGGATGCGATTTCCGATGCAATTTTTGATGAAATGTACAAGATGCTGAAATCGACAATACCATATCTGCATTAGTGGAAGGGGGCAAAAAGATGGTGGTACTGCGGCAGGAGAACGGCGGTCAATATCGAAAGATTCGGCTGCAGTTCTTTGCCAAGGAAGGATTGGGCGGGGAAAAGACCGAGGAAGCAACAACAAAAAAGTTGGAGGATGCCCGAAAAGAAGGTCAGGTTTCCAAGAGCCAAGAGTTGACGACAGCACTTAGTTTAACAGGATTGTTTTTAGCCCTTAAAGCTTTTGTCGGAATGGTTGGAAGTCGTTTTCTCACCTTGTTTTCCGGCAGTTACCAGGCAATTTCAAGGGTGGCTCTGGACACGGTTGATCAGAATGTGATAGCAACTTTGCTGCAGGATGCGATAATTCAGATTTTACTGGCAGCGTTTCCGTTTATGGCGTTTGCGTTTTTGATTGCATTTTTGTCGAATGTTGCGCAGGTCAAATGGAAGGTCACAGGAAAACCATTGATGCCAAAACTTAGCAAAATCAATCCGATCAGCGGGTTTAAGAAAATCTTTTCGTTTGACAAGGTGATGGATCTTATCAAGTCTATTGTGAAAATAGGGGTTATCCTGATACTTGTTTATACATTTATTAAGGATAAAGTACAGGAAATATTTGTTTTGTACCAATTTGATAGTCTTGAAGTACCAGTGCTTCTTGTTGGCAGTGAAATTATCGATCTTGGTCTGCGCATCAGTCTGGTGTTTGTCGTCGTCGGTTTTGCGGATTTATTTTACCAGAAGAGAAAGTTTAAAAAGGACATGAGGATGACAAAACAGGAAGTGAAGGATGAATATAAGCAGACGGAAGGTGACCCGCAGATCAAGGGTCGCATTCGACAGAAGATGCGGGAAGCGTCTCAGCGCAGAATGATGCAGAGACTTCCAGAGGCAGATGTTGTTATCACAAACCCAACGCACTTTGCATGTGCGATAAAATATGACAAGGAAGTCGCTTCAGCGCCGCTTCTGGTTGCAAAGGGTGCGGACTATGTCGCCGCAAAGATCAAGGAAGCCGCAAAGGACAATGGCATACCGATTGTGGAGAACAAGCCGCTTGCAAGGATGTTGTACTACAATGTTGATCTTGAACAAGAAATCCCGGAAGAATTGTATCAGATGACAGCGGAAGTGCTCGCTTATGTGTACGGTCTACAGGGAAAGACTGGTTAGCAGCAAAGCCAAGGAATGGCGATTTGAATATGAAAGGAGGGGGACAAAATGAAAAAAGCAGATTTTGCGATTGGTATATACATACTGGCCGCGATCGTGTTCTTGATCGTGCCGATGAACTCGACGCTGCTTGACGTGATGCTTGCGCTGAATATCTCAATCGCAATGATTATCCTGTTCAATGCGCTTTTTTCTCAGGAAGTGCTGAATATGTCTACGTTCCCGACAATCCTGCTCTTCACAACGACATTCCGCATTGCGCTCAATGTCTCTTCGACAAAGCTGATTCTTACAACAGGTGATCCGGGAAATGTCGTTACTCAGTTTGGAAATTTTGTTGGGCGCGGCGATCCGGTTGTCGGCATGATTGTCTTTATTATTCTTGTTATTGTCCAGTTTCTTGTGATCAATAAGGGATCTGAGCGCGTGTCGGAAGTGACGGCGAGATTTACACTTGACGCGATGCCAGGCAAGCAGATGGCGATCGACGCAGATTTGAATACTGGAGCAATCACAGACCAGCAGGCAAAAGAACGCCGCGAAAAGATTCAGGAAGAATCTGCATTTTTCGGTTCTATGGACGGTGCTACAAAGTACGTAAAGGGAGATGCGACGGCGGGCTTGATTATCACCGTGATCAATATTGTCGGCGGTGTTGTGATGGGAATGACGCGCAGCGGTTTAACCGCGACGGATGCACTGAGCAAATATGCAATTTTAACAATTGGAGACGGTCTTGTCAGTCAGATTCCGTCGCTGATGATCTCGCTTGCAACTGGTATTTTGGTTACAAAAGTATCCAAGGAAGCAGATATCGGAGATTTGCTTGTCACACAGTTATTTTCTATTCCAAAAGTGCTTTATATGGTTGGCGGAAGTATGGTATTTTTAGGGCTGTTTACCCCGCTGCCATGGTATATTTTTGTGCCTTACGGTTCTGCATTTTTGGCTACGGCTCAAGTGATTAAAAGGCGTACAAAGATCAAGGAAGTCGAGGCAGAAGCAGGTGTCGAAGAGACGAGTGCCGAGGAGATTCGAAGACCAGAGAATGTCACGTCGCTGTTGCATGTCGATGCGATTGAACTTGAGTTTGGCTATGGTATTATTCCTCTTGCCGATGTGAATCAGGGCGGAGATTTGCTTGACCGCGTTGTTATGATACGAAGACAGATTGCTCTGGAACTTGGCTGTGTTGTACCGACGATTCGTCTGCGCGACAATATTCAGTTAAATCCGAATCAGTATGTAATTAAAATTAAGGGGATTCCAGTGAGTGACGGCGAGATCTTGTTCGATCATTATATGGCGATGAACCCTGGGTATGTCGAGGAGGAGATTACTGGTATTCCTACATTTGAGCCGTCGTATCATCTGCCTGCAATCTGGATTACAGAAGGGCAGCGCGAGCGCGCGGAATCTTATGGTTATACCGTTGTAGATCCGCCGTCGATCATTGCAACTCATTTGACTCAGGTAATCAGCAGCCATCTTGATGAGCTTTTGACACGCCAGGATGTACAGAACCTAATCAACAATGTGCAGGATTCAAACCAGACTTTGATCACAGAACTTGTGCCAAAGCTTCTCGGAGTCGGAGAAATACAAAAAGTTTTGCAGAATTTGCTGCGTGAAGGCATATCTATTCTCGATTTGATTACAATATTTGAAACGTTAGCTGATTATGCGCCGACAACACGGGACACAGATGTTCTTACAGAGTACGTGCGGCAGAGTTTAAAACGTGCAATCTCCAACAAGTATTTTCCTGGCGGTGAGATGACAAGCGTCGTGACTCTTGATCCAAAAATTGAACAGGAGATTATGGGGAGCGTGAAACAGACTGAGCAGGGTGCGTATCTCGCGATTGATCCAGATCGTACCCAGAGGATTATGAAGTCTGTAGAGTCAGAAGTTGGAAAATTGGAAAATCTTGGGAAAAACCCGGTTATTGTCACTTCTCCGATTGTGCGTATGTATTTTAAGCGGTTGACGAAAGATTACTTCCAGGATTTGATCGTGGTATCCTACAATGAGATAGAATCCAATGTAGAATTACAATCAGTAGGGATGGTGACAGCATAACATGATAATCAAAAAGTTTACAGCTGGTACAGAAAAGGAGGCTATTATGCTTGCTAAGGAAGAACTTGGCGCGGATGCGGTCGTGATGAATGTCAAGACAAATGCCCCAAAAGGTATTTACAAGCTTTTCCGAAAAACGACGGTTGAGATAACAGCAGCGCTGGATGAAAATATTGTCTATCAGTCAAAAAAGGAAGCGCCAAAGCGCAATCCAGACATTATCTATGATGAAGAGCCAGCGGTCGTTTATAAGCCAGAGACAGCGATTGAGCAGAAGCTTGACAAGCTGCAGGATATGCTGGAAAACCAGATGTCGGAGCATTCACGGAAACAGGGGGAGGACGACATGAGGCAAGCGGGGGAAGAAGATGAGGACGATTCCAATATCGCCTGTATGCAGTTAATTTATAATCAGATGGTTGCGAACGAGGTTGATGAGCAGTATGCGAATCAAGTGATCGGGGAGATTGAGAACAAGCTGAAAAAAAATGCAGGCGTCAACAATATTTTGATGAGCATGTATCAGAAGCTTGTGTTAAAATTAGGGCAGATCAAAACAATTGAGCTTGATGACAACCAGGTGAAATATATTTTTTTTGTTGGACCAACTGGAGTTGGAAAGACAACAACAATCGCAAAGATCGCATCGATGTTAAAAATGAATCAGAAAAAAAAGGTTGCGCTGATGACGGCGGACACATACCGGATTGCCGCGGTGGAGCAGCTGACAACCTATGCAAATATTTTAGATATTCCTCTGCGTGTGATTTATTCCGCCGATGAGGTTGCAGAGGCGAGAAATCAGGCGGGAGACTATGATGTTATCCTTGTTGACACGGCGGGCAGATCTCATAAAAACAGGGAGCAGCGGGACGATTTAGAGCAGCTTCTCAACACAGTGCCGCCAGAACACAGGGAAGTTTATCTTGTTTTAAGTGCCACAACAAAGTACAGAGATTTATTGAGAATTACGGATATTTATTCACAGATTACCGATTATTCTCTGATATTTACGAAACTGGACGAGACTGGAAGCATAGGAAATATATTAAATCTTCATATGAAAACAGGAGCACCGCTTTCCTATGCAACTTTTGGGCAGAATGTACCAGATGATATCAGCGTGATTGACCCACAGAATGTGGCAAAGCAGTTGTTAGGAGGCAGCGAATGATGGATCAGGCAGAACAGCTGAGGAAGCTTGTCAAACAGAATAACAATCCGCCAATCAGTGCTGCGCGGGTGATCACGGTGACGAGCGGAAAAGGCGGGGTAGGAAAGACGAGCATATCAGTCAATTTGGCGATTGAACTCGCAAAAGCCGGAAACCGTGTCACAATTCTGGATGCGGATTTCGGGCTGGCAAATATTGAGGTAATGCTTGGAATAAGACCAGAGTATAATCTGGCGGATGTAATGTTTCGAGGAAAAAGTGTCAGTGATATTATCACAAGAGGTCCGGAAAATATCGGAATTATTTCCGGTGGATCTGGTATTCATGAGCTGACAATGATGTCGAGAGAACAGATTGTAAATCTTACAATGAGGCTGGCGGAGCTGGATGAACTCGCAGATATTGTGTTGATTGATACCGGAGCAGGAATTGCGGATAGTGTCTTGGAGTTTGTGGCGGCGAGTACGGAGGTACTGCTGATTGCGACGCCGGAGCCAACTTCGATCACGGATGCTTATGCCCTCCTAAAAACATTAAACCGAAAATCAGAGTTTTCCATGGAGCAGACAAGGATACGAGTTATCGCAAACCGGGTTGCGCGAGCTGGGGAGGGAAGAGAGTTGTTTGAAAAACTCTCCGTTGTGGCGGCGAAGTTTCTGAGCTTTGAACTGGAGTATCTTGGAGAGATACCACAGGATTCTCAGGCATCAAGGGCAATTATCCGGCAAAAGCCAGTTGTGTTGTCAGAGCCGGATTCTAACGTCGGCAGAGCGCTGAAAAAGTTGGCGGTCGATATCAATGGACCAAATGAGCAGCAAACTGCCGAGAAAAAGGGAATTGCACAGTTGTTTAATGATTTGATCAAGACAGTTTCCAAACAAAAACGAAGGGGTTGAGGATATAATGGCAGGGAATGCACTTTCTATTGGACAAAAAATAGATATAACACGTTATTACGGAAACCCGTTTCAGCAGGTGGGAGAGGAAAAGTCATTCGCCAGCCAGCTGTTGGAGATTCGAGATGAACTGCATATTCAAGTGACCATGCCAATGGAGGGTGGAAAGATGGTTCTGCTCGATGTTGGGGAACGGTTTAATTTATACTTTTATACAGTTCTGGGCGTGTATCATTGTATTGCCGAGGTGGAGGGACGAAGCCGTACAGAGCAGATATATACTGTTGACTTGGTTTTTTTATCGGAGCTGGAACGCTATCAGCGAAGACAATTTTATCGGTTAAACTGCGTTGTCGATATGGCTTATGAGACACCGGAAGGTGTGGAGCGGGAAAAACTGCGGTCAGGAATTATTATTGATATCAGCGGCGGCGGTGTACGTTTTAACAGTCATAAGCAATTTAAACTTGGAGATGAGTTGGTTTTGTATTTTAGGCTGCAAACAAAAGAAGAAACAAAAGATTTTGCGCTGCCGTCAAAAGTGATTTCCAGCAGCCCTATGAAAAATAAAGATGTAGGTTATGAAAACAGAGTTGAATTTAAAGATATTTCCGAAAATGACCGAGAAGATATTGTAAAATACATATTTCGGGAAGAGCGCAGACGTCGAAAACGAGAAAGGGCAGATAGATAATACGGAAAGGGAGGTCAAAACATGGACAGTAAAAAAAATATTTTGGTTGTTGATGATTCTGCACTTATGAGAAGGCTCATGTCTGATATAATAAATTCGGATGGAAGGTTCCAAGTATCTGACCTTGCTATGAATGGTCTGGAGGCCTTTGATTTGGTTACCCGCAACACAGCAAAGTATGATGCGGTTATTTTGGACATCAATATGCCAAAGATGAATGGTATACAGTTCCTGGAAAAGCTTGAAAAAATGAGAATCAAACAAAAAGTCATTGTGGTCAGCACAGTGGCGAAGGAGGGCGCAGCGGAGACTGTGCGCTGTCTTGAACTTGGCGCATTTGACTTTGTGACAAAACCTGACAGCTATATGGAGGCGAGAAACGTAGCGTTTAAAACGCTGCTTTTGTCAGCACTCTGCACGGCTACAGGAGTGGATATAGGAATACCGCGGACTGCGCTGAAAAAGACTGCTGCATCAACGTCTGTCTCGGGAAGTTTAGTGTCGAAGGCGGCGGATACAAACTATTCCAAAGTAAAGCGTGCGCCACATAAGGCAGTGTCCAGCAGCGCAAAAAAACTTGTCGCGCTCGCGTGTTCGACAGGAGGACCAAAAGCATTGCAGTCTGTGATTCCATTTCTTCCGGCAGCGCTTGACGCGCCGGTTGTGCTGGTGCAGCATATGCCAGTAGGTTTTACAAAATCTCTCGCTGACCGATTGAATGAGATGAGCAAGGTTACTGTAAAAGAAGCAGCAGACGGCGATGTCCTGCAGAAAGGAACCGTCTACATTGCAAAGGGCGGCAGCCAAATGCGCGTTGTGAGACGCAGCGGCACATATCAGATCGCTTTGTTTCCAGACGAACCGGCGCGCGGAGGGTTAAGACCGTGTGCGGACATTATGTACGAATCCCTGACGGATTTGGATTTTGATGATATTACCTGCGTTGTTCTGACCGGGATGGGCGGGGACGGAACTCTTGGAATCAAACAGTTGAACAACAAAAAAAATATATATGTCATTGCACAAAATGAGGAGACCTGCACAGTTTATGGCATGCCTAGAGTTATTGCAGAAGCAGGGCTAGTGGACGAGGTGGTCCCGCTCACAGCGGTGGCAGAAGCAATCACGAAGAATGTGGGGGTACATTAACATGGATGTAAGCCAATATTTAGAGATTTTCATCGATGAGACAAGGGAACATCTGCAAAACTTAAACGAACAGCTGTTGGTTCTGGAAAAGGAACCAGAAAATTCGGATACAATCAATGAAATTTTCCGCGCAGCGCATTCTCTAAAGGGTATGGCTGGCACAATGGGCTACAAGCGTATGCAGCGTTTGACGCACGATATGGAGAATGTGTTTTCTGAGATCCGCAATGGAAAGATGAAAGCAGGCGCGGCACTTGTCGATGTTTTGTTCCGCGGCTTAGATGCTCTGGAAAATTATCTGGATAACATTATAAATACTCAGGATGAGGGGACGGAGGACAATCAAGATATTATTGATGGACTTCAAAAACTTTTGGAGGAAGGGCTTGGCGGTGAAAGCGATGGCGAAAAGGAAAAGCAGCCGGAAGCTCCGGCTCCCGCGGCGGCTTCCGCCAAAGAAAGAAAGCACCTTGTCCTTGCAGAACACGAGCTGCATGCGGCGAACAAAGCAAAATCAGACGGCGAAAATGTTTTTGAAATTGCGGTCTACATACAAGAAAGCTGTTTGCTGAAAGCTGCGCGCGCATTCCTTGTATTTAAAGCGCTTGAGGATGCGGGCGATATTATAAAATCTGTACCAGAAGTTCAAGATATTGAGGATGAAAAGTTTGATTTTGAGTTTTCACTTGTGCTGTTGACAAAAAAAACACGTCCTGAAATTGAACAGATGATTTTAAACGTATCTGAAATTAAAGAAGTTTTGGTGGAGGATGCTGATTTGTCGGCGCCTTCTGTGGAAGTCACTCATACCGCACAAGAGCAAGTGACCGAAGCACCGGCAAACAACAATAAAGAATCGTCAGAGACAGAAGCAGCTTCCAGCGCGGGAGCAGCTGCCACAGCAGTTGCTCCCGCGCCGAAGGAAGCGGCGGCACAAACTGTAGCAGCGTCCCCTGCAAAAGAAACAGAGACGAAGAAAGAGCCGCCAAAAACCACCGCCAAAGCAAATGCAAAACCTGTGGTCAACCGTTCTGTGCGTGTTGATATTGAAAAGCTGGATGATTTGATGAATCTTGTCAGCGAGCTGATTATCGCAAAAAATGGTTTAACTTCGATTAATGATGATAGTCAGACAATGCGCGACGGCAATTTCAATGAGCAGATTGAGTATTTGGAGCGCATTACAACAAGCCTGCACCAGTCGGTTATGAAGGTCAGGATGGTGCCGATTGAGAGCGTAGTCAATCGTTTTCCGCGCATGATCCGCGATTTGAGTAAAAAGCTTGGAAAAAAGATGGAATTGTATATGACTGGTGAGGACACCGAGCTTGATCGTACTGTGATTGACGAGATCGGTGATCCGTTGATGCATCTTCTGCGAAATGCTGCGGATCATGGTCTGGAGACAAATGAGGAGAGAGTTCGTTTAGGAAAGCCGGAAGTGGGATCCATTTTCCTTGATGCGTACCAAGAAGGCAACAATGTTGTGATTGAGGTGCGCGACGACGGAGCCGGAATTGATGTTGAAAAGGTAAAGAACAAGGCGCTGAATAAGGGGACAATCACAGAAGAACAAGCTGCCATAATGAGTGATAAAGAAATTATCGACCTTTTGTTTAGACCGAGCTTTTCAACTGCGGAAGTGATCTCTGATGTATCTGGACGCGGCGTTGGACTTGATGTTGTCAAAACAAAGATTGAGACGCTCGGCGGCAGCATTGAGACAAAAACCGCACTTGGTGAGGGCAGCAATTTTATTATTCGCCTGCCGCTCACTCTCGCAATTATCCAGGCGCTTATGGTTGAGATAGGAAAAGAAAAATACGCGATACCGCTTGGCAGCATTGTGACGTTGGAGGATGTTCCGATCAGTGATGTGAAATATGTGAGGAACAAGGAAGTGATCAATTTGCGTGGTTCCGTTATTCCGCTGATGCGTATGGCCAGGGTACTCGATGTGGAGCCAGTAGCAGAAGAGCCAACAAATCTTACGGTTATCATTGTAAAGAAAGGTGATAAGCAGGCAGGATTGATCGTTGATAATCTGATCGGGCAGCTTGATATCGTTATTAAATCCATCGGCAAATATATCAACAACAGCAAGATGATCAGCGGCGCCACAATTCTTGGTGACGGCGAGATTGCACTGATTCTCGATGTGAATGTATTAGTGTAGGGAGGGGCTTACCATGGAAGAAGAAAACAAGACCGATGAGTTGGAAAAACAATATATCGTGGTAAAACTTGGCAGTGAGCAATATGGAATTGATATTCAGTATGTGGATAATATTGTTCGAATGCAGCGCGTGACAAGAGTGCCGAAAGCACAGCACTATTTTAAGGGCGTGATCAACATACGAGGTGAGATTATTCCAGTTATGAGTCTTCGCCTTAAATTTGGTCTGGAACCGGATGAATTCAAAAACGCGACACGTATTCTGATTATTAAGATTGAGCCACAGGCGGCAATTGGAATGATTGTGGATGAAGTTAAGGAAGTGATAACACTGGATGAGGAAAGTATCGATAAGGTCAGCGGGACAAATGACGAGAGAAGTGCGTACCTTTCTGGTGTTGGAAAGCAGCCGGACGGGCTGGTTTCCCTGCTAAACATCCCATTGGTTGTTATAGATAAGGAAAACGCGGGTTGAATTTAAGGGAAGGGTTGTTGCAGTTATGTGACAACCCTTGCATGGCATTGAAAGGAAGATTTTATGGCGGAAGTGAAGCTCGAACAGATGGATAACATGCAGTTTGATGTGCTTAAGGAAATAGGCAATATCGGCGCAGGGAATGCGACGACAGCACTGTCTCAGATGTTAGCTGTAAAGATTGATATGAAGGTGCCGAAAGTCGATTTACTTGAGTTTAAAGATATGGGTGATTTGATGGGAGGAGCAGAGAATATTGTGGTAGGTATTCTGCTTACCCTGCAAGGAGACATTGAGGGGATGATGATGTTTTTGTTGGAAAAATCATCCGCACAAAATATTGTGCGGATGCTGATGGGAGGGATGTGTTCCAGCGATGAAGAAGGCAGTTTTTCCGAGATGGAACTCTCCGCGCTTCAGGAAATTGGCAATATTATCGCCGGAGCGTATTTATCCTCGTTGTCAACATTGACGAATTTAACAATTACATCCAGCATCCCACATATGGCAATTGATATGGCAGGGGCAATTTTAAGTGTACCTGCGATTGAATTTGGCAAAATCAGTGATAGGGCACTGTTAATAGAAACGGAATTTGGCGAACAAGAGACGGAAGTGAACGGCTATTTTATTTTGATTCCAACATTGGATTCATACAGCCAGATACTTACTTCTCTTGGGCTTTAGGAGTTGCTGTTATGGGGACAATGATAAAAGTAGGAATGGCGGATATGAATATTTGTCTGCCGCCGGATTCCATCACAACGCTTGGTCTCGGTTCTTGTGTTGGTGTAGTGATCTATGATCCAGCAAAAAAAATATCGGGTATGGTGCATGTGATGTTACCGGACAGTACAAAAATAAAGAACAATGAAAATATTGCTAAATTTGCGGATACTGGCATTGATGAATTAGTGCGCAGAATGATAAAAGCTGGGGCGTCGCGCGCTGGGCTGGTAGCAAAAATTGCCGGGGGTGCGCAGATGTTTGCATTCAATTCCAACAGTGAAATGTTAAATGTTGGAGGAAGAAATGTGGAAGCTACAAAAGCGAAATTATCGGCACTTCGAATTCGATTGTTGGCGGAGGATACAGGGTTGAATTATGGGCGGACGATCGAATTTTATCCAGAGACAGGCAATTTATTGATAAAATCAGTTGGAAAACCAATTAAGACCATTTAATTAAGAATAAAGATAATTATACTAAAGTATAGATGTGGTTAAGTGCCGCTTTTACAGAATATTACGCTGGCTAAGAACAGAGGACTTTATAATTTTTTTTGTAGGAGTTCTGATATTTTTGGCAGTATGGATAAGAGTTGTATTATAGTGGCAGAATGTGAGGAGAGTATGGATAAAAAGCATAATATATCAACGATTATTATGTTGGTGGCGGGGGCGCTTACCGTACTTTGCGGAATGTTAAGCGGGGTGCCGATTTTGACCATCCTCAAAATATTGCTCGGCGTGCTGATTTTGTTCCTTATTGTCGGAAAGATCGTCGAGAAAATTATTGCAAAGATCAACGCTCAAGTCGAGGAAACGGAAAGGCTGGCAGAGGAGGAGGCGAGAAGAATCGCCGCAGAAAAAGAGGCTGCTATGCAAGCGGAACTTGAGGAAGGTCAGTTGGTACAGGAAGAAGAAGCGGTGACAGGTCAAGTATAAGCCAGAAAGAAAAACAAAAAGCGCTGGCAGTATACCTCTGCGGCGCCGCAGAGGTAAGCATAGAAGGAAAAGTCCAAACTGCTTATCTGGATACTAGAGGTTTTGTGGCACGCACAGCTACAGGTTTAAATCCCGCGCTGTACCTTTTTACAGGAAGCGATACCACGGGCAGAAGTTTTAGAATGGGAGCGGTCGATGGATACAGATGCAAGGCAAAGGCTATGGGAGGAATACAGTAAAAAAAGGACGGATAAGCTGCGTGAGCAGCTGATTTTGGAGTATGCCGGGCTGGTAAAAATTGTTGCCGGCAAGCTTAGTATGTATCTAGGCTATAATGTAGAATATGACGATCTTGTCGGATATGGCACGTTTGGTTTGATTGATGCCATTGACAAATTTGATTATGATAAAGGGGTAAAATTTGAGACTTATGCATCTCTGCGCATTCGCGGGGCAATTCTTGATCAAGTGAGAAAGATGGATTGGATACCAAGAACGCTTAGACAAAAGCAGAGAAAGCTGGATGCCGTCTATCAAAAACTTGAATTGGAAGCAGGAAGGTCTGCAACAGACGAGGAAGTTGCAAAAGAACTTGAAATCTCGGTTGAGGAGTTGGAGAATTGGCAGTCACAGACACAGATTGGCGGGCTTGTATCATTAGATGAATATATGGAACAAGGTGAACCGAAAGCTGAGAATTCGTTCAGTGAGGATTATGTTCAGCCAGAAAGAATTGTAGAGCAAAAAGAGTTAAAAGAAATCTTGGCAAAAACATTGAAAGAACTTACAGAGAAAGAACAAAAGGTCATTTACCTGTACTATTATGAGGACTTGACATTAAAGGAGATTAGTTTGATCTTGGAGGTGTCTGAGTCAAGAATTTCTCAGCTCCACACGAGGGCGCTGCAGAAGATGCGTCTGAAATTGGGGGGAAACATGGATTTATTTTTTGGATAATTATGAGCACAGGAGGGAGGCCGAACAATGGCAAATAAGGCAGCATATTTTCAGTTAGATATCAGGATGGACGGCACATACTTAATACTTTTCCCAGGGGAAAATTCGAGATATTTAAACTATAGTGAGATTGATGAATATCTTCGCTTGAAACGTATTGATTTTAATAAAGTAGAAGTGATGAAAGCGCTGAATCGCTTTAGTGATGAATGCAGTGTAAAACTGTGTCCAACTGCGATTAAACCAGTGGATGAAACACTGATTGTAAAGGTGGATGAAACGCGCAGCCAGGCGACGGGAAGATTTTATCCGCCGTCTAAAAATGGCAAACGCATAAGTAAAGAGGGGATTATCAGTAGTCTGGTAGGTTATGGCGTGAAGTTTGGAGTAATTGAAGAGACAGTAGAGTCTTTTCTAAAAGACAGACAGTATGGACAGACTTATGTTTTGGCGAAAGCGATGCCTCCGGTGGAAGGACAAAGTGCGTCAATCACTTGGCATTTCAATACGGATCTTTCTAGAAAACCAAAGATGAATGAGGACGGCAGTGTGGATTTTCACCAGCTTGAGACGGTCAACCCTGTACATGAGGGGGACTGTTTGGCAACGCTGACTCCAGCGATTTTGGGAAAGCCGGGGATTGATGTTACAGGGAGACTTTTAAAACCAGCAAATGTAAAACAGATGGTATTAAAACAGGAAAAAAACACTTGTATTTCCGAGGATGGATGTCATTTGATTTCAACGGTAGACGGGCATGTGGCAATGATTTCGGGAAGCGTTTTTGTGTCAAATCATTATGAGATACCAGCAAATGTAGATACTTCAACCGGCGATATTAATTTTGATGGCAGCGTGTCCGTTCGCGGCAATGTAATTACGGGTTTTGTCGTTCGCGCAAAAGGCGATATTATTGTAGACGGCGTTGTGGAAGGCGCAGAATTGTACGCTGGAGGTCAGATTATTCTCAAGCGTGGAATTCAGGGAATGGGACGTGGAAAACTGATTGCCGAGGGAAATATCCTTTCAAAATTTATTGAAAATGCGGAGGTCAGCGCTGGAGGTTATATTGAGACAGATGCGATTCTGCACAGCAGAGTAAGCGCGCGCGGTGAAGTGACAGCATCTGGAAAAAAAGGATTTATTGTCGGCGGAGAGATTCATTCTGGTAAAGGAATATCCGTAAAAACAGCAGGTTCAACGATGGGAACAACAACTCTTTTGGAAGTTGGTTTTGATCCAGCGATGCTGGAAGAGTGCGAGCGAATTGAAAAGAAACTGCCAAAGATGGAAGCGGAGCTTGAGAAGGTGACGAAAAATTATCAGGCATTGTCGCAAAAACCGACGCCGGAGAGGGCAGCGGCGATTCAGTCGCTGGAACAGTCGATACAGCAGCTTCAGGAAAAAATCAAAAAATCTTTGGAGCGCATGACCGAATTACAGGCGATTACCGGAGAGCAGTCCGGCGGATGCGTCCGTATCAGCGGCGTGATTTATCCAGGCTGTAAGGTTGTGTTATACAATACGCCATATCATATCCGGTCAGCGATGAAATATTGCAGGTTGATCAAAGATCGTGCAGATGTGAAAATGGTAGAATATCTATAAGCGGATAGCTGCCAGACTTGGGCAGGGAGGTGTTTTATGGCAATCACACCGATTGAGACAGCGGCGTTTGTGCCAAAGTCACAGGAAGCTTCATTTCAAAAACAGACGGAAGTGCAAAGACCAGTTCATGAGCAGACGGCGCTTGGAGCTGCGATGGAGCAAAAGCAGAAGATGGACAGTACAAGAACAATAATGCTTGCAAAATCCGATCAGCCCGAATACCGTTATGATGGAAGTTCCGGCAATGGAAAGGGAATGCTGTACAAGAAAGGCGGCATGAAAAAAAAGAATAGAAAAGAACAAGAAAATTTGGATAAAGAAAAAAGGGGCTTTGACATCCGAATTTAGCGGAAGAAAAAGTTTGCTGACAGAGAAAGGCAGGGCTTTTGCCCCGCCTTTCCTGCCGATAAGCATCGGTGACAGTGCTGATGTATAAATTTATTGCAGTTTGGCAGAGAATAAATGATAGAAGCTAGAAGCTAAACTGTAAGGAAATACCGCTTATGCGGAAGAATGTGAGGACACATGACAGCAACCGAGATTATAATATTGATTTTAGGCTTTGTTTTGCTGGTTGGCAGCTTTTTTTTCGGAGAGAGAAAAAATCAAACAGAACCATTGGACCTTGATGAAGAGATTAAAAAAATTAAGGAGGCTGCTGTTTACCAGGAGGAAGAAGTGCGCCGAAAATTGGATGAGCTTTTGGCAAATGCCAGTGAGAAGGCTTTGGCGGATGTGGAGGACAAGCTGGCGCAGGTATCAAACGATAAGATTATGGCAGTGGATGAGTTTTCAAATCAAGTTTTAGAAAAGATCGAAAACAATAACCAAGAAATCATCTTCCTTTATGATATGCTTCAGAAAAAAGAAGAAGAGATGAAGTCCACAATGAATAAGATGGAACAGATGCGCAGAGAGAACAAGGAGCTGTTTGACCGTATTGAGGAGTTGAAACAGGCAAAGGCAAGAGTCAGCAGCCGGAATGCGGCGAAAAAACAAGGAGAGCTGCCGCAGATGGAAGATCAGGTTTCCAAAACTGGCGCGCAGCCAGGGAAAGAACAAACTGCCGTAAATACGGCGGCAGAAAAAACGGAAGAACCAGAGGAAGAGCTGATAGAAGCTGCGGAAACTCCAGAAGATAAGCTGGAGAAGCAGGAGAAGGTACTTGCGCTTTACGCTGAAGAAAAATCGATCAAAGAGATATCAAAGATGCTTTCTATGGGACAAGGTGCAGTGAAATTGATTATTGATCTGTACGGCAAAAAATAAGCAGAAAAAAGTGATTGGCAGTTTAGTTGTCTAAATTTAGAAATGGGGATTGACGTTGAAACGAAGATTTAAATATTATTTGCAAGGAGCCGGTCTTGGAATTTTGATAACTGTTTTTTTGTACTCTATAATCGTTATTCCAAACTATAGATTGTCCGACGAGGAGATTATCCAAAAAGCCAATGAACTTAGTATAAAGCAAAAGAATGACGATGTAGATTTATCTGCTTTGACGATAACTCCAGGTCCAACTCCGGCACAAGAACAAAAATCGACTCCAGAACCAACACCAGAACTGCCGGAAAAGCCTGAAGAACCAGAACAGCCATCCCCGGCAATGACGGGAAGTTCCGAGTCAGAAAAATCAGATAAAGAGCCGGAGACCCCAGATTTGGGAATGACAAAAAAGGTGAACCCACAACCCTGTTTGGCGATATAAACAGACTCATAAAGTGAAAATTAAAATTTCAGGATTTGCAGGTTAGAATATTTTGCAAACGTGATAAAATATTTCTGCCTTTCAGTATGAGAAGTGTTAAAATAGCCACCAGGCATAATATTTTTGGCAAAAAATACTTGAAAATCAGGGGAATCTATGCTAGACTGAGAAAGTCACAAAAATCACATAGCTTTGATCTGGTTTCTGGTGGCTGACAATTTGGTGTCGGATGGAAACAGATAGACATGGCTATGGAAGAAAAACCAAATGGAGGGAAAGACATGAGCGTTATTTCAATGAAGCAGTTGCTGGAGGCAGGTGTTCATTTTGGACATCAGACAAGAAGATGGAACCCTAAGATGGCGGAGTACATCTACACCGAGAGAAACGGTATCTACATTATCGATTTGCAGAAGTCTGTCGGAAAGGTGGACGAGGCGTATTTTGCGATCAAAGATATCGTTGCAGACGGCGGAAAAATCCTTTTTGTAGGAACAAAGAAGCAGGCGCAGGATTCAATTAAAGCGGAAGCAGAGCGCTGCGGAATGTTCTATGTCAATGAGAGATGGCTTGGCGGTATGCTCACCAACTTCAAGACAATCCAGTCCAGAATTGCAAGATTAAAGCAGATTGAGACGATGTCCGAGGATGGTACCTTTGATGTGCTTCCAAAGAAAGAAGTAATCGAGCTTCGCAAGGAATGGGAAAAGTTAGAGAAAAACCTTGGCGGTATTAAAAATATGAAGAATATTCCTGATGCCATTTTTGTTGTCGATCCAAAGAAAGAGAGGATCTGTGTTCAGGAAGCACACACATTAGGTATTCCGTTGATTGGTATTGCTGATACAAACTGTGATCCAGAGGAGCTTGACTACGTGATTCCGGGCAATGACGATGCAATCCGCGCTGTAAAATTGATTGTAGCGAAGATGGCGGATGCCGTAATCGAGGCAAATCAGGGTGTTCAGATGACAGATACTGAGGATGCTGCGGAGGAAGTCTCAGAGGAGACTGCGGCGGCAGAAGAGTAGATCAAATAAAGAGAAGAATTTGAGATGTAAAGCTGCTGTCGGCAGCAGAATGTGAGGGAAAAGATGGCTGATGTTACAGCAAGTATGGTAAAGGAATTAAGGGAGATGACAGGCGCTGGTATGATGGACTGCAAAAAAGCGCTTGCGGAGACAAATGGAAATATGGAGGAGGCTGTCGAATTCTTGAGAAAGAAGGGACAAGCCAAAGCGGATACAAAGGCAAACAGAATTGCAGCGGAAGGTATCTGTAAAATTGCTGTTTCAGGCGAGAAAGCAGCAGCTGTTGTAGAAGTAAATTCTGAGACAGACTTTGTTGCAAAGAACGAGCAGTTCCAGAATTTTGTAGGTCAGATTGCAGAACAGGTTATGACCGGAAGCTATGCGGACGTTGACGCGCTGCTTGAGGCACAATTTGTCGGAGATACATCAAAAACTGTAAAAGAGGCGTTGGTGGAAAAAATTGCAACGATTGGTGAGAAACTCAGCATCCGTCGTTTCGCAAAAGTAGAAGCGGAGAACGGCTGTGTTGTAACTTACACTCACGGCGGCGGCAGAATTGGTGTAATTGTTGAGGCAAATACAGATGTTGTCAATGATGCGATCAAGGAAGCGATGTCCAATGTGGCAATGCAGGTTGCTGCGCTGTATCCGAAGTATGTGAGCAAAGATGAGATTGGAGCAGATTATATTGAGCATGAAAAAGAGATTATCAAGGCTCAGATTATGAATGATCCAAAGGAGTCCCAGAAGCCAGAGCGTGTGATCGAGGGTATGATTGCTGGTCGTATCAACAAGGAACTCAAGGAAATTTGCCTTGTAGATCAGGTTTATGTCAAGGCGGAAGACGGCAAACAGACAGTAGGTCAGTATGTTGCGCAGGTGGCGAAGGAGAACAATGCAAACTTCTCCATCAAGAGATTTGTGCGTTTTGAGACAGGCGAAGGTCTTGAAAAGAAGAATGAGGATTTCGCTGCCGAAGTTGCAAAGCAGATGGGCATGTAAGCGGAATTCCGCAGTGGAAATATAGAAAAAACAGGTCTGGGAAGCCGTGCAGCCATGAGGCAGCAGGGATTTTCCGGGCCTATTTTTCTAACTGGGGCGTGCCAGAGAACTTATGGTTTGCAGGAGTTCAGTGTAGTATTTATAAGGTTGCTTTGTTGAGCCAGACGGAGGGGTTAATGCAAAATATTATTATAGATCCAAAATATTTGATGGATGGGGTAGTAAAAAAAGAACAAAATAGCGATACCAGTTTGTTTCATTTCCCGAAAGCTGGATCAGGCTTTTGGATTCCACAGGCTGTAGGATGCAAAGAACAGTATTTGTCTTTTCAAGTTAAAGTACTTGAAGAACACAGTGTTCCTATGCACTTACTGGTCTATACAGGAGAAGAAAAACCGGCGCTTGAAGTGCGATTTGGTTTGCTGCCTCAGGTTAGAACGCAAGTATGTCTTGATTTTGAATGGTTTGCCGCCAAAGAGCTATTTCCAGAACATACGCCGGGCATGTTGAAGATTGTCTGTCATGGAAGACGGGTATCCAAGGATGAGATTACGAAAATAGCATTGTCTCCGCTTCCATCCTTTCACGATATCAAGTTGGAAATCGGCAGTATGGTATTGTCGGAACAGTATCCAGATCAGATTTCGCTGTCCGAAGAAAAGCTGGTAGATTGTTTTGGTCAGGCAAAATGGAAAGAATGGGAAAATAAGACAACAAGTCTGGATAATTTAAAAGAAAAACTGCAAGAACAGGCGGGAAAAAAAGAGGAAGGATATCCTTTTGCAGATTGGTCCATCTATGGCGGCTGGAAAGAGAAGAAATTAAAAGAGGGAACAGGATATTTTTCAAAACAGAAGGAATCCGGCAAATGGTGGCTGGTCGATCCTCTCGGCTATGCTTATTTTAGCGTTGGACCAGACTGTGTAGGAGCAGGAAACGACTGCCGGGTTGACGGTGTAGAACAGTGGTTGGACTGGCTGCCAGAAAAAGAGGACGCAGTGTATGGTAAAATGTTTTCTGGGCGGATGAATGCAAAAGCAAAGCGCAGTCCGGTTATGTTTTCTTACACAAAAGCAAACTTATATAAAGCGTTCGGCAAAGACTGGTATGAAACATGGAAGAGCATGATCTGCGGGCAGTTAAAAAAGTACGGAATGAATACACTTGGAAACTGGAGTGATCCTGCATTGTTTGGAACAAGAAATATTCCCTATGTAACTTCACTTCCAGAATTTCCTTCAACAAAAGAAACCATTTTCAGAGACTTTCCAGATGTGTTTAGCGAAGAGTATAAAGAGCAGGCAGAACACTGCGCACAGGCGTTAAAAGAGGCGAAGGACGACCCGTGGATGATTGGATATTTTCTTAGAAACGAACCGGCATGGGCATTTGTGGATAATTTGATGCTGGCGGATGAAGTGTTGTACAATCCAGTAAAAACAGTGTGTAAAGAGAAGCTTGTCGGATTTTTAAAAGAGCGCTATAAAGAGATTGAAAAATTAAATATTTCATGGAATTGTTCTCTAAAAGATTTTGAAAGTTTGTATGAGCCGAAAAAAGATGTGTCAAAGTATTCGGAAGCGGCAAAAGAAGATATGAGGGAATTTTCCAGACAGATGCTTAGAGCTTATATTGGAATACCGTCAGAAGCGTGCCGCAGAGTAGATAAAAATCATATGATTCTAGGGATGCGCTGGGCGTGGATTTCCAACCCGGATCTGGTTGCAGGATGGGAGAATTTTGATGTATTTTCCATTAACTGCTATGCGGTAGACCCGACGAAGAATCTGCAGCGCGTTGCAGATTTAGGGGTAGACCTTCCCGTGATGATCGGAGAATTTCATTTTGGAGCACTTGACGCCGGGCTTCCTGCAACTGGACTTGAAGGCGTAAAAAGTCAAAAAGATCGGGGGACTGCATACCAGTATTATGTCGAGAGCGTGGCGGCGCATCCAAACGGGGTAGGATGTCATTATTTTCAGTGTTATGACCAGTTTGTTCTTGGGCGTTTTGACGGAGAAAATTACAATATCGGGCTGTTTGATATTTGTTCGATCCCTTATCCAGATATGTTGAAAAAAGTGAAAGAATGCAGCAGCAGAATGTATGCTGTAGCGGATAAAAGAATCGAAAAGACGCAGGAGAAAGCCGAAAAAATTCCTATGATCGCATACTAAAAATAGCTGTTACTTTATAAAATTTAAATTGTTGTTCGTTGTTCTGTTTTCAAAAAATTCAAGAAATATTAAGTTTTGCGATTGTTTAAATTTGTATTATGGAAAGAAAGGAAGGAAAGCATGGAAGAAGAATTAAAAAAGGAAAGAAAAAAAGTTATATTAAGCGGGATACAGCCGACAGGCATATTTACGCTTGGAAATTATATCGGAGCAGTTCGGCATTGGGGCTTGATGCAGGAGGAGTATCAGTGCGCATATTTTGTTGCCGACCTGCATTCGCTGACGGTACGCCAAGAACCGGCGGAACTTCGCCGGCGGACATTGGAGGCGTTTGCACTGCTTCTTGCGTGTGGTGTTGACCCGGAAAAAAGTCTTGTATTTGTGCAGAGCCATGTCTGCAATCATGCAGAATTATCGTGGATTCTTTCATGCTATTCCCCGTTTGGCGCACTCTCGCGAATGACACAGTTTAAAGATAAGGCGGCAAAACATGCGGACAATGTAAATGCAGGGCTGTTTACTTATCCGGCGCTGATGGCAGCCGATATTCTTTTGTATCAGCCAGATTATGTGCCGGTCGGGGAGGATCAGAGACAGCATTTGGAATTTACGCGCGATGTTGTGGAGCATTTTAATGGTATTTACGGCAATGTATTTCGTATGCCAGAAGCATATATTGCAAAGACCGGCGCGCGCATTATGTCCTTGCAGGAACCGACAAAGAAAATGTCAAAATCTGACACAAATCCAAATGCATTTATCACGATTCTCGATGATCCGAAAGTGATTGTAAGTAAATTCCGCCGTGCTGTGACAGACAGTGAAACAGAAGTTTGTTTCCGGGAAGGCAAGGATGGGATTAACAATTTAATGTCCATTTATTCTGCGGTAACAGGAATGTCTTTTGAGCAGATAGAACATGATTTTGAGGGAAAGGGTTACGGTGATTTTAAAGCGGAAGTAGGCAGTGCAGTGGCAGAAAAGCTGCGTCCAATCCGTGAAAAATTTGCTGAATTGATGGCAGACCGAAGCTATTTGGAACAGCAGTGCAAAATTGGAGCTGAAAAGGCGGCAGAGATTTCTGCGCGGACGCTTTTGAAAGTAAAAAAGAAAATAGGATTGCTTTTGCCATAAACAGATCCGCGTGATTTCTTGGAAGAAAAGCAGCACAAGTTTTCGGCGCGCCGAATAAAATAGAAGAAAAAATGGAACAATCGTATGGCGCCGGAATACGGCACAATTTTGGGGGATATTATATTATGGAAGGCATGGAACAACAGATTGGAATGCTGGTGGACAATATTCTTGGCGATTACCGACGAGAGGGCAGAATTGATCAGAAAAATACGGTAAATCAGCTTGACAAGGAAGCGATTATTGAGATTGTACACAAACTGCAGCAGATGATTTTTCCAGGTTATTTTAAAAACAAAAAGTACCGTGTTTATACAGTAAAAAACAATTTGTCCATGCTTTTGGAAGATGTTTTATTTCATTTAAGCCATCAGGTAGAGATTGTATTTTCAAATATTCCAGAATATAGCAGCTGTGGGCGCAGCGAGCTTACAGAGCTTGCCAGATCGCGGTGCGTCGCATTTTTGGAAAAAATACCAGCGGTGCGGCAAATCATTGAGACGGATGTGCAGGCCGCCTATGATGGAGATCCCGCGGCATACAACACCGATGAGATTATTTTTTCATATCCAGGGCTGTATGCAATTATGGTCAATCGTCTTGCACATGAGTTGCATCTATTATCCGTGCCGCTGATTCCGCGTATTATGACAGAGTATGCGCATGGAGTGACAGGAATTGATATTCATCCCGGAGCGACAATTGGGAAATATTTTTTTATTGATCATGGGACGGGGATTGTGATTGGTGAGACAACCGTGATCGGAAATAATGTCAAAGTCTATCAGGGAGTGACGCTCGGCGCGCTTTCCACGAAAGGCGGGCAGACGTTAAAAAACAGAAAACGTCACCCGACCATAGAGGACAATGTAACCATTTATTCCGGGGCTTCCATTCTTGGCGGAGAAACGGTGATTGGCGCAGGGGCAGTGATTGGAGGCAATGCGTTTATTACTTCCTCCATTCCAGCTGGTACGCGCGTCAGTATTAAAAATCAAGAGTTAAGTTATGAAGCGGGCGGTACAAAGCTGCACAGCATGGAAATCAGGCAGGACGGAACATGGTAAAAAACAAAATACTATATTAAAAAATCAAACTTCCTAAAGCGTGTTTGAAAATGAAAAATTGCACAAAATCAAAGGGAAAAATCTATGAAACAAGAAAAAAATGAATCGGATTTTCTTCGAAAGAAAAAGTATTCCTGATCTTTCTTTATTTTTTCTCCTGTTTTGGCAGGTTGACAAATTGATTGGAATTTTCAAACACGTTTGTTTGATTTTAAAGTTTTCAGAAGTGCTTTAAAAATTTTTTTTAAATTCACAGAAGGGAAAAATACAATGCAGGGTGAAACAAAAAATATAATACAAGAAGAGTCGGCAAAAAGAACACTTGACGTGCTGGTGGTCGGAAGCGGTCCGGCGGGACTGTCCGCCGCAGTCTATGCAAAGCGCGCCAGTATGTCTGTAAAAGTTGTAGAAAAGATGTATATGGGTACTGGCCAGGTGGCGGAGAGCGGAAGAGTAGATAACTATTTGGGGCTTCCGGGAATGAACGGCTATGAGATGGGCGAAGTATTTCGCAGTCATGCACAGGAATTTGATGTCCCGTTTTTGGAAGGCGAAGTATGCAGGTTTGAAAAAAGCAGGGATTGCGATTGTTGGATTGTAAAACTTTCCAATGGAGAGGTACAGAAGGCGCGGGCGATCATTTATGCTGCCGGTGCAAAACACCGTCATCTGGGCGTGCCTGGGGAGGAGGAGTTCGGCGGCAGGGGCGTGTCGTATTGCGCTGTCTGTGACGGGGCGTTTTACCGCGGCAAGTCGGTTGTGGTTGCGGGAGGCGGAGACACCGCGCTCGACGATGCGCTCTATTTATCGGAACTATGTGAGAAAGTATATCTTGTTCACCGCAGGGATAAATTCCGCGGCGCCGCCGCAACATTAGAAAAATTGCGGCAAAAAGAAAATGTGGAGATCATTACCAGCGCGGTGATCAAAGAAATTTTGGGAGACAAAAGAGTTCAATCGGTCGCTCTTGCCGATGGACGTTGTCTGGCTGTGTCGGGAATATTTATTGCAGTTGGGATGATTCCTGAGACAGAATGCGTAAAGGAAATTGTCGCGCTGGATGAATCGGGTTATATTGTGGCTGATGAGACTGGGCGGACAAATAAGGATGGCTTTTTTGCTGCCGGAGATGTCAGAACAAAGCAGCTTCGCCAGGTGATTACCGCTGTTTCAGACGGCGCAAATGCAGCGATATCCGCAGCGGAATATCTGCGAAATAAATAAAAAGCAACTTGGCTGAGCAAAGTATTTTGATCTAAATGCAGCACAGAAAAGAATATTAAAAAAGTTATATGTAGGTTAGCTGCGGATGGGAGGAGGTTTGGATGGAGCGAATCTTGCTTGTTGAAGATGATAAAATGATTTCTCAAAGTCTTTATGCGTTTCTGACACAAGAAGGTTTTGCAGCTGCTTGTGTGTCAGGACAACGTGCGGCGAGGGAACTTTTGGAAAAGAAAAGTTTTGATTTGGCGCTTCTCGATATTTCTCTTGAGGATGGCAATGGCTTCTCCCTCTGCGGCGCGCTGAGACAGGAATATAATTTGCCTGTTATTTTTCTGACTGCTTCGGGGGATGAGTACAGCGTGGTTGCGGGATTTGATATGGGAGCGGAGGATTATATCCGCAAACCATTCCGGCCAAGAGAACTTGTCTCCAGAATACGCGCCGTGCTTCGGCGCACTGGGCGAGGGCAGAGCATTATGGATTTTTATGGAGTCCGTGTTGATACCAACAAGGCGGTAGTTGTAAAAGATGGACAAGAACTTGCGCTTTCTGCGCTGGAATATCGGTTGCTTTTATTATTTTGCCAAAACAAAGGGCAGGTATTGACACGCGAGAGATTGCTCTCGGAAATGTGGGATATGGCGGGGGAATTTGTGAATGATAATACGCTGACGGTCTACATAAAACGCTTGCGGGAGAAAATAGAGGATGATCCTGCGAAGCCAGAACGCATCAAGACCGTGCGCGGGCTTGGCTACCGCGCATAAGACAGTGAAAATATAGGGAAAGTTAAGTAAAAATTTTATGAAAGATCAGGATATTCGCAGGGAATTAATTTTATTTTTCATAATTGCTGCAACAGGTGTGGCAGCAGGATTTTTTGTTTCGCGCAATGCGGCGGTGCTTGTATTTTTTATCTCGGCTGCGTTTGGCATTGCATTTGCTGTCACAATAAAAATTCGAGTTCGGCGGCTGAAAGAACTTTCGTGTGACCTTGACAAGCTTTTGCATGGAGATTATGGGGTGCGGTTTAACAATTATGAGGAGGGGGAACTTGCGATTCTTGCAAGTGAGCTTGCGAAGGTTACAGATACGTTGAAAACGCAGGCGGAACAGCTTGTAAAAGAAAAGAGATTTTTGGCGGATTCCATTGCGGATATTTCCCATCAGATCCGAACACCGTTGACTGCATTGAATTTAAATCTTGCCTCGCTTACTTCCGGCAAAAATACAGGACAGGAAGTCCAGCAGGCAAGGCAGCTTACCGCGCGGATGGAGTGGCTGATCGAAGCACTTTTAAAATTGTCGAAGTTAGATGCAAGAACGATTGAATTTGCGTCGGAGAGAGTGTCTTTGACCGCGCTTGTCAAAGCGGCTGCGGAGCCGTTTTTGATACCGTTTGAACTGCGAGGGCAGCAGCTGGATACTGCAAAAATTGCAAAAGATGCGGGATTTATCGGAGACTTTGCATGGAGTGTAGAAGCGATAAGCAATGTATTGAAAAACTGTATGGAACATACAAAAGAAGGCGGTACAATTACCGTGGAGGGAATGGAGAACGCGATTTACACGGAGATTTCGATATCGGACAACGGCGCGGGCATTGGTGAGGACGAGCTGCCACATCTATTTGAGCGATTTTTTAAAGGTAAAAATTCGGGCAGTCAAAGCGTCGGTATTGGGCTGGCGCTGACTCAGGCGATTGTCGCATCGCAGAACGGCACGGTACATGCAGAGAACAAAAGAGAAGGCGGAGCTTGTTTTCGTATTCGAATATACAAAAGCATTGTATAACGGATGGGAAAATTTTGATTGGGTATTGCAAAGTTTGACATGGTATGTTATAATCAAAAAGCTGTTTAAAAATCAGGTATATCGGTTAGAAATCGATATATAAAAGGATAATGCGGGGTGAAAAGTCTGGAGGAGAAAATTCCCAGGTTTCTTGCCGGAGCAGTATCGCGGACAAGCCCGCGATATACAGGAAAGGGGTATAAAAATGAGAGAGTCCATTCAGCCGAAATATTTCCAGGCAAAGGTTACCTGCAACTGTGGCAATGAGTTTGTGACTGGTTCGACAAAGCCGGAGATCCATGTAGAAATATGCTCTAAGTGCCATCCGTTCTATACGGGTCAGCAGAAAGCTGCAACAGTGCGCGGTGCGATTGATAAGTTTAACCGCAGATACGGTTTAAACAATAAGTAGTTTTATATGGTGTACCCTTTAAGCAGACTGCGAAAAGGCGGTTTTTTTGCATACGGGCGGGAAAGAGGTTGAGGTTATGGAAAAAATAATCTCAGCCTATTTTTAAATACGCGGGCGCCGCGTGATAAATTTTCGGTTTTTGGCGGGTTTATAGTAAGGAAGGAGAACGATTCGGATGAAGTCATCGGGAATTGGCGGGCAGGCAGTGCTTGAGGGCATAATGATGAAAAATGGCAGTCGCTACTCAGTCGCAGTCAGAAAGCCGGATAACAAGGTAGAAGTCAAGACAGATGAATTTCACAGTGTCAGTGAACGAATCCAACTGTTTAAATTGCCAGTATTTCGAGGGATGGCGGCATTTGTGGAGTCTTTGGTGCTTGGAATTCGGACGCTTACTTGGTCTGCTGGTCTAGCCAGCGAAGAGCAGGAAGAAAAAGAGCCAGCGAAGAAAGGTTCAAAGACAAAAGAGGCATTTGCAGATGTTGGAGTGGTTATATTATCGATTCTTATGGCAGTTGTTGTATTTATTTTGTTTCCGTTAGCAATCTCAAGTATTCTTGGAAAGCTGGCTGGTTCAGAAACTGTGCAGCTGCTTTTCGAAGGCGTGCTGCGTATTTTGATGTTTGTGGTTTACGTAGCGTTGATTTCTAGGCTAAATGATATTAAGCGGGTTTTTATGTATCATGGAGCTGAACATAAATGTATCAACTGCATAGAGCGCGGCGAGGAGCTGACTGTGGCGAATGTAAGACGGCAGAGCCGCTGTCACAAGCGCTGCGGCACAAGTTTTATGCTTGTTGTTATGCTTGTGAGTTTTGTTCTGTTTATGTTTATCCGGGTTGAGACAGCATGGATGCGATATGTGCTTCGCATTGTGCTTGTGCCGTTGATTGCAGGGATTTCTTATGAGTTTATCCGACTGGCAGGAAACAGTGAAAATAAAGTGGTGGTTTTGTTGAGTAAGCCGGGACTTTTGCTGCAGGGTTTGACAACAAAAGAGCCTGACGATTCTATGATTGAAACTGGGATTGCAGCCGTAGAGTCCGTGTTTGACTGGCGTGCTTATCAAGAACAGGAAGGAATTGCGAAGTACTTGAAAAGAAGTAAGGGAAAGAAAAAGCAGGCGGAGAATAAAAAGCCGGAGCAGATTGAGAAACCAGATGTTGATAAAGCCGTCTCGACAGCTACCGTGGAAGAATTGGGCGGAGGAAAGAGCGAGCTGACTTCCCTTGACCATCTTTTTGCAGACAGACCAGGCGACGAGGAAGAGCTTGCCGCAGCAGCGAAAGAGAATCAAGAAACAATGAAAAAGAAAGTTCATGCTGGTTATAATACAGATACAATATACAATGTGCATGACGAGGACGATGATATTCTGCGCGCTTTGGACCGCTATTTTGTTTATAACAGTAAATCCGAGGATGAGAAGGATAAAAAGGAATGACAAGAAGAGAGGCAGTAAAAGCCGCCGAGGTGCGACTTGCAGCTTCAGGAGTTGAGGAGGCAGAGATTACCGCAAAGTATTTGTTTTATTTTGTGACTGGACTTGGACAAGCAGATTTGCTGTTTGACGGGGGGCTGCCGTTTCAGGAAAAACAGCAGGCGTATTTTGATAAGCTTGTTGAAGAGCGCGCAAAGCGTATACCTCTGCAATATTTGACAGGCATGCAGGAATTTATGGGGCTGGAATTTTTTGTAACTCCAGATGTGCTGATTCCAAGACAAGATACCGAGCGGCTTGTCGAGGAAGTACTTAGCTGCTGCAGTGAAAAAAGTGTTCTTGACCTTTGTACAGGTTCTGGTTGTATTATTATCAGCCTTGCAAAGTTTGGAAACTTAACGTATGCCTGCGGCTGTGATCTTTCAGAAGGAGCGCTTGCAGTTGCAAAAAAGAACGCGAAGCATTGCGGTGTCCTGGTAGAATTTTTGCAGGGAGATTTATTTGAGCCTGTGAATAAAACGTTTGATATTATTGTTTCCAACCCGCCGTATATTAAAAGCGAAGAAATTGAAACTTTAATGCCAGAAGTGCGTTGTCATGAGCCGAGAATGGCACTGGATGGAATGGCGGATGGTCTTTACTTTTACAAAAAAATTATCGCGGAAGCATCAAAGTATTTAAAGCTGGGAGGACAGCTGTTTTTTGAGATTGGCAGCCGTCAGGCGGCAGAAGTTACAGAGCTGCTTTTGGGCGGTGGATTTGGTGGGATAAAAGTAACAAAGGATTACGCGGGACTTGACCGTGTAATATCCGCAAAAAAAGATAACCAGAAATAGTTGCAGGAAACTGTAACGGGAGGGATAAGATTGAAAATTAAAAATTTTCAACCTTGGAATTTGTGCTGCTGCGCAGCCCAAAGTTCCTTTGATTGAAAATGCCGCTTACGCGGCAGAATGCGAGGAAATTATGGAAATATTTGATCGGTTGGAAGATACAGAACGCCGTTACGAGGAACTGCAGGCGGAACTGAACGAGCCGACAGTGGCGAATGACACAAACCGTTTTCGAAAGTTGATGAAAGAACAAAATGATCTTGGAGAGGTTGTTGAGACATTTCGAAAATATAAGCAGGCAAAGCAAAATATAGAGGACAGCCTTGCTATGCTTGAGGAGGAAGGCGACGAGGAGCTGCGGGAGCTGGCGAAGGAAGAGCTGGCTGAAAATAAGACGGAAGTTGAAAAATTAGAGCAGCAATTAAAAGTTTTGCTGCTTCCAAAAGACCCGAATGATGAAAAAAACGTGATTGTTGAGATACGTGCAGGCGCAGGCGGCGACGAAGCAGCGCTGTTTGCGGCGGAATTGTTTCGTATGTACTGTAAGTACGCCGAGACAAAGCGCTGGAAGATTGATATGATGAATTTAAATGAGAGCGGAATCGGCGGCTGCAAAGAAGTTATTTTTATGATTGAGGGAAACGGCGCATATTCAAGATTGAAATATGAGAGCGGCGTTCACCGCGTGCAGCGCATCCCTGTAACAGAATCCGGCGGACGCATTCACACTTCGACGGCAACCGTTGCAATTATGCCGGAAGCGGAGGAAGTCGATGTACAACTTGATTTAAATGATTGTAAATTTGATGTGTTCCGTGCTTCTGGAAATGGTGGTCAGTGCGTAAATACTACAGACTCCGCAGTAAGACTTACACATATTCCGACAGGCATTGTGATTTCATGTCAGGATGAAAAATCCCAGCTGAAAAACAGGGACAAAGCGTTAAAAGTTTTAAGGTCAAGACTCTATGAATTAGAACTTGAAAAGGCGCATGATGCGGAAGCGGCGGCAAGAAAATCCCAGGTCGGTACAGGCGACCGTTCTGAGAAAATCAGAACATACAATTTTCCGCAGGGACGATTGACTGACCACCGCATTGGGCTGACAATCTATAAACTTGACAAAGTGATGGATGGAGATATCGAGGAGATTATCGATGCATGTATCACCGCGGACCAAGCTGCAAAATTAGCGAGTATGGCAGAAGAGTAAAAGCAGTTTGTCGAACATCTTATTTCAGTTTCATATAATACCTTTAAAGTAGACCGATGAAATATAAAAATCAGTTACTTTAAAGGTATTTTTTATATCTGAGAAAAATTGCCTGCAAAGCAAGCGAATGCGAAATCTTTTCTGTTTGATTTGGCAGGATGCAACACGACAAAGAGCTATTACTGTGATGTGAAAAATTAAAATACAAATCTGACAGTATAAAACACGACTACAATACATAAAAATACTAAAATAGTTACTGAAAAAATTATTCGCATTGCGACTAAAAAGAAAAATAAAATAAATATATAAATTTATTTTTTAATAAATATATAAATAAATTATTAAAATAAAGACCGTTATTGTTACATAATGTAATAAGGGTTTGTTTTACTTTTTATATTGAAATTATTTGTGCATTCTGGTATAATTAAAGTGCCAAATTGGGAACATTTGGTGCAACTTTTTCGTGCGACAAAACAAAAAGGAGAAATGCAACATGAAAAGAAAGATGGCATTCTTTCTGGCGGCAACACTGGCTCTGCAGGGTCAGACCGTAAATGCCGCCGAAGCAGGCAGCGGAAACGCTGCCGGGGCAGGCACAGGGCAGGTAGATGTATCCATTGCCTCCGGGCTTATCCTGAAAAAGCAGGTTGACTTTACCGTCAGCCTTGAGGGGAACGGCACGACCCTCAGCGATACCATTACGCTTGGCGCGGACAGTTCCAGTGCTAGTTTCGAGCATCTGGCAGCAGGAACGTACACGCTTGGCCTGAAGGCGGCTGGTTTCGCAGACTACACACAGCAGCTCGACGTTGGCACACAGGGGTTGGACGTTAATCTGGCAACAGGTTTCCTCGGCGGTCTAAATTACAGCAAAGGGGCGCTGCATCCGGGCGTTCTTTTGATCGGTGATGTTGACGGCAACGGCAAGATTGATGAGACCGACAGAAAACTGCTTGTGGACGCCATTGATCAGGGAAGTACAAATGCTCTGATGGATTTAAACGGAGATGGTGTAGTGAATCTTGTGGATCTGGAGTATTTTACAAAAGGATATCAAGTATCCGGGGATACTTTAGCAAGCATCGAGACTTTTGTACCAGCCTCGGTGATTGTGCCGAAAGAAGGAGAAAATACAAAAGTGGAAGGCGACTTAAACGGGCTTTTGAAAAATGAAGCAAGCGTTAAAGTTAAGCCGGCGTTTGGCGGCGATATTTCAAAACAAAATCCGGTTTCTCTCGATTTTGAGATCGGTGTTTCTGGAGAGGCTGCCACAGTTGCCGACGGTATGGTAATTGAGACCGCAGGTGACAATTCAATCAGCGATGCAGTGATTTCCATTACCTATGTGGAAAATGGTCAGGATCAGATTGTAGAGGTACCTGCAACAGCAGGCGTTTCCTATCTCTTAAAATCTTCCACTGCAAGAGCGGAATTTGACAAGCACGGCAATATTGTGCTGAATCTTGGCGGTCAGGTCGCAGTCAAGAGAGTCACGCTGACAATTACAGGAATGAAAAAGACAAGTCCGCTTGCAGAGATCTCCAAAGTTGAGTTTGTCAACGGTATGGAGAACAGAATACCAGAGCCGCAGATGGATATTCCTCAAAACGTGGCAGCGGTTCCAGGCAGCGAGCTGATCAGCGTAAGCTGGGATCCATGTGTCAATGTTACAGGATATGAAATATCTGTAAAGGACAGTGAGACCGGTGCTGAAGCAACTGTGCGCGTCGCGGGCAATTCCATTCAGATTGCTTCGCTTGGCGAAGATGAACTGGAAAACTACAAGGAGTATAAGATTAAGGTTCAGTCCGTAAATGGTACATGGCGCAGCGGGTATGGCAGCGAAGTATCTGCGATTCCAAAGCCAACCAAAAAACCAGATAAGCCGGACAATGTATCCGCAACGGGAAGTTACCAGAGCATCAATGTTTCCTGGAAGAAGATGAAGGATACGCAAACCTATAATCTGTACTACAAAGAGAAAACGGCTGCTACATACCAGAAGATTACAGGAATTGAAGATCCAAGATACACAATTTTAGACCTGAAAGACAAGGTAGAGTACCTGATTTATGTGACCGGTGTCAATGAACTTGGCGAGAGCGGACCGTCTTTGACCGCTTCTGCAAAAACAACAGATTTGAATGCGCCGGTGATCCCTCGTTACCACATGATCAATTTTGGTCAGCCGGGACAAAAGGGAGCGCATATTATCAGCGCGACAAAGCGCACTGTATGTCCTATGGTGGACAGTCCGCTTGATACGACAGAAACAACTGCATGGGGAACTGTGGACAGCACCCCAACTTCCTATTACCAGACTGCAGGCTGGGACGAGGGCGGTTTCAACGTAATGAGCAAAGTAGCAGGGTTAACTTATGAGTTTGACCAGGCGTACAAGATGGATACGATCGCTATGTATTGTCTGCCAGGTCATGAATTTACCTATTACAGAGTTCGCTACTGGGATGAGAAAGGTGCTTCTCATGATCTTTCTGGTGTTCAGAAGCTTACAAAGCAGGATGTTGACGGGCGCAGCTACACAGTTCTTTTGTTTGCAGAACCAGTGATGGTAAAGAAAATTCAGATCGGTATTGGAGCGTATCTGGCAAGTGCTCCAGCAATGCGTGTTTCTGAAGTTTATTTCTACCATTATGATACCGTGATGGGCGATATTATGGCTCTTTATGAAGATGATCTTCATACCGTTCTTCGCCCGGATGTAACACAGGCGACGATCGACGCGCTTCGCGTGAGAAGCAAAGAGATCGATGAGGTGAGCGGCGAGTACAATCCAAATCTGGAAGCGCTGGAGCGCGAACTTCAGACAGCGGAGGATATTCTGCACAATGCATCACTGAATGCGCCGGTTGAGATTCATAACAAAATCACAATGAAGGATATAGGTCGCGGTTTTGGCGGACTGAATGCATGGCAGCCGCTCGGTATCACAGCGGCAGCTGGCGAGAAGATAACAATTTATGTGGGCAGCGATAAAAAGAAGTCCGGTGAGATGACAAGCTTGAGACTTGTGGCAACACAGTATCATTCTGAGTCGGGAGCGTTGGCATCCGGTGTACAGACATTAAAAGTCGGTGCAAATGTTGTTGATATTCCAAGAATCGGCACACTTGCTGAGCAGGAAAACGGCGGAGCACTGTATATTGAGTATACAGGAAAGGCAGGTGCGGAGCGTTATGCGGTTCGCGTAAGCGGCGGCGTTGCGGTTCCAAAGCTTGATCTTTACGATGTCACGGATGCGGCGGAGCGTTTGGCGCGGGCTGAAAAGTACGTGACAGAGCTGGATTCTTATGTGGCTGCGATGGAGCAGAATCACAACAGATTCCATAAAAATTCCGAACATCAGTATGTACAGATGGATTATGACAGAACAAACTGTGTTCTTGGTGCAACAGATCTTCTTTTAAATAAAATGATGATCTCGATCCCGGCACCGCAGGTACTTGCAGGTCTGGGAACCGGAACAGTAAAAGAGAGAGCACAGAAGCTTGTAAATTCCATGGATGCGATGGAAGATATGATGCATCTGTTCTATCAGCACAAAGGTTTAAATAAAAATGCGACAGCAGAAATTGATCAGATACCAAAGGGACACTTAAATATTCGTTACCAGAGAATGTTTGCAGGCGCGTTTATGTATGCGGCAGGCAATCATATCGGTATTGAATGGGGTTCAACACCAGGTATGGTAACTTCTGTTCCAGTTCAGGCCGACGCTGAGGGCAGATACCAGTCTGGCAATTATTTCGGCTGGGGCATTGCACACGAGATTGGTCATGATATCAATCAGGGCGCCTATGCAGTAGCTGAGATTACAAACAACTATTTCGCTGTGCTTGCGCAGGCAAAGGATACCAATGACAGCGTGCGGTTCCTGTACGATAATGTATACAAGAAGGTGACCTCCGGCACGAAGGGGAAAGCTTCTAATGTATTTACACAGCTTGGTATGTACTGGCAGCTTCACTTAGCTTATGATAATGGTTACAACTATAAGACTTATGATGATTATAGCGAGCAGTTGGCAAATCTTTTCTTTGCAAGAGTGGATAACTATGCGAGAACGCCTGCAAATGCTCCAAAGCCGGGAGGAGTAGCTTTGACAATTTCCGGCGGATCTGACCAGGCTCTGATGCGTCTGGCATGTGCTGCGGCAGAGAAAAATATCCTTGATTTCTTTGAGCGCTGGGGCATGACTCCAGATGATGATACCAAGGCTTATGCAGGTCAGTTTGCAGAAGAGACAAGAGCAATCTACTATGTGAACGATGAGTCCAGAGTTTACAGAAAGCAGGGCGGAACAAGCAGCCTTGGCACACAAGGAAACGTTGATGCAGTTGGCGATATGGTGACAGCAGCAGTCAATGCAAATGCTGCAAACCAGGTTGACTTTACGCTTGGCTCAAAGACAATTCCAGAAAGCGACGTGCTTGGCTATGAGATCGTAAGATGTATGTGGTCCGGCAGCGAAAAGATTCGTGAAACCGTAGGATTTGCAACAGGAAATACGTTCAGCGATACAATCGTATCGATCAACAACAGAATGGTATGGTATGAGATTACGGTAATTGATAAGTATCTGAACCGTTCTGCAGTAAAGGTACTTGATCCGATTAAGATTCAGCATGACGGAAGTCTTGACAAGACATTCTGGACCGTTTCCACAAACAATTTGGTTGTGGAAGGCGAGACGGAGGAGACAGGCAGCACTTCCGATGTGATCTATGATAAGGATCCAGATGATGAGACTGTACCAGCACGCACCTATTTGGTTGATCATGATATCTCAACCATCTACGAAGCGACCGCTGGCGAAAATGCTGAGATTGTGATGGAGTTTAATAAACTTAACACAATCACAGGAATCAAATGCACATTTGGCAATAGTGTTCCGGCGGGCAGCTATGAAGTATTCGCTCGCTCGGCAGGCAGCTGGGTATCCGTTGCAAAGGGAAGCTTTGTTCCTGGAACAACAGAACCACAGCGCATCTACTTTACCAATGACGTCTGGAAGCATGTTGGTTCTGCGGATGCTGTAAAACTTGTTCTTACAGGGATCAGCGGCAGCACAGTATCCATTGCGGAACTTGATGTACTCGGTGTAACCGGCGATAATATTGATTTCCATCAGGTAGCGTCCTACAGCTTAGCTTCTGTTGAGGCAGTCAGCGGCGGCGCAATCAGTGGTGCTGCGATCGATGCAACTACGTTTGCAGCTGCCAGAGAAGGCGCGGCGTCGATCGGAAGATTGACGGCAGATTACCAGTATGGTGATAAACCAGAAGATGTAATTAAGGCAGATTCTATTGTGTTCTCAGGAAGCTATAAGGGGAATGCAGCTTACAATGTTGTTGTGCTCTATGACCAGGATGGCAACATTATAGCAGGAACAGACACGGACGGCAGCAGAAAATCTCTTCATGTAATCTATGCGCCTGTACCGGCAACAGGAAATATTGAGGATACCAGCGATGGTATCTGGCTCTATTGGATTGATCCGGCATGGAAGGTAGATTGGAGCAAAATTACACAGGTACGTGCAGAACTGTACCGCGTAAATGATGCTCTGACCAACGATGGAGAGAGACTGGTCAGCGATTCCCTGTTTGAAGTTATGCCAGCTCAAGACCAATTGCCTGGAATTACACTTGACGGAATTCAGCAGTAAGTAGAAGGGATATGAGATGAAAAAGACGTTAGCAAAGATCGTAGTTATGGCGCTTCTGGTCGCAGTTTTAATTCCAGTTAGAGCGTTTGCAGGCGTTGGCGACGTTGAGTTTCAAATCCGGACGGACGGGGCGGGGGTTACCCTCGCCTCCGCGGATGCGGCGGCAAAGAAAGTTTCCTCCGTTCAGTTCGGGCTTACCATAACAGGGAGCGCCCAGGTCGTGGATTTTGAGTTCTCCGACAAAGTGAAAGTGGCTGCAAAGGTTTGGGAGAGCCGTTACCAGAAAGATACAAGAATTCTGAACGTTTATATTGCAGGAACAGAGCCTCTTTTTGAAGAGGGAGCAACTTCAATTTCCGTGGGAAAAGTTGTAGCTTACAATGCGGCTGGACAGACGGTTAATGTGTCTGTCAGTGCAATACCATCCTCTGTTAAGTATGTGAATGGAGCAGAACTTGTAATTCCTAGTCCAACACCAACTCCAAGCCCAACGCCAACCCCAGGCTGGTCTGGCGGCGGTTCTTGGATCCCAGCTGCAACACCAACCCCAACACCAACGGCTACTCCAACACCGGAGCCAGAGCCGACCGAGAAACCAACAGCGACTCCTGCGCCTGCAAAAGAACCGCAGACGTTAAAGAGCATAAAGCTGTATTTGGGCGGTGATGTCACCGGAAAGTATGCGGAAAAGAAGTATGCATCCGTGTGGTATAAAACAGACTATAAGGTTACATTCCAGTCAGACAACAAAAAAGTTGCCAAGGTTGGAAAGACCAAAGGACTTGTCACGGCAGTCGGTGTAGGAAAGGCAAACATTAAAGTTACCTTTACGCACAAAGATACAGGAGAGCAGATTGTACGAATCTGTAAAGTAACAGTAAAACGGAATGCTGTGGATGTAGGCTTGACCCCAGTCAGCGAGAGAAAGATGAAAAAGCTGAAGGTGGGCGATGTGTATACATTAAGGGCATACCGCGCAGATTCGGACGGAAACAAGGTATGGAGCGGAACAACAAAGATTACGGATACTCTTCGCTTTAAGTCCTCGAACAAGAAAGTATTTACTGTAGGTTTAAAGAACGGAAAAGTTACCGCGGTTGGTGCAGGAAGAGCTACATTAACTGTGTGGGCAATCCAGTCAGAGTATCCTACTTACGATGAAAACGGCAAAGTAACGGCATACAAGCCGACGACGGAAGTGAAAGAATTCCAGATTGTCGTAACAGAAAACGATGCAGAAAAGAAATAATTAAGAAGAGAGCTTTGCGCATTGTCTCGCCGCGACGGCAACAAAATTTAAAGGTACATTTTGCACCTTTGTGCGGGCGTGTGCGAAAAAAATATGCCTGTCAGGATGTCTGACGGGCATATTTTTCTTTTAATTGTTCTAATTCATTATCTGCGGAAAGAATTTTGACTTTGCCAAGAGGATATTGAATGCCATTTGCTTCGAGAAAGCGGTAGGCGAGCATAAAGGTGGTATCATCAAAATTTGTCATAAATTTATTATTTATATCGCGTATATCCCATGCAGGCGTATTGTAGGAGGATAAGTCGGCATATTGAAAGATCTGATGAAATGAGTCGATACAAATTTGTTTTTGCTGTGCCATATCCGGCGAGATCGTCTGTGTGTTAAATACGCGAAGATAGACGCGAAGCCAGCTGTTTGCAGGAGTTTTAAACCACTGATGGACTGTTGCGTACTCTTTTGTCAAAGAGGAGAGAAACAATTCCCAGTCCGTTGATATGTAGGAGGCGTCCACAATCGTTTGAATTTGCCCGGAAGTCAGATTAAGTTCATACTGACGGTTAAACTTTTCGACAATGCGTATTCGTTTTGGAACGGCGGAAGGAAGCTGTTCTGCTTTGGGGATCGCCTGGTTTCGCTCAGATCTGGTGGTCTGCTGTTTTTGGCTGTTTTTTGGAGAAAAAATAAAGCGCAGAAAGCGGTAAATTAAGTAAAATGGCATAATAAGCGCGCCGAATCCAATGGTAAAAACAAAGATATCGCCGCTGCCCACAATGGAAAATAAAAATAAGACAATCAGGAGAGGAATCCATTTATTTTTATTTTTTTTCACTTTTTCAAAGGTTTTTGGGCGATTTCGCCCAACGAAAAAATACCATATAACCAAGAAAATAATAATTCCCATTTTTTTTTGACCTCATACATTATGTATTTTATTATTAAGAACAGTTTAACACGCTGGAAGGTTGAATGTAAAGAAAAAACAAAATGTTTTTTGCCAAAAATCCTGCTTGATGTTTGCTATGAAAATATTTCGCAATTTCTGTTATGACGAAAAGAAAAATATTTTATAAAAATATAGAGAAACAACGGACAATAAAAAGAAGCTTTTGCTTGAAAACAACAGTAATTTCGTGTATACTAAAACGAAAAGGCGCAATGATGCGCAGAAAGAGGAATGGTTATGAGATATGATGTGATAAATGCCCTGGAATCGGGGAAAACTGTTTTGGGAATTGAGCTTGGCTCAACAAGAATTAAGGCAGTGCTGGTAGGTGAGGATTTTGAACCGGTTGCATCGGGTAGCCATGACTGGGAGAACCGTTATGAGAACGGTGTATGGACATATTCTCTGGAAGATATTTGGGGAGGATTGCAGGACGCTTACATAAAGCTTGCTGCTGATGTACAAAATAGATATGGTGTTGTGCTGAAAAAGATTGGTGCGATCGGTTTTTCTGCAATGATGCACGGCTATATGGCGTTTGATCAGGAGGATGAATTGTTAGTGCCATTCCGCACTTGGAGAAACAATATTACAGGCTCGGCGGCGGACAAGCTGACAGAACTGTTTTCCTATCCGATTCCTCAGCGGTGGAGTATTGCGCATTTGCTTCAGGCAATTGAAAACGGCGAGGAACATGTTGGAAGAATCTGTACATTAACTACGCTTGCAGGCTATATTCACTGGAAGCTGACCGGAAAAAAAGTGGTTGGTGTCGGAGAGGCATCAGGAATGTTCCCGATTGATATAAATACAAAAAATTTCAATCAGGAAATGATTGATAAGTTTGACCAATTTGTAGCGGACAAAAACTTTTCATGGAAGCTGAAAGAGATTTTGCCGGAAGTGATGGTAGCTGGTCAGAATGCTGGTACATTGACTGAGCAGGGAGCAAAACTGCTCGATGTTTCAGGAAATCTGGAAGCTGGAATTTCGCTTTGCCCGCCGGAGGGAGATGCCGGAACCGGAATGACGGCGACAAACAGCGTTGCAGTGAGAACCGGCAATGTATCCGCTGGTACTTCCGTGTTTGCAATGATCGTTCTTGAAAAGGAATTAAGCCATGTTTATGGGGCAATTGATCTTGTGACAACGCCGACCGGTGCGCTTGTGGGAATGGTTCATTGCAACAATTGTACTTCTGATCTAAATGCGTGGGTTGGCATTTTCAAGGAGTTTGCTGAGAGCTTTGGTATGGAAGTAAATATGGACAAGCTGTTTGGCACGCTGTACAACAAGGCGCTTGAGGGAGATGCAGACTGCGGCGGGCTGCTTGCCTACAATTATTTTTCAGGAGAGCATATTACTGGATTTACCGAGGGCAGACCGATGTTTGTGCGCACGCCGGAGAGCAAATTTAATCTTGCAAACTTTATGCGCGTACATCTGTACACTTCGCTTGGGGCGCTTAAGACAGGGCTTGATATTTTGTTTAAGCAGGAGCATGTACAGGCGGATCGCGTGACAGGGCATGGCGGATTGTTCAAGACAAAAGGAGTCGGTCAAAGCATTCTCGCTGCGGCGATGAACACACCGGTCACAGTAATGGAAAACGCGGGCGAGGGCGGCGCGTGGGGAATTGCACTGCTTGCGTCCTATATGAAGAATAAGCAGGAGAAAGAAACACTGGATGAATTCCTTGCAAATCGCGTATTTAAGGGGGCGGTAGGAACTACCGTGGATCCAAAACCAACGGATGTTGCAGGGTTTGACGAATTTATCAAGCGCTATACTTCAGGACTTTGTATTGAGCGTGCAGCTGTAGATGCATTGAAATAAACAAAACACTCTGGAATGGGGATGAAAATGGAATCAGATTCAGAAAAAAGAAAGCCGCCGGTACTTTATGGGAAACGAGAAAATTGTTGTGGCTGCTCCGCGTGTTACGCGGTCTGTCCAGTTGAAGCAATTACAATGCAGCCGAATAAGGCGGGATTCTTTTATCCTGTTGTAAACAAACAGAAGTGTATTCGGTGTTACCAATGTTTAAGTGTCTGTGCATTCAAGGCAGATCAGAGAAAAAAGGGATATCTTCGGTCGTAGGGTGGGAGAATCGTGTGAAAAGTTTATTTTTTACACGCGGGTTTGTGTCTGCGCGTTGCTTGACACAAAGTTGTTTCTATAGAAAAAGTAACGTAGAAATGGAAATTAATATGGATTTTCCAATAGTATATGCAGTAAAGCATAAAGACCTTGATGTGCGTATGGCCTCCCGTTCCGGCGGGATTTTTACCGCAGTGTCCGATGTGGTATTAGAAAAAGGCGGCATTGTTTATGGCTGTGTGCTGGATGAGAAATTTGAGGCGTTTCATGTCCGAGCAACAACAAAAGAGGAGAGGAACCGCATGCGCGGTTCCAAATATATTCAAAGCAATATGGCAGATACGTTTCGGAATGTGAAAGCAGACTTAGAAGCTGGCAGGAAGGTATTGTTTTCGGGAACTTCCTGCCAGGTTGCAGGACTTTTGGCATTTCTTAGAAAAGATTACGGCGAACAGCTTTTTTGTATGGATATTCTTTGCCACGGTGTTCCCAGTCCTTTGGTATGGAAGGAGTATCTGCAGTGGCAGGAGGAGAAAAACCATGGAACGTGTGTGGAGATTGATTTTCGAAATAAAAAAGATTTTGGCTGGGACGACCATGTTGAGACTCTTAAGATAGAAAAAGGGGACGGCACAATTGAAACAGTAAATAGCAAAGTGTTTCGAAATCTGTTTTATTCTCATAAAATTATCCGGTTAAGTTGCTATAAATGCCCTTATAAAGATATTACACACCCAAGCGATATCACAATTGGAGATTTTTGGAGGGTGGATAATGCGACGCCAAATTTTGACGATAACAAAGGCGTTTCGCTTGTTCTGCTAAATACTGAGCAGGGATTGGCAGCTTTTGAGGCGGTAAAAGAAAATTTGGATATCCGTTCGTGCCGTATTGAGGACAGTATGCAGGTTCCATTAAAAAAACCGTTTAAGCGGCCGGAGGGACGCGACGAGTTCTGGAGGGATTTTGGAGATAAGCCGTTTGACTATATTGCGAAAAAGTATGGTCATTATCGAGAAAGAACATTACTGTGGAAGATACGTACAAAATTTAAGAAACTAAAGAAAAAGTTCCGAAAAAGAAAATAAAAGAATGAAAACAAAAAAAGCCTGGTGCAAAATGTAATGCAGCAGGCTTTTTCTATACATAAAGAGATCCGGCGCGATTTTATACGTTTTTAAATCGGTTTACCTCTTCCTCAAGCTGTGAAGAGATTTGGCGGTGGTTTTCTGTTTCTTCCTGAATCATCGATATAGAATCGACAAGATTGACAACATTTTCCGCCGCTGTTGCCACGCCGCGCGCACTTTCGTCCGCAGCAATGGAAATATTGTTAATGCCCTGTGTGATTGACTGTATCGTGGAGTTGATATCGCTTGTGTTTCCTGCAAATTCCCGGAAAAGTTCGTTGACATCATCTGTATCGCGCTCGTACTGCTGTGCGACGCTGACAAGATCATCATAATCCTTGATTACTTTATCATCGATAAAATGAATCATATCCTCAGCATTTTTTGCCAGTTTATTTACAGCGTTTGTGACAAGCAAACTGATCGATTGAATATTTCCAGCGGTTTTTGCACTGCCATCAGCAAGTACGCGGATTTCATCCGCAACAACAGAAAAGCCTCTTCCGGCGTCGCCAGCTCTGGCTGCCTCAATGGAAGCATTCAGGGAGAGAAGATTGGTCTGACTGGAAATATCAAGAATTTCTTGTGTCAGCTGATTGATTTTTTCCACTGTTCGACTTTCTTCCAGGGCAGAGTTTAACGAGGAACGAATTTCATTCAGCATAAAACTGGTATTTTCTTTACTGTTAATGGAATTTTGATACATGTTGCCAGCGTGAACTTTAAACTGTGCAACCAGATCAACGCCATCTTTAACACGTTTGTCCATACTTTGTATCTCATTCATAACATTGTTGCTGTCGCCTACCATTTGTCCAAGCGTGGCGGAGATCTCCTCCATACTTGCAGAAACCTGTTCCATCACAGTGGAGACGCTGCCTGCATTTTGGTTGGAGTCTGCGACTTGTATTCCAACAGTGGCAGCGGATTTTGTCAGAGTGTCAGCATGATGTTTTAAATTTTTCATAATACGCTGCAGCTGCCCGATAAAATTGTTGATGCCGCCTACCATCTGTCCAATCTCATCCTGCGATTTAACAGGAATGCGTTCGGTCAGGTCGCCCTCATTACGTTCAATCCGGTTGACAATATACTGTAACTGTTTGCCGGAAAGCCTTGCTGGTTTGGAGATTGTATTTCGAACAAAGAAAAGAACAAAAATCCAGACGATAATGCACAGTCCAATAATGACACCGTTGAATGTATGAGCTATGGAAGTGCGGCTGGCAGTAAGGTCAACAAGACGGGAAGTGAAGTCGTTGGTCACAGACTGAAACTTGCTTAACGCATCCTCCATATCATCAGAATAAGGAAACAGACCGTTGATCATCAGAAGAAGGTTGTCGGTTTTTCCGGCTTTTGCAGTTTCAAGAATAGCAGTGATATAAGGGAGAAAAGAATCTCTTGAGTCGGCGAGGACATTGGTGAATGTGGTAAGATTAGAGTCCTTGGTTTGAATACACAAATCGATCGCATGAGAAAAATCATCTTCAAGTACTTTTATAGAAGATTCCAGACGCTCTAAAATAATGTCGTATCCGTCTTCCGTATCGATTTTATAATAAGAAAAATTGGCATAGAGACGGACTTGAAGGAAATCGCTGCGAATATTTCCCTGAGCTTTTTCCAGCGCAATGCTTTTTTCTGAGATTTCAGAGTTTAGATTTTTGATTGAACCTACTAAAGTAAAATTTACAGCTACTGTTGCAAAAATAAGAATTGCAAGAATATCTACCATTAAATTAATCTTAAATCCGATAGATAATTTTTTCATGCTGAATCCTCCCTACTGCGACTAAATTTGGGAAACTGCTTGATGCAACGGATTTCTGCGCAGTATAAAATCCGTAGAAGGCAGCATACAGTACTCAGTGACATACTGTCTCTGTTTCTAACTATATCTAAATTATCATAATGTAGATAAAATTTCAAGAAAATTTTCAAAAATAATGATATAATTTCTGAATTAGAGATAGAATAGTCTTTATTTACTTTAAAGATAAAAAAGAAAAGAAATTTATTTTCGTTTTTTAAAGAACAGAATAACAAATTTTATTGATTTATATGATTTTTTTGGTTTGCGCTGCTATGTAGTGTAATTTATAATTTGAAAATATAAAAAATAATGAAAAAGGGGTTGACAAAAGAATAACAACGTGATAGAATACACAATGTTCGATGGAATTAGACAAGTTCCAGAAAATGTATGTGTGCTTAGCTCAGCTGGATAGAGCGCTTGACTACGGATCAAGAGGTCGGGAGTTCGAATCTTCTAGCACACGCTGAAAGAAGGATCAGGTTACTGATCCTTTTTTTGTTGTGCAGCAAGGGTGTCTGAGAAAAATTTGTATATAAAACTAAAAATCTCTTTGTCTCAGGCAATTATAAAAAAACTTGGCATGATCGCTTGAAGAATGTCGAAAAGCAGTTTACATGGCGATATCTGAGTTATCTGGAAAATATAGAGTGATAAAAAGTCGTTTATCCTTATAATCTGCCGAGATCGTGCCTCCCATGCGCTCTGTTAAAAGCTTTGCAATGGAAAGACCAAGACCAGTGGAGCTGCCGCCATTATGAACCGTGAAAAAGCGGTCAAAAAGCTGACCGACCAAAACCGTGTCCAGGTTCGTGGTTAAATTGGAGAATATTATTGTTCCATTGTAGTTCATCTCAACATGAAAATCACCGTTGCTGTACTTGATGGCATTGTTGATAATATTGCTTAAAATACGGGCAGTAGCGCCGGAATCTAAATTGCGGTAAACGGAATTCTCCGGAAGTTTAATATTTGGCTCAATATCGTTTTGGCGCATAACGCCATAAAAAGAAATCAGACTTTCTTCAAGCGCGCGCCTTAGATCCAGCGGCTGTATGACAAGTTCTTTTACAGAGGTATTGACCGAGTAGCATAGAAGTTCTTCCGTCAGAACTTTTAATGTTTCTGTGCGGTTTTTGATATTGGAAAGATAGCGTTTTGACGTCTCACCAAGTTCCTCTTTTTCCAGCAATTCCAAATAGCCGCAGATTGTGGTTAGCGGGGTGCGCAGGTCATGGGAGATGTTGGTGATCGCATTTTTTAATTCCAAATCGCCCTGTTCAAAGCGATGCCGCTCGGTTTGCAGTTTTTTTAGCTGCTGGTTAATATGGTCTGTCAGATTAAGCAAAGACCGGTCGCGGCTTGAAATTCCAATGCTTGTGTTGGAGCCAGCAGCAATTCGGCTGGCAAATTCTTCTCCAATTTCCTTTACAGCTTTGCGCATAAAAAGAAGGCGAAGGAGAAGATAAACTGTGGTGCAAAATAAAGTAATAATTATAATATACGACCAAAGTTCCATAAAAAGTGCCAGCCTTTCTAAAATTTATAACGGATTTTTTATTTTAAATTCTGCCGCCGAAATTGTATTATACCAAAAATAAGAGTTACCGTGATAATTCCAAATGAATAGAGCAATGGTTTTGGAAGGTCTTTTGGCACGGACGTTTGAGATTGTATATTGCCATACTGATAAATCTGACCAATTGGACTGATGTTAACCCATGTTTCCAAAATTTTTCTTTTCAGACTGCCCTCCGGCAGATAGCTGAGATTTTTATGAGGCTCCTCATCTTGCTCTATCATGCCGCTCTCCTCATCCAGCCATGTGTAACCTTCGTAATATTCCGGGGCTTCCAACCTTTGTACAGAAATCATTGTGGAAAAGAATACAATAAGAACAAGTATAAGGGAAGAAACCGCAGCAATCGATTTGCTTGGTATTAACATGCATAAAAGTAGAAGGATTGCGGAAAGAGATGCAAGTGCAACAAAATTTATTATAAAATTGGCGAGTAGTATTTTTATTGGAGCGGCAAAGTTTCCAACCAGCGGGATGCCTGCGCAGACAATAATAAGAAGGTAGCTGGTGTATATAATAAATACTGCGGCAGTCGATGTAATAAGATTTGCAAAGTATATGGAATGTCTGGAATGCCCTGCAATTAGTTTGTTGCGGATTGTGCCGTCGCTGTATTCGGTTCCAATAAAAATAGAAATAACAACTGCCGCTACAAAGGGAAGTGTTATGGTGCCAGAGAAAATCATATCATCGGAGGAAAGCTGGTAACCAGAAATCATTTTAAAGTGAATTCGATCTGCCAGAATCCAGATGGCCAAAAGATTTGTAAGAATCAGACCAATCCAGAATATTTTGCTCTTCCAGAGTCTTGAAAAATTTGCATGAATTAATTTATTCATTTTTCCTCCAGTCTGCCTTGCATGCGGCGTTTTGATCAAGGGAACTTTGTGATGCCAGATGGTACAAAGATTTTGCTATTGTACAATTGTTATATATTTCAAAGAAATGTTTTGGCTTTTTTTGTTTTTTATAGAGAATAATAGTTATAATAAAAGCAAAAAAGACAGAAATATTAATCCATAATTTATATTTTCGAAAAATACCTTTCTCTGCGAAAGATTTCTTATTCATGCAAAGCCCCTCCGATTAAGTTAATATAGTAACTTTCCAAAGTTTCACCTTGATCGCGCATTGAAAAAATTTCACAGTTTTCCTGTTCCAGTGCTTTTGCAAGTTTGGAGACGCCAATGGTTCCAAAAATATTTGCTGATTGGTCGGAGAGAATATGGTATTCGAAGTGTCGTTCGTCCAATACTCTTGCAAGTGCTTTTACATCGGAAACTTCGATGTACACACACTTGCGGCAGGCAGTTTCTAAGTCGTGCGCGCTGATTTCTTTTACAATGCGACCATCGTCGATAAAACCATAATGAGTTGCAAGGCGGGACAGTTCATCAAGAATATGGCTTGAGATCAGCAGAGTAATCTGGCGTTCATGGTTTAGGCGCAGAAGCAGTTCACGAATCTCAATAATGCCCTGAGGATCAAGACCATTGATTGGCTCGTCCAAAATCAGAAAGTCCGGGTTGCCTGCAAGAGCAACCGCAATCCCAAGCCGCTGCCGCATTCCGAGAGAGAAGTGTTTGGCTTTTTTCCGTCCGGTGTCAGAAAGTCCTACAAGCTTTAGCAATTCTGGAATATCAGAAAAGGATGGAAGTCCAAGAACTTGGTATTGCTGTTTTAAATTATCTTCTGCGGTCATATCTAAGTACAGCGACGGTGTTTCTACAACCGCTCCGATACGATGTCTGGCTTTTAAAAGTTCTGGCGTCTGGCGGTTGCTCGTTCCATACAGAGCATAGCCGCCGGACGTTGGTTCCTGCAGTCCGCAGATTATGCGGATCAATGTTGTTTTTCCAGCTCCGTTTTTTCCGACAAAGCCGTAAATTGCTCCTTTTGGAACATGCATTGTCAGCCCGGAAAGCGCTTTAAAATGCCGGTAGCATTTTTCTAAGCTGCTTGTGGTTAAAACGTATTCCATAATATTTCCTCCTTATTCTTGCCTTAGTATGTTGTTTTTTACAGCATAACATAGAAAAGTAAAGGAGGCGGTAAAGAAAAAAGAAAAGATTTGGTAAAGATAAAAATTTTTTGCATCTATAAGGCGGGTTTTGCAGGCAGCATAAAACCGATGCCCCAGACGGCTTCAATGTATTCTTCACCACCGGCTTCTTTTAATTTCCGGCGCAGATTGCTTATATGCTGTTTTAAGGAACTGTCGGTGCAGTCCGGCGTATCTATGCTGATTTTATCAAGAATCACAGATTTTGCAATTGCCTGACCAGGATGCTGCATCAGAAGTTTTAAGATGGCGTATTCGGTTTTTGTAAGTTTTACCGGATATCCGCAGACAGTAAGGGTATGGGAGGATGGATCAAGTGCAAGTTCACGGTAGTGGAGTGTTTTTGCAAGAAAAGAGCTGGAAGAATTTCTTAATTGTACTGCAATTCTTGCGAGCAGTTCACTGATATCGAATGGTTTTGTAATATAGTCTGCGGCTCCGCCAAGCAAAAGATTTACTTTATCTTGGATATTTGCTTTGGCACTGACAACGATAACAGGGATTCCGGCAAGAGACGGCAAAAGTTCCTCGCCGGAAAGACCAGGAAGCATTAAATCAAGCAGTATAAGATCTGGTTTATTTTCACAGAGCAGGTATTTTGCCTCAGTGCCGGAGTAGGCACGCAGTACGCCGTACCCCTCGTTTGTAAGCACTTCAAAAAGCAGGTCGCTGATAGGAACATCGTCGTCGATTACAGCAATAGTTTTCAAAATTTTCCTCACATTCTGCCGCAGGACAGTATAGACGATTTTATCATATAAAATTTAAGATCACGCGGCAAAGTTTTTCCATATTTAATATTAAGAATTTCTTTGCAAAATTCTTCTACAACAGTTTACAAATTTTATATTAAGAAATTATAGACAAAACAAATATTTTTAATTTAATATATTTTTCTGTTGTATATTTTTGTAAAAAATTAGAATCAAAAATTTATAAGCTTGTATTCTATGATATTTTTAAAGATATATTACTGATATCAATTACTTTTGTGGCAAAATCTTCATAAAACTCTGGCTCGTGGCATATTAGTACAATACTTCCATTGTATTCGATAAGAGCGCGTTTTAGCTCGTCCTTTGCTTCGACATCAAGATGATTGGTCGGCTCATCGAGAAGAAGAAGATTGGTCTCACAATGGATCAGTTTGCATAAACGCACTTTTGCTTGTTCTCCGCCGGAAAGTACGCGAACCGGACTTTCGATATGTTTTGTTGTCAGACCGCATTTCGCAAGAGCAGAGCGCACTTCATACTGTGTCCATGACGGGAAGCTGCACCATAATTCCTCAATGCAAGTATTGTTTTTTGCGCCGGACATTTCTTGTTCAAAGTAACCTTGATACAGATAATCACCGAGAGTAACGCGCCCTTTCAGCGGAGGAACGAGACCGATAATACTTTTTAGCAGCGTTGTCTTGCCAATCCCGTTTGCACCTTTAAAAACAATTTTTTCTCCCCGCTCCATCGAGAAAGTAAAAGGTTTGGTCAGAGGAGAATCATAACCGATCACAAGACCTTCACATGTAAAAATAAAACGGCTTGACGCGCGGGCTTCTTTAAAGTGAAACTCCGGTTTTGGACGTTCTTTTGCCAGTTCAATTACCTCCATTTTGTCCAGCTTTTTTTGCCGGGACATCGCCATATTGCGCGTGGCGACACGAGATTTGTTGCGCGCAACAAAGTCTTTTAAATCGCTGATTTCTTGCTGCTGCCGTTTGTAGGCAGCTTCAAGCTGACTTTTTTTCACCTCATAAACTTCCAGAAATTTATTATAATCCCCAACATAGCGAGTTAGATTTCCATTTTCCATATGATAAATCAGATTTACAACACTATTAAGGAACGGGATATCATGTGAAATAACAATAAATGCATTTTCATAAGTCTGTAAGTATTTTTTCAGCCATTCAATATGGGCAGTATCCAGATAGTTTGTCGGTTCGTCAAGAAGAAGAATATCCGGTTTTTGCAGCAGCAGTTTTCCAAGCAGCACCTTTGTGCGCTGACCGCCGGACAGTTCCGTGACGTCCCGGTTGGTTCCAAGCTCTGAAAGCCCAAGCGCGGATGCTATTTCATCCACTTTGCTGTTGATACTGTAGAAATCATACATGTCGAGCATATCCTGGAGCTGTCCGAACTCGTCCATCATTGCGGCAAGTTCCCGGTCATCTGCCTCGCCCATCTTTGTGCAAAGTTCTGTCATGCGCGCTTCGCCCTCATATAAAAAATCAAAGGCAGAAGTAAGCACGTCTTTTATACTCATTCCTTTTTGCAGAACCGAATGCTGGTCAAGATAGCCTACGCGGGCATTTTTTGCCCATTCAACGATACCTTCATCGGGCATAAGTTTTCCCGTGATAATGTTCATAAAGGTTGATTTTCCTTCGCCGTTCGCGCCAATCAGACCGATATGTTCGCCTTTTAACAGCCGGAATGATACGTTATGAAAGATCGCGCGGTCGCCAAACCCATGGCTTAAATTTTCGACATTTAATATACTCATAATGATATGTACCTTTCTGGATATCCTGTGCAGTTTTTAATTTTAAGGATGCCTTTCAGTGATTTTACTGCAAGGCGCGTCGAATTCGTACCTGTGCAATATAATATATTCTGATTATAGGGGAAATGGTGGAAAATTACAACAAAAAATCGTGTTGAAGCGATGGACCGCAAAAAAAATTTAAAGAAAAATTAAAAATTTTGAAAAAAACTATTGTAATCTGTCGAAAGTTATATTATAATCTGGGTGTATGAGATAATCATACACTATATAACCCCTTATTAATTATATACTCCCCTCATCGAAGCAGCAGACATTTCCCGGTCTGCTGTTTCACTTTCTATGCGCACGCTCGCAAAGGGAAAGTAGTTGCTGCCGCAACATGCGAGCGGCGCGGCAAGCAGAAAAGAAAAAGCATTTTTCTGCTTGATTGTAATGCACGCCCGCAGAGGGAAAGTAGTTGCTGCCCGAAAATAATTGCAAAATTGTTTTTTATTTTTATGAATAATTTACCGCCTCCAAGAAATAATAACATCGTATCGTGAACATCACGTACCACGAAGTTGCAGTTTGGTCGTCAGTTTTATAAGACGTTTCAACGTTTGGGCGATTGGACTGTTATAAGATCAGATGCGCGCCGTACAGCGCAAGAATGGAGGAAATATCATGGCAACAGAGAATAATTCAAAGAACAGCTCTCAGAACAATTATCAGAACAGCTCGAAGAACAGCTCCCAGAACAGCACATCGAACTGCAACAACTCTACAAAGAATTCAGAGAACAAGACATCCAACCGTACTTCAAATAAGACTTCGAACAAGAGCCAGAACGATTACAACGAGTAATTGTGCGACCAAAAAGCTGTGGCGGAGGTACTTCTGTCAGGAAGGAACGCCCCGCTGCGGCGCTACATATAATAAAGCAGGGGCGTGCCGTCAATGGAACATAAAAAATGGTTTTGCACAGCAGTCCGGCTTTTTGATGTGTTTTTAACCGAGTTGTTTTATTTGTGAGAGGGAAAACAATAGCTGAACCGCTGTCTTTTTGGGCCGCCGCTAAGGAGGCTGGTTATGGGACAGGATGATATAAGGATAATTGATGTACTTGGTATGCTTGAGCGCAAAGACTGTCTTTTTGTGGACTTGCGGGATAAAGAAGATTATCATAAAAGACATTTAAAAGGAGCGGTCAATATTCCTTATGAGTCGCTCCAGGAAAAAAAAGAAATGCTTTCTGGATGGAGAAGGATTTATTTGTATTGCGACCGGGGAAATGCAAGCTTGCTTGCCAGCAGAGATCTGAGACGTGAGGGTTATCCGGTTGTCAATTTGTGGGGCGGCGTACATGGTTTTGAAAAAGAGCTGCGCCGCACCGGTAAAAATAACATTGACTATATATGGGAAAAGAATTAAAATAGATAAAACGGGGGCATAATTGCCCCCAAAAGAATTTCTGATAATTTTCAGATAGTTTTGCGGTGTAGGAGGAAAAAATTGAAGCAATATGAATTTATCTCGCCGTGCCATTTTGGACTTGAGGCAGTTTTAAAGCGGGAGATTACAGGACTTGGTATGGAGCTTGTGCAGGTGGAGGACGGCAGGGTGACTTACCGCGGGGAACAGAGTGATATCGCGAGAGCAAATATGTTTTTAAGAACAACAGAGCGGGTAATGCTGAACGTTGCGAAGTTTCGTGCGAAAACATTTGAGGAATTGTTTGAGCGAACCAAAGAAATACCGTGGGAGCAGTATATTCCGCGCGATGGGAAGTTCTGGGTAGCGAAAGCGACCTCCGTAAAAAGCACGCTGTTCAGCCCGTCAGATATTCAGGCAATTATAAAAAAAGCGATTGTAGAGCGGTTAAAGCAAAAATATCATCAGGACTGGTTTGCTGAGGATGGAGCAAGTTATCCGCTTCGCGTAGCTTTGTTAAAAGATGAAGTGACAGTCGGACTGGATACTTCTGGAGAATCGCTGCACAAGCGCGGTTATCGGAAGATGACAAGCCGCGCGCCAATCACAGAGACGCTTGCGGCGGCGCTGATTCTTTTAACGCCGTGGAAAAAGGATCGAATTCTTGTAGATCCGTTCTGCGGCAGCGGAACAATTCCCATTGAAGCAGCGCTGATTGGAAGGAATATCGCACCCGGCAGAAGTCGAAATTTTTTGGCAGAAAAATGGGACAACCTGATAAAACCAGAGGATTTTCTGCGCGCCAGACAGGAAGCCGACGATATGGTGCAAAGAGATGGCGAATTGATGATACAGGGCTATGATATTGACCGCGATATTGTGGAAGCAGCGCGGCATAACGCGGTTCTTGCAGGAGTGGATGCAGACATTCATCTGCAAGCAAGGGCGGTAAAAGAACTTTCAAGTACAAAAAAATATGGATTTATTATTACAAATCCTCCTTATGGAGAAAGAATTGGAGAGGAGGAGTCTCTGCCAGAACTCTACCGCGAAGTTGGAGAAGTGTTAAAGAGATTAGATACATGGTCATGTTACATGATTACGGGGTATGAGGACGCCGAGCGCTACATAGGAAAGAAGGCGGACAAAAATCGAAAAATATACAATGGTATGTTAAAAGCATACTATTACCAGTTTTCAGGACCAAAACCACCAAAAAAACCAAAGCAGGAAAATATTTTGTAGCGTGCAGTTTATCCCTCACCTTCAAAAAAATATTGAAAAAGTGAGGGACTTTTTACAGGACAGCAGAACACACCCGAACCGGTCGATCAGGGATTCCATGCGGCGGTTTCGTGAAGAATCCCCGGTCAAAGCAGAAGGTCAAGAGGACACTTTATCGATAAAAGTGAGGATATCAGCCATAATTTCATGTCGATTCAGTTCATTTAACAGTTCGTGTCGGCAGTTTTCGTATAAAGTGCAATCGACATTTGTAAAACCGAGAGACTTGTATGTTTCAAACAGCTTCATAACCTCGTTGCCGTAGCCGCCGACCGGGTCGCAGTCGCCGCTCAAAAAGAAAATCGGAAGATTTTTCCGCGTGTTTTTGATATTTGCCGGTTTTGTCACTACGGTTGCAAGCTTGACAAGGTCGTGATAAAGCCCGGCGGTGCAGATAAAACCACAGTAAGGATCGTTCATATAAAGACCAACAGCGGCATTGCTTCTTGTCAGCCAGTCATTTTGCGTGCGCTCAGAAAGAGCGCGGTACGGTTTACGACCAAATAAAACATTGTTTAAAAATGGAGAAATATGGCGTTTTCCTTTTAATAATTTTACTAGATTTGTCACAAAAAGCCCGGAGAGGGAGTCGAGGATCGGCGGTGCGGTGGTACCGCAGAAAACAGCTGCATTGACAAGATCACTGTACTCTGTAGCGCCGCGTGCAATCAGGGAACCCATACTATGTCCAAACAAAATCAGTTTTTTGCCGCGCTTGTGATCCGACACATAACTGAGAACATCAACCGCGTCGAGAATCAATTTTTCCCAGCCGCGGGAATCCGCAATATAACCCAGATCAGTAAGCTTTTTGTCCGTGCCATGTCCTCTGTGATCGTACAAGTACACATCATAACCATTATTGTTTAAAAATAATGAGAATTCACGGTAGCGGTTATGGTGCTCTGCAAGTCCGTGAAGCACAACAACTGTGCCTTTGATGGTTTCCTGGTCTGAGAGGGATGGGTAGACCGTTGTATGATAACCGTCTTCATGTATTAAAATAAATTCGTTTGCATTCATTGTTTCAATCTCCATTCTGGATAGCATTGATGGGGGTTATAAAAAATAGTATATCATTTTTTGTCAAAAAAAGCAATTTATAAAATTGGTTTGAAACCTAGTCAGATATCTTTATTGTATGCAAGTCCGGGATGATTTATGGGCTGTAATTGCAAAGAAAAAAGGAGGATTTTTATGCAGGTTCTTGTTGTTGTAGATATGCAGAATGATTTTATCGACGGTACTCTTGGCACGCAGGAAGCCGTTTTGATTGTCCCAAAGGTTGCAGAGAAAATTAAGAATTTTTCCGGTAAGATTATAGCGACAAGAGATACTCACGGCGCAGACTATCTGGATACGCAGGAAGGAAAAATTTTGCCGGTTGCGCACTGTATACGCGAAAGCAGCGGATGGGAAATCCGGGCGGAAATAAAAGAATTGATTTCCGAGCCGCCGGTGGATAAAGAGACGTTTGGAAGTGTAGAACTTTGGAGGCAGCTAAAAGCTTTGGATGAAAAGGAAAAAATTGAAAAGATTACACTTGTCGGTTTGTGTACTGATATTTGTGTAATCTCAAATGCTCTTCTTGCAAAGGCATTTTTGCCGGAAACACCAGTTGCTGTCGATGCAGCCTGCTGTGCAGGCGTTACGCCGGAAAGTCATAACAGAGCGCTTTTGGCGATGCAGACATGTCAGGTGATGATCGAGAACGGATCGGATTTATTATAGATTTTTGCAAATAAAAGTACATTTTCTATGGGATAAATTTATTTTGCAATCAGCGGGAAGTTTAAGAATATTTTTGATGTTAGGAAAATACAGCGATCCATGTCTTTGGTGCAATTTGGAGAGAAAGAAGGAAAAATGCAAAAAATTTATATCTGTTTTCCAGAAGGAAAAACAAAAGCGCTTACGATGAGCTATGACGATGGCAGAACTCAGGATGAGAGGCTGATTGATATTTTCAATCAATATGGTATAAAAGGAACATTTAATTTAAATTATGGAATTATGCAGCATGACAATATGCGCATACCAGCGGAGCGTGTAAAGGAATTGTATTCAGGGCATGAAGTTGCAACCCACACGCTGACGCACCCGACCATTGAGCGATGCCCGTTAAGCGAGACTGCATACGAGATTTTGGAAGACCGGAAGGGCTTGGAGATGCTGACCGGCGGGATTGTCCGTGGACATGCATATCCAAATGGTTCTTACAATAAGGAAATCAAGCAATTGTTTCAGCAGCTTGGGATTGCTTACGGAAGAGTAGTGGAAGCAAAGCCAGATTTTGCACTTCCGTCAGACCCGATGGAATGGCATCCAACGTGCCATCATAATGCGTCAAATTTAATGGAATTGGCAGAGTATTTTGCAAATTTTCAGAAGAGACAATATCTGAAATTGATGTATGTGTGGGGGCATAGTTATGAGTTTGACCAGGCGCATAACTGGGAAGTGATTGAGACATTTTGCAGATATATCGGCGGCAGGAATGATATTTGGTATGCCACAAACATTGAGATTATCGATTATATGGAAGCGGCGAAAAATCTGCGGTTTACAGCAGATAATACTGCCGTGTACAATCCTTCCGCGCAGAGTGTGTGGATTCAGACAAATGATAAAGGGACAGTGGAAATCGAAGGCGGAAAAATTAGCAATTTACACCGTTTATAAGTTTTTGAACTGATAAAATTAAGAATGGTATTGTATGAGGACAATGTATGGAATGGACAAGTTACAAGCATAAAGTGCAGTATTATGAAACAGATCAGATGAAAATTGTCCACCATTCCAATTATATTCGCTGGTTTGAGGAAGCAAGAACTGATTTTCTTGAAAAAGCGGGATTTTCCTACGCTTGGATGGAAGAACACGGCATTATTATTCCAGTACTTTCTGTGGCAGCAGAATATAAATGTATGGTGCATTATGGTGATGAAGTAATTATTGCTCCGTTTGTGGAACAATTTAACGGAATAAAACTTTCACTGCGCTATGAAATTAGAAATGCGAAGACTGGGGTGCTGACAACAACAGGAACGTCAGCTCACTGTTTTCTTGACAAGGATTACCGTCCGCTCAGGCTGAAAAAAGAATTTCCACAGGTATATCATATGTTTAAAGAAAGCTGTGAAAAAGCAAAAGAATATACTTTGTAAATTGTGGTTGTATTATCTTGTAATACTTACAAATTCTATAAATTTTTGAACGTGTACTGGGAGGTCGCGGTTTTTCAAATAGGAAAAACCGACCTCTCTTTTTGGAATAGAAAAGGTAAGCGGCAGTAAAAGAAGCTGCCCTGACCTAAGATCCTCCTGGACAAATTCCCGGATTACACAGCCGATTCCAATACCCGTGCGCGCGAACTCAATCAGCAGATCCATGCTGTTTACCTCTAAAATCTGCCCGGTGCGGATATTGTGTCCAGCAAGATAATTGTTGATATAGATGCGCGTAATATTTTTTTCATCAAGCAGCATTAAGTTTCCAGTGGAAAAAATCTCATTATTTTCTGGAAGATATCCCTCGCGCAGTTTTAAATTTTCCAAGTATGCACTTGTTGCAACAAAAATATCTTCTATTTCACCGACAGACTGAAAGGCTAATCCTTTTAAATTTTCCGGTTTGCCGATCAGTCCAATATCAATTTTTTGACTGAGAAGCAGCTCAATGGTTTGAAAGGTAGATTGGCATAAAATTGTAAAGCGAATGTGTGGATGAAGCGCGGCAAAATCTTTTAAGTATGGCAGAAGCAGATGTTTGCACAGCGTAGCGCTTGCTCCAATGCGGATATGGCCGATGCCAAGTCTGCTCGCCTGCCGCACTGCGGTCTCACCTTCGCCAAGCGCGCGAAACGCATCCTGTGTGTAGCTATAGAGAAGTTTTCCCTCCTCAGTTAAAGTAACCCCGCGGGAAGTGCGCGTGAACAGCACAGTGTGCAAAGAAGCTTCCAAACGCTGAATTGATTTTGAAATTGCGGGCTGACTGATAAACAGTTCCTTCGCCGCCTGAGAAATATTTCCGGTTTCAGCAACTTTATTGAAAATCTGATAACTGGTAAGAGATGCCTGCGGTTCCATAGTTCCTCACATTCTGCCGGTATGGGGCAAGTTTATACAAGTATAAAACGGTCTGCCAAAACAAAATTAAATTATAAAGTAATTCCATAATTTTAGGTTATATAAAGTATTCATGATATGTATTTCAATTATATCAGAGCTTATGTTATAATTGCAAGCATCATTATTGATTTGCTGTAAAAACATAATGTTGTTTTTGCAGATTTCAAATAAAGCCAATGCAAAGAGGATGCCGCATTGCAGAAATCAAAAATATGGTCGCTTTTGGCGGCAGAATGTGAGGAAGTATGGATTACAAAATTGCAGTGATTCCCGGAGATGGAATTGGTCCTGAGATTGTGCGCGAGGCGTGCAAAGTTCTCGATGTGGTTGGAAAAAAATTCGGGCATAAATTTTGTTATACTGAGGTGCTGATGGGGGGAGTTTCTATTGACAAAACAGGAGTACCTTTGACGGACGAGGCGTTGGAAACAGCAAAGGCGAGTGATTCTGTGCTGCTTGGCGCGGTCGGCGGGGACGTGGGAAAGTCAAATTGGTATAAACTTCCGCCAAATTTAAGACCGGAGGCAGGGCTTTTGGCGATTCGGAAAGGACTTGGGCTATTCTGCAATCTTCGTCCAGCAGTGTTGTTTCCGCAGTTGAAGAAAGCATGTCCTTTAAAGGACGAGCTGGTTGGAGACGGTTTTGATTTTGTTGTTGTGCGCGAGCTGACCGGGGGTGTCTATTTTGGAAAAAGGGAAACTGTGACAGAAAACGGCGTGCGCAAGGCGACAGATACAATGCCTTATGATGAAAATGAAATTCGGCGTATTGCAAAGTGGGCGTTTGAGGTTGCAAAGAAAAGAAAAGGACATGTCACAAGCGTTGACAAGGCAAATGTGCTGGATACCTCCAGGCTTTGGAGACAGGTTGTAAAAGAGACAGCCCAAGAGTACAATGGTATTCCATTGCAGGATATGTTGGTGGATAATTGCGCAATGCAGTTAGTAAAAGATCCAAAACAGTTTGATGTTATTCTGACAGAAAATATGTTTGGAGATATTTTGTCGGATGAAGCGAGCATGATAACCGGCTCGATTGGAATGCTTGCCTCAGCAAGTCTTGGAGAGACAAAACTTGGACTGTATGAGCCAAGCCATGGGTCGGCGCCGGATATTGCCGGAAAAAATATAGCAAACCCAATTGCCACAATTCTTTCCGCCGCTATGATGCTGCGGTATTCCTTTGATCTTGAAGAGGAGGCAGACTGCATTGAGGCAGCGGTAAACAGTGTGCTTGACGAGGGATGGCGCACAGCGGATATTATGTCTGAGGGCTGCAAGCTTATCGGTACAAAAGAAATGGGGGATCAAATTGCGGAGAGAATATAGCATGGCAAAACTGATTAAAATTACCTCGCTTGTCTACAGCGCAACTGCTGTTTTGTTTTTTCTGATTGCGAATATAGCGGCGGGTTTTATTGCTTCAGCAAAAGAACAATATGATAAAACAGGCGTTGAAGTCGAATTTGGATCGCTGCAAATGGGCTGTATTGTCGCGGTGAACGTTCTTGTCTATGTGTTGTTATTCGGATATTTTGCGATTCTTTTTGAAGTGGCAATGTACTTTTTAAAGAAGAACCGGCTGACAAGAATGAGACAGCCGATACCAGAAAGCGAAAAATTTCCGACGATTCCATTTGTGGTTGGGTTTGTATTTTTCCTGCTTTTTATGAGTGTAATGCAGGTAGTATTATAAGAAAATCACAAGGAAAGAAACAGGTATTTATGCGGGCTTTTTCAGTTTCGCAGCTGCCTGACTATTGAAAATAACAGGAAAGGAGAATACTGCTTTACGCAGTAGATTCGTTTATTATGGGAATGACAATGACACAAAAAATTTTAGCTGCTCATGCAGGGCTTGAATCGGTGGAGGCAGGTCAGCTGATTGAGGCGGACTTGGATATGGTGTTGGCAAACGATATTACCGGACCTGTGGCAATCCATGAAGTGGCAAAATTAAATAAGAAAACAGTGTTTGACAAAGATAAGGTGGCGCTTGTGCCAGACCACTTTGCACCAAACAAAGACATCAAGTCGGCAGAACATTGCAAATGTGTGAGAGAGTACGCAAAAGAGCATGGAATTACCAACTATTTTGAAGTTGGACAGATGGGGATTGAACATGCGCTTCTGCCGGAAAAAGGGCTGGTAGTAGCAGGAGATACTTGCATTGGCGCAGATTCTCATACATGTACTTACGGTGCGCTGGGAGCATTTTCAACAGGCGTTGGCAGCACGGATATGGGAGCCGGGATGATCACCGGAAAAGCATGGTTTAAAGTGCCGTCTGCAATCCGGTTTATATTGACCGGAAAGCTGGGAAAATGGGTGTCTGGCAAAGATGTGATTTTGCATATCATCGGAATGATCGGTGTGGACGGCGCGCTGTACCGCTCTATGGAATTTGCGGGGGACGGCGTGGCAAATCTTACGATGGACGACCGTTTTACAATCGCAAATATGGCGATTGAAGCCGGAGCAAAAAACGGAATTTTTCCGGTGGATGAAAAAACAATCGAATATATAAAAGAACGTTCCACAAAACCATATCATGTTTTTTGCGCGGATGAGGATGCAGTGTATGATGAAACATATACCATTGATCTAAGCAGCTTAAAGCCTACTGTGGCATTTCCGCATCTTCCAGAAAATACAAAAACTGTGGAGGAAGCAGGAGATATAAAGATCGATCAAGTTGTGATTGGCTCTTGTACAAACGGTCGTATCAGCGATATCAGAGCGGCTGCCAAAGTGCTGGAGGGGCGCAAAGTTGCAGACGGCGTGCGCGCGATTGTTATTCCGGCAACGCAGGCAATTTATTTACAGGCGATGGAGGAAGGGCTTTTAAAAACTTTTATTGAAGCAGGCTGCATTGTAAGTACGCCGACCTGTGGACCCTGCCTTGGAGGACATATGGGAATTCTTGCGGCAGGAGAGCGCGCAGTTTCCACAACAAACCGAAACTTTGTCGGTCGTATGGGACATACGGAATCTGAAGTTTATCTGGCAAGCCCGGCGGTTGCCGCAGCAAGCGCAGTGACAGGAAAAATCAGTGAACCGTCAGAACTTGGGCTGTAGATTATTCTAGTATTGCAGTGAACTTTTTAAAAATTTGAAAATTAGATTTTGATAAGAAATCCTTTATTTACATTTATGCTGAATGAAATATTTGATTTTAAACATACTCTGACACACAGATTTAAGCCTTAGACCGATAGAGCTTTACAAAATAAATTAAAAATTTGTTGAGAGAAAGGAGAATGGCTGTTTCTTTTGCCGCTGAAAAGCAGTGAAAGTTTTGCAGTCTGAACATAATATGAAAGCTTGTGGCATAGTACACAAATATGGAGATAATGTCGATACGGATGTTATTATTCCAGCAAGATATTTAAATTCTTCTGATCCAAAGGAACTGGCAAAAAAGTGTATGGAAGATATCGATGCTGATTTTGTAAATCGTGTAAAACTAGGAGATATTATGGTTGCAAATAAAAATTTTGGGTGCGGTTCTTCCAGAGAACACGCGCCGATTGCGATTAAAGCATCCGGTATTTCCTGTGTCATTGCAGAGACATTTGCCAGAATTTTTTACCGCAACGCAATCAATATTGGTCTGCCGATTATCGAATGCCCGGAGGCGGCAAAACAGATCAGCGCGGGCGATCAGGTTGAAATCGATTTTGATTCTGGAATGATTTATGACCGCACCACCGGAAAAGAATTTAAAGGGCAGGCATTCCCGGAATTTATGCAGCAGATTATCCGCGCAGAAGGACTGATAAATTATATTAATCAGAAGCAGGAAAATTAAAAAAAACGTTTATAAATATGTGTTGTGATTGCAACATGCTGTGAAAAAATAAAAGAAAAAAAAGAAACCGTTCTTTGACAAGATTGACAAGATTTGTTCAAAGGGCGGTTTTTTTATGCGCAGACCCATGCAGTGGAATTATGCCGCTGGTGCGACCCGTGCAGAGAAACTGTGTTCCAAAGAGGTATGGCGTGCAGGAAGCAGGAAAAGAAGAATCTTACTGCTTGATGAAACAAAGAGATATAAAGTTTGAAATAAAGACACGTTGAAATATACTGCAAGGATATAAGACTGAAACGATACTTTCATCGGAAGTGTGTTTGTGTTTGAAAATTAGAAATTTACAAGACCAAAGAATAAATTCTATTTAAAGCGAATGGAAAAGGATTCGATTGACGAGTCCTTTTGATTTTTTCAATAGGTTGGATTTTTCAATATGCCCTGCAAATAAACAAAGAAAAAATATGGCACAGTAAATTTGGTTATACACAGACAAGGGAAATTATAGAAGAAAGACATTGCATTTTAAATTAATACTCAAAAAAAGTGTAATGAAGTAAGCTGATTCATTACA
>CAMUAR010000004.1 GCA_947086895.1 uncultured Lachnospiraceae bacterium | reverse complement strand
CCACGTGGCTTTCAGCCACTTTCACGGCGCAGCCGTGAATAATTCAGGATAAATAATATAAAAATATATCGAAATCAAAAAAATAAAAGATTCCTATTCGATTTATAAGCCTTTTGTATGATAATCTTATTGGGCGACGAACTAATTTTTATTAAAACCGAAATTTAACAATAAATTCTTATCAAAGGTGGAAGTAAAATGACCGAACAATTTCCAAAACGCAAAATAAAAGACAGCGTATTTACAAATTTATTTCAAGATAAAAAATATCTGCTTCAATTATATCATGCACTTCATCCCGAAGATTCTAATGTTTCAGAAGATAAAATTGCAGATATCACAATAAAACATATTTTAATTGATGCAGATTATAATGATTTGGGGTTTTCTGTTGGTGATCGTCTTATGATATTGGTAGAAAGCCAATCTACTTGGACTTTAAATATTATTATCCGCGCACTGATGTATCTTATACAAACATATCATGATTATTTTAAACGTACCAATCAAAATCTATACGGAAGCAAAAAAGTAACTCTCCCCAAGCCGGAACTTTATGTAATATTTACAGGTGATAAAAAAAATATCCCTGATACCATATCGCTAAAACAAGATTTTTTTAACGGAGCAAATGTTGCGATTGACGCGGAAATAAAAGTTTTATATCAGGAAAATGAAAACAATATTATCGGACAATATATTATTTTTTCCAAAGTATATAATCAGCAAAGAAAACTTTACGGAAATACAAAACAAGCAGTGACGGAAACGATTCGCCTATGCAAAAACAGGAATGTGTTAAAAGAATATTTTGAAAACAAAGAATCGGAGGTTATAAGTATGATGATGACATTATTTGATGATGAACAAATTCTAAAAGCATACGTCAAAGAGACTGTGGAAGAAACCGCCCGGAAAAATGCAAAAGAAACTGCGGAACGATTGATAAAAAAAGGGAAAATGTCATTGGAGGAGATTGCGGACTGCGTTCCTGAATTGTCCCTTGAAGAGTTAAAACAGCTGGAATCACAAAAAAAGCAATTAACATAACAATTGTTTTGGATTTTATCTGTTCTGCTGTAGTTATAGGAAAATTAAACGATATCAGGACTATCCCAAAGTTTGTGCAAACCTTCAAATTTTTAGATAGTCCCAAGCCGTTTTTGGCTTACTGGCTATATTTGCCTTTTAAACAATCAAAAGAATGGCTTTTCCTTTTTGACTTTATTTTTTTCTTATCACTATCACAAAGTTTTCTTCCAAAAAGCTTTTTTCACTGAAAAATTTATCTTATTCTTTTGATAGTTCCGTCAACCGATAAACGCAATCACAGTCGTTTAACGATTCCTCCCATATTTCCAAAAGATCCGAAGGAATCATTGAAATTGCTTCCTCTTTTGAAATTACATCTACCTGGTACAGTCGATTCGTAGAAGAGGAATCTTCGTGAAATCTTTCCACAAAACTATAGACTTGTTTATTGTCTGTAAAGAACTCCCAAATCTGCCCAATTCCCTCTTCCGAAGGTATTATAGCAAATTCACAGCATCTCTTCTGTTCTCCATTCTCTATATAACCTGTAGTACTATACAACTTATCATCTACCAAAATAAATCCGCTTCCACCATATTGAAATTCTGTGATTTCTTCTTTTCCGGTAACAATATTCCAAGTATGTAAACCATCTTCGGAAAACCAAATTAAGTTATCTTTTTTCACATAATGGGAAATTGGCAACTCTTCTATTCCTTCTAGTACTCTTGAATTACTTCCATCAAAATTGCATAAATGTATGCCGATTGGAAGACGAATAAGTTCTGGATCAATTCCCTGTTTCTCTATAAGTTCTTCACAGTCTTCTCTTGGATTTGTACGATCATAAGATCCATACAACCATCCCACAAAATCCTTGCCATATCTTGAAATCCCTACAGAATAAGACGCTACCTCCTGCTTTTCCTGCGCAATCAGTTCTTCAGTATCAAAAAAATAAAACCAATAATCTATTTTTACGGAAATTCCTGAATCCTCCCCGATTTTTCTGCAATAAATTAAATCCTGATATACCGTAATGGAATCAAACACATCCTCTAAAACTACTTCAACGGTTCCATCTACTGGATTATAACAAAGAATATTGCCGCCCTTTGCACCTTTTACAGCTGTCTTTGTATTAGAACTTAACAAAAAATACAGTTTTCCACCCCTGCAGAACAATCTGCGTCCTGATAATTCTACAGCTGCTTCTGTCTTTCCATTCTGAACTGCATAAATGATATTATCATCAACATAGTATAAAATATCATACAGCGGATCACGGCAAAGCGGAATACTGCTGTCCCAGCTAAGTACATTTTCTGGTAAATTACAATAAATTGCATCCTCTTCCCCAACTACAGGCAATTCTCCAAACACTTTCCCCTTTAACGGCAATGCGTTTTCCTTCTGCTTGTCCGTCAATCCATCTTCATCCATTTTCTGGCTCATTCCACCATTATTTACAAGCGGCGTTTCTTCCTTCCCGCAGGAAGCAAAAAATAATGACAAGCAAAATGCTCCTGAATAGAATAGTTTCGCAAACATTTTCTTTTCCATAAATTTACACCTCTAAAAATTTTATATTCAAGTCTTTCCCACTTAAAAAACAACTTTTTTTATTTTATCTCCTTTTAAAAATGTTTGTTTTAAAAAGTGGGAAAAAAGACTTTTTTATAATGAATAAATACTTATCTATTATTCTTCTCTTTTGTTTTCATTTAAAATCGCAAACCTTTTTTAATTTAATCCTCAATTTTTATTTATCATGGTCTGGATCATTTTCAAGAGAATGTATATATTTATCGCCCTCTGGATAATGTTCTCTTATTATCAAACTGCATCGAACACATTGCTTTACCAGAACACACCTATAACGCTCTACGTTACATATGGAATATACTTGTTCATTACCAATAATAAGATTACGATAAACTTTATGAGTAAATGTATTAAATAACGTTAATTCACTTGTTTGAACTACCGTCTGCCAATGTGTACATGACCAACTCGTTGCTCCTACTGAATTCGCTGGCATCCCTACGCATAATGTTGCTGCCATCAACAATAATGCTGCTTTTCGTTTTAACCTCATAACTTCTTTCTCACTTTCTTATTGAGATTATATTGAGCAAATTTATTTTTGCAAATAAAGATTTCTCTCAAATCTATGTTAATAAAGTAACTACTAAAATTATTCTCTCTTTTCTTTTGCAAACTAATTTATCTTTTATCTTTTCCTGTCACCCAAATATTTCTGTTTTCCTGTTTTTTCTTTGCAGACTGTCCACAAAGATTCCCTTTTTCTTTCGTGTCTTGTCTACCTTCCTTCTGTCAATATCCTACTATATTTTTTTCAGAAAAAAAGCCCTTTTCGCTTCAAAATATTTTTTTTTTTTAAAAACATTCTTTTTTTCTAAAAATTTTTATTTTTTCTAATATTCCTCTAAAAAATTATTTGTGATAAATCTATTTTTCAATAACATAAACATTAATTTAAGAGAATCATTAATGCCAAAGAAACAATACTCGTGTTTAAATAACATTATTTCACGACGAACAAATTCTAAAAGCATACGTCAATGATATTAAAAAAGAGACCACTAAAAAAATCACAAGAGAAATCGCCCGGAAAAATGCAAGAGAAACTGCGGAACGGTTGATAAAAAAAGGAAAAATGTCATTGGAGGAGATTGCGGACTGTGTTCCTCAATTGTCCCTTGAAGAGTTAAAACAGCTGGAATCGCAAAAAAAACAATTAATATAATATTGCTTTGAATTTTATCTACTGTTGCTATAATGGAACTAAAATATATCAGCAAGCCGTTTTCGGCTTTTCCGAACAACGGCTTGCTGGCTATTTTTCTATACTTAAATATGTTTCTAATTACCCTTTTTGTATTTTGCACGTTATGCTTTAAAGCAATCTAACACAAAAATTCAATTTATATTGGGTGCAATCGATCGTTTTGTTCAACAAAAACAGTTTTGGTATCTTTCCAGATTTCTCTGGATCTAAAATCTTTTCTTTTGTTCTTCCAGTTCACCTTTTGAAATAAGCCAAAGAATAACTTTTTTCTTTTGTAACTTTGATCTTCTTGTTATCACTATATCACAATTTTTTCTTTCAAAAAAGCCCTTTTCGCTTCAAAATAAACTTTTCAGTGAAAAGGGCTTTTTTTTTAAATAATCTTCCTTTATAATTGGTTACATAAAATAACACATATCACAACACAATGTATCTTGCGTATTCGTCACGTAAGATACATTATATTTGGACATCAAGAGATTAAGTAAAACTTTTATTTGTTTACAATATAGCATTATATTATAATGAAACCAATCCTTTCATTACGGATTATATTGTATGCTGTTTTTGTAAAATCTGCATTTTACTTTTCTTTGTCCAAAAGAAAGGAGTTCCGATGAAAAAATCCAAAAAAAACACCATTTTATTTCGTACTGTGCTCGGCAGCATTACCGCACTCCTTCTGCTTCTCAACATTTTAACCGGTAAAACCCCTCCAAATCAAGACCAGCAGATCATAGAACAACCTGGAATTGAAACATGCGGTATTACCATAATCCCTAACCCACTTCCAGACGATATTGATTTCGATTAACTATCCTCAATATCACATTCAAATGTATTCTTATAAAAGTTTTTAACATTTTTCTGATTTATATAACTCTCTGATAGCTCGAATAAATAATAACACTCCTTTACCATTTTTTGGCATAGTTCTTGATTCGAGCTATCACTAAATAATGTACAAGCAAGTGTTAAATAATTATTACATACTCCTCCAAATTTTCCACATTGTAAACTATGCCGTATCCCTTTCTCAGAGTTTTCAATCATATCCTTATCTCTTGCCAGATTTGCTGACAATAATCCATAAGAAAAATACTGGTACTCTTCTTTTACTTTGCTCCTCTCAAAAGCCGCAATCGTCTTTTCATACAATTGAATTGCTTCCTCTTTCTGGTTTGTCTCTTTTAATAAAATTGCAATCTGATTTAAAAGATCCACTTCGCTTTTAAATGGCACTCGGTAAAAGTAAGGCGCTGATGCTTTTATCTTTTTTGGTCTGCCGCGTTTTTTCTTTTCTGAATCCATAATTATTTCTTTTGGAATTTTGATATCTTCCGGCGAAATATGATATGTCATTTGAAGCAGCTTCCAGTCTTCCGCTAAAATATCCTCTGGAGAGCGTTCTCCTGTCTGAAATGCAACCATATTGTAAATTGTCTTTACCGTCTGTTGGTTCTCCGGGATCTGCATATCAAGAAGTTTCTCCAGTTCGGACGCCTGCCGATTCATTTTATCATACTGGTGCCTGTGCGCTGAGGCTTGAATTTCCCTTCGAACTTTCATTGCCAAATAAGAATTTGTAATTACAAAACCACTCCGCCGCTCCCGTTCTATCCCAAACCGCTCCATAAGCATAGAAAATCGTTTTTGTCTTGGAGAGCTAAGCCCTCGCTCTATTTTTCCAATTTCCTTTGCATTTTCATAAATTCCTGCGGACAATTCTGCTTGCGTCATACCGAAGGCTTTCCGCTCCGCGGCAATCAGTTCTGTTTCCAGATGGTACGCTTTCTGGCTGCAGTTCCACAAAATAGAGTCCTGCGGCATCCAGTGTTTTCCATAGTTGTGATAGATAACTTCCAGCGCATTGAGATAGCAAGTGCAGCGATCTTTTGTCAGCTTTCCCTGATACACTGTATCGGATGTTCCTAACATTTCATAGCATTCCAGCATAATACGCAGCAGCGGCTGTACAAAATATGCAATACTATGTTTCCCCAGTTCGTTAATTGCAGTTTCACACAATTTTAGTGCTTGGTGCGGGTATCCTTTTTTCACTTCTTCTCTTGCGGCAATCCATGCATACTTACTATAAATTTTTGCATGTTCCTCACTGTCTGTTATATAATTTTCTATGTATTTGCCGCATTTCTTTAATAATCCTTCTACTTCTTTTTCCTGATCTTGCTCTATGCGCGTATAAGCAAGCAGATTCTCCAGCTCCATTGTAGAAATCCGACATTTATCCCAATTGGTATATTTCCAACGCGGAAATGTAGTATTCAATGCCTGCTCAAGCCACCTTTTCGCTTCGGCTGCATCATGGGAAATCCAATAAGCAAACATCGCCTGTCCGCGGTAAACAAACATTTCATGTACCGCTTTGCCTGCTCCAATCTTTTTCTTATAATCGCAGAGAGCGCGTTTTGCCCACTCTCTTCTTCCTCGAAAAATAGCAGACACAATCCGCGACCGAACACATTCTCCTTGATACTCTTTCCAGGAAAGAATATATTCTTTTTTATCCGGTGACTCCCCAAGCCGCTGCAGAAAAAAGAAAAATAACAGTAAGTCGCACTCCTGCCTGCCGTTTAAAATTTCTTTTATCGTATTGTACGAACAGACTCCATCTGCAAGCTGATCTGGTTCTATCCCTTTTTTCTTCAGTTCTCTGCTCAGTAAGTCCCTCTCATCTGTCAGCATTTTTTCATCTCCTTTATATTGATGGTGCGCAATAAAGATCAAATAAAATATTTATTCTATATAACGAATGTTTTTAAAATAGTTATACTTTTATTATATAAAAAAATAATACAGTTGTCAATTAGTAGTTTTAATTCTAAAAACTGACATTATAAAAAAATATTATTTTGGGAATTTTCATAATGTCAATATAGGGGTATGATAATTTTCGATAAAAAACCAACGGTATGGACTTCGTTGGTGATCAGGAGGACGAACCTATGAAGAAAAAAAATATTATTACTGCATTGGCGGGCGGACTTGCTGCTATTATTGGGCTGATTATCGCAAGTATCGGCTACCGCAACAACATTGACGAAGAAATTACCAAGGAAGATACACTTGTTTTTATTGGTTTTTTCTTTGTTATTATCGGCATTGTGCTTCTTGTAAGCGGACTGATTCGTTTATTTTCAAAAAAGACTGTGAAAAACTACAGCAATGCGGAACGTGTAAAACGCCTTTCTTTTGCTGCTCTGTTTGCCGCACTTGCCTATATCGGATTTCAGTATTTTCGTTTTGACTTAACAGTGGGCGGCGAAAAGACAGCGTTTCATCTTGGAAATACCTTTGTTGTGCTTGCCGCATTATTTCTCGGCGGACTTTGGGGCGGTATGGCAGGCGCAATTGGTCTGACGGTTGCTGACTTTACTTCGGGCTATGTCACAAGCGCGCCAAAAACATTTTTCTTAAAACTGTGTATCGGGTTGATCGTCGGTCTTGCAGCACACACATTTGCACATTTAAGCCGCGCTCACAGCGCAAAAAAAATCATGCGTATCACGCTGATCTCCTCAATCTGCGGTATGGCTTTTAATATTGTCGCAGACCCGATTACGGGCTATTTCTATAAAAAATATTTGTTTGGAATTCCGCAGGATATCGCTTCAGCACTCGCAAAATTAAGTTCTCTAACCACAGCGGTAAACGCAGTACTTTCCGTAACTTTTTCCGTAATTCTCTACACAGCACTTCGTCCAGCTCTGGAAAAGTCGGGATTGTTTTTCCGTCTGGAATCAGAAAATAACAAATCGGAAAATGGAGTATCGTGAAATCACAGCCATTCCACGGGACAAAAAGCAAAAAATCTATAGAAATATAAGATCTTTATTTGGTTTAAATGCCGACATACGGCGGAATATGAGGGAAATATGGAAAATAAACAAAAAAAAATTGCGGTTGTCAACGACTTGTCTGGCTGCGGGCGATGCTCTCTTACTGTCGCACTGCCAATTATCTCCGCAATAGGTTTACAATGCTGTCCGGTTCCTACCGCGATTCTTTCTAACCATACTGGATACCCAAGTTATTTTATGGATGATTATACAAAACGGATGCCGCAATATATTTCGGAGTGGAAAAAGCTTGGCTTTCAATTTGATGGTATTTTAACAGGATTTTTAGGTTCTGAAGATCAAATTGATATTGTAGAGCAATTTATTATAGATTTTAAACAGGAAAACACCACGGTTATTATTGATCCTGTTATGGGCGATCACGGCAAAGCATACGCCACTTACACGCCTGCGCTCTGCTCTCGAATGAAGCAGCTGGCAGCGCGCGCCGACGTGCTTACCCCCAACTTGACAGAAGCTTGTATTCTTACTGATACACCTTATCAGCCGCAATTTTCCCGCCGGGATCTCGAATTGATTTTTGCAAAATTATCTGCGCTCTGTCATGGTTGTATTGTTATCACTGGAATTCATGAAGGTACTTTTTTGTCTAACGCCGTCTATGACCCGCTTTCTAAAAGTACAGTGTATATAAGAAAAAAGCGCGTCGCCGCGGAGCGCAGCGGAACAGGCGATGTTTTTTCTTCTATTGTCGCCGCGGATGTTGTGCAGGGAGTTTGTCTTGCTGACGCTGTGCGCAAAGCCGCTTCCTTTGTCCGTTTATGTCTTTCGGAGAGTATTCAATATAATGTTCCTAAAACAGAAGGCGTTATGTTTGAACCGCTGTTAAAAAAACTGTCCGGCAATAAATTGGTTAAAAAATCTTTAAAGTGATAAGATAAAGCCGCCTTTTGTGACAGCCTTTTTTATATTACAATGAGAAAAATGCTACTGCGATTGCTCCTGGGCCGACATGAGTGCCGATGGTTCCGCCAACCGTCCCGATTTCAAGCCGCTCGACTCCATGCTTCCAGAGTGCTTCGCTGTCATTGATATACTTTTTTAACAGCGCGTCGCTCAATCCTGTATAACCAAGAACATGCGGCATAGAGAAATCAATTCCGCCCGTCTGCTGAATCTGCTGTACAAGAAGGTTATTTCCCTGTCTGGAGCCGCGCGCTTTGCCAAGAATCACAACCTCACCGTCCTGAACTGCAACTACGGGTTTAATGGACAGCAGACCGCCTGCAAACGCAACTGCTTTTGATACTCTGCCGCCCTTCTTCAAATATTCTAATGTATCAAGCAGCGCCACAAGACACACCTTTTTTTTGACCTGTTCTAATTTTTCTGCAATATCATGTGCAGAAAGCCCTTCCTGACGCAGCCGCAGGGCATATTCCACAAGAACTCGTTCTCCTACCGTTACATTTTCACTGTCAACAACAAATACTTTTCCTTTGTACTCGTTTGCTGCAGTTACAGCACTCTGCCATGTGCCGGACAACTTTGCGGACATTGTGATTGCCACAACTTCCTGTCCTTCCTGCACAGCCTTCTGAAATGCCTCTTCAAATGCAAACGGTGTAATTTGGCTTGTGCGCGGCAGCTCGTCCCCCTCGACCAGTTTTTCATAAAATTCATGGTGAGACAAGTCGATTCCATCTTTAAATTCCTGTTCTCCAAATGTAATTGTCATAGGCAGAATTTCCAGCCCGTCTCTTGCAGCCATTCCCATATCGGATGCTGAATCGGTAATAATTTTTATACTCATTTTTTTCCTTCCATTCCAAAGCGTTTTTTAATAAGAATTTATAATATAGCTAAATCTTTTGCTTTCTGTTATCATATACCTATTTCGTACTTAATGCAAGCGCATATGAAAAAATATTTTTTCTGAAGTTTTCTTGTTATACAGCACTTTACTAGTTTTCTAAGTCATAATATAAGACTTATATAAAAGATAAATATTTATTTTCAATAATGAAAGCATTAAATTTACAGATTCATTTTATAATCTTTCTTTTTAAAAATAATTTAAAATCAACAACTTGCAAATGGATCTTGTTGTAAGTAATTTCAAGTGAAATATTTTATTTGAAATATTTGCTGCAACACTAAAATATATTGAAACGACAACCATTGTATAAAAGAAAATCAAAAAATTCATGGTATTTTACAAAAAATTGTGATACAATGCAGTTAATTTGATCTGCACTTGCGAATTTCTTTTTGAAGGTTTTGAAAAAGAAGCTGTTATAATATACCGCAGGGAAACAGAATCTAAAATTTTTAACACGTCATGTAATCCGCAATGATAAGTCGGAGCAATTCACAATCAACCAGCAATAAAATGGAGGATCATCTTTGGAACCAGAAAATCAAATTACGAAATGTATCAATCAAATTCGGAAACGTCCTGGTATGTATATTGGTCAAAAAGATATTATATGTCTGCGAAATTTTTTGGACGGTTTTCAGTTTTGCCTGCGCCAAAATAATATCCCAGAATCCAAGCATTTACCATCGCTTCCGTTTTTTTTATTTCACGAATATACAGCGAAGCATTTCCGTGAGACAAACGCCTGCCAAGGCTATGCTAAAATACTAAAGGATCGTTGTAAAGGTGATGGAGAACAGGCGTTAGAACAATTTTTTTCGCTCTATGATTCTTTTTGCGAAATTACAATTGATTCTATAAAATATACGATGTCTCCTGATACACAAATTTATTTTTATAAAGTTAAATTAAGCGAACCTTTTAAATGTTTTCTTGTTGTTAAAAAACAACAAGAAACGTATTCTATTATACCAGATGTTATTCCGCTCCACGGATATTTTATTTCACGCGGAACTCTGATCGACCGTTTTGCCGAGAAAGCATGTGGCTCTGCCTTTGAAGGCTGGACCAAAAGCACGGGAAATCATATTTTTTCCGAAAATGGCTTTTCTCCTTTTTAACAAATCGTAACTTGCTGTTTCTTGTTATTTGTGTGACACCAGACGCTCTTTATACATCTATAGAAAAAGGACTACCGCACGAAAAAATATTGCAGCAGTCCTTTTTCGTAAATTTAATAATTTATTGTTTTACCAAAAATATTTAATCCAGCAAAGATTTTTTCCAAAAGCAGGGCTTTCGATCTCTTTTGATAAAATTTAAATTTTACAGAAAAGGCATTTTGGCTATCTGCACTTTTCCCGAATTTCACAGGTTGTCTCAACAATGGAATCTTCCAGAACAATCTCCCCAATTTTATCTGCTGTTATATATCCAGAACGCGGATTTTTGACGGACATAATTTCCCCTGAAATTTCCGCTTCAACATCGGAATATTCAAAAGAAAGATCTGTTCCTTCCATGGTACAGTTGATCAGCTTTAGATTTGTACAGTAACATAACGGCTGCGTGCCTATAATATGACAGTTGATCAAAGTCAATCCATCCGAATACCACGCTAAATATTCGCCTTTTAACGTGCTGTTTTCCACTGTAACGTTTTTACTGTGCCAAAACGCATCTTTTGTATCAAGCTCCGAGTCATGGATCCGCATACCTTCTATGTATTGAAATGAATATTTTCCTTTCATTTTCAGGCGGTCTATTTCAACATCCGTACATTCAAAAAGAAAATACTCGGATTCTATCTCGCAGTTTTTCATGGAAAGTTTGTGGCTGCGCCAGCCAAATTCCGGCGAATGTACTTTACAGCCTTCCATTGTAATTTTTCTGCATTCGCGCAGACATTTAATTCCGTCAATCTGGCAGTTTTCCAGTTTTCCATCCGTAGAATACCAGATTGGCGCGCGTGTCGCTTCATCCATAACCGAATTGGACATCAAAAAATCATGCGTGTGCCAGAGCGGATAACGCAGTGAAAAACTACAATCGCGGACAACAATATTTCTCGCTTCCTTCAATGCGGATTCGCCGTCCGCAGGTCCTGCAAACAGACAGTTTGCCACCTCAGTATTTTGTATATTATACAGGGCGCGCTCTTCATCGTAAACTTTATTTTCAATTTTATTATCCATATTTCCCCGCATTCTACCGCCAGGCGGCTTTTCATTTAAAATTTCTCTTTCTACTTGTCAGCCAAACAGCGATACCGTTGCCTTATATCCCCTTGCTTCAGCAATAAGTTTTACGGCGACATCTGGTAAATTTACAGCAGTTTCATAAATAATCAATCATGCCGCTCATTCGCACAATCAAAAGTCTCACAAAAACGCGCTGCAAAAGCTGGCTCTTCTCCTGCTGCATACAGATGCGAAATATCTCCAAAACTGCTTGTGCGGAAAATTGCCTTTCCCTCTCTGCGCTCTTCTGTATAAACCGTTGTGACCGAAGTCGGCGCAGCACAGAGATGATGCCAGAGTACCATCGGTGATGTGTTCATTAAATGCCCCAGCAGCACGCACTCCACGCCAAAATGGCAAAAAAGCGCGATGGTATCCCGATTTGCCCGCTCTGCTCGATAAATTGCGCCGTCGCGCACATAACCATGCTCTGCAAGCAGTCGATCAAAGTTCTCAACCACCCACCTATGTTCCGCTTCAACGCCTTTTCTTTTGTCCTCGTGCGTGCAGCCTTCTTCCATTACAGGGTGCTGTGTCCAGGCACTGCTGTTATAAAACAACGGTTCCTGCGCCCAGTCTTCCGGCAGCCAGTCCCATGCAATCTGTTCGCTCCCCTGACCATCGGGACGTTTTATTCTCGGTGCGAATTCCCGCAGCCAATCACATTCTACTGCTGTGCGCCCCATTTTTTTTAATGTTACGGAGGCAGTGTCTTTCGCCCTGCCAAGCGGAGAAACATAAAATGCTGCAATTTTTTCCTTTTCCATACGTTCCGCTAAAAATTTTGCTTCGCGCCATCCCTTTTCTGTCAGAGAATCTTTTGCATAATCAGGGTCTCCATGTCTTATAATCAACAAACGCATCTTTCTGTGCTTCCTATTCTAAATTTTATTATAAAGCTATTTATTTTCTGCCTACTGCACGCGCCGTCCCATTCCCTCAAGCAGCTGCCGCTTCATCTGATAAAGTTCATTGGACAAATCGACATAGACTTCCTGTGGATTTATAAGACGCTTTGTCTCTTCCCAAAGCGTATTTTTTTCCCTTGTACAGTAATCCCGCAATTCCATTACAGACGGGGAAGTATAAACGCATTCTCCATTTAAAAATATTGGAACTAAGATTTCCTTCATTGTGTAAGTTCCCGGTTCCAAATATGTTTTTTTCCAAGTTGCAATCGGATCAAACAAAAGCAGAGGATCACTCTCATTATATTTTTCATCAACCAGAGCAATTAAGTCCGCCCGGATTTTGCCAGTCTCTTTGTCGTAAATACGATAAATTGTTTTATTGCCTGGATTTGTGATTTTCCACTGGTTCTCGGACAACTTGATTTTTGGAATAAATTTTCCATCTCTCTTGATCGCCGCCAGCTTATATACACCGCCAAACGCCGGGCAGTCTTTACTTGTGATTAAATTTGTACCAACTCCCCATGAGTTGATTGCCGCGCCCTGTGTTTTCAGCGAATCAATCAAATATTCATCCAGATCACTTGACGCGCAGATTGACGCATCCGTAAATCCTGCTTCATCCAACATAGTTCTTGCTTTTTTCGAAAGGTAAGCCAAATCTCCGCTATCCAGACGAATCCCGTATTTTTCCGGCATTTTTCCCGCGTCCCGAAGTTCTGTAAACACACGGATTGCATTTGGTACGCCGGAGCGCAGCGTATCATAAGTATCGACAAGCAAAGTTGCATTTTGCGGGTACATCTCAGCATATTTGCGGAATGCAGTCAACTCATCTTCAAAACTCATAATCCAGCTGTGTGCGTGCGTGCCAAGTGCTGGAACTTGAAACATTTTCGCACAGAGCACATTGCTGGTTCCGATGCATCCGCCAATTACAGCAGCTCGTGCGCCGTAAGTGCCGGCGTCCGGTCCCTGCGCGCGCCGCAGACCAAATTCCATAACGCCCTCGCCGCGCGCCGCATAACATACGCGCGCTGCTTTTGTCGCAATTAAGCTCTGATGATTTACAATATTTAAAATTGCCGTTTCTACAAGCTGCGCTTCCATAATCGGCGCAATCACTTTTACTAACGGCTCCATTGGAAATACAACCGTTCCTTCAGGAACAGCATAAATATCGCCGGTAAAGCGAAAATTTTCCAAATAATCTAAAAATTCCTGATCGAACGTGTTAAGACTGCGAAGGTATTCTATATCCTCTTTATCAAAATGGAGATTTTTAATATAATCAATAACCTGGGCAAGCCCGCAGCAGACAGCATAGCCGTTTCCATCTGGATTTGTGCGGTAAAATGCATCAAAAACAACCGTTTCGTTCGCCTTGTTTTTCAAATACCCCTGCATCATAGTCAATTCGTAAAAATCGGTCAACAAGGTTAAATTCGAATCCGTCATGCTTCGCTTCTCCTCTCATTTTCTACTTCTTTTTATGCTGTTATCTTGTTCTGCGCTACAAGACAACAGCACAGCACGCCTTCTGGTTTCACATTCCTTACAACAATCTGTTTTCTCAAACAAACGAAATACGCCTATTTACGTTCCTGTATACAAAAATAAAACTTCCCTTTTCCGCACGGTTTTTTGTCTATATCAATATGCTTTTCCCCAATAAACCATCGCTCTTGCCGGTTTCCCACAGCAGACGCAGGTATCTGCAATATGCTTTTGTTCAAATGGCATACAGCGCGAGGTCGCTCCTGTTTTCTCTTTTATTTCATCCTCGCAAGCGCGCTCACCGCACCACATTGCTTTTACAAAACCCGGCTTATTTGCTACAATATCCGCAAATTCTTCCGTGTTATGCGCCTCATAAGTATGAGCGTCCCTGTGTGCGCGGGCGCGTTCTAACATTTCTTTCTGCATTGCACTTAAAATCTCTCCCGCTCTCTTATCGATTTCATCAAGCGATACGATCGTCTTTTCTCTAGTATCCCGGCGCACAATAACCGCCTGATTTGCCGCGATATCTTTCGGTCCAATCTCAATGCGCAGCGGAATTCCTCTCATCTCCTGCTCAGAAAATTTCCAGCCCGGCGACTTGTCAGAATCATCCACTTTAACACGGAACGCGCCAAGTTTTTCTTTTACTTCGGCAGCTTTCTCTAAAACTCCCTCTTTTTTCTGCTGAATTGGAATAATCATAATCTGGGTCGGCGCTACCATCGGCGGCAGTACAAGCCCGCTGTTGTCGCCATGTACCATAATAATTGCGCCAATCAGACGTGTTGTCATACCCCATGACGTCTGATGCACATATTTTAATGTATTATCTTTATCGGTATACTGAATCTCGAACGCTTTCGCAAAACCATCGCCAAAATTATGGCTTGTGCCGGACTGAAGCGCTTTTCCGTCATGCATCAGCGCCTCGATTGTATAAGTTGCCTCCGCGCCCGCAAATTTTTCTTTGTCTGTCTTTTTTCCCTTTACCATCGGAATTGCAAGAACTTCCTCGCAGAAGTCCGCATATAAATTCAGCATCTGTATTGTGCGCTCCTCGGCTTCCTCTGCAGTAGCGTGCGCTGTATGACCCTCCTGCCATAAAAATTCCATTGTGCGCAGAAATGGACGTGTTGTTTTTTCCCAGCGCACTACTGAACACCACTGATTATATACCTTTGGCAGATCGCGGTAAGATTCGATAATTTTAGCATAAAAATCACAGAATATAGTCTCTGAAGTCGGTCGCACACAAAGTCGTTCCTGAAGCTGTTCTCCGCCGCCGTGAGTCACCCATGCTACTTCTGGTGCAAACCCTTCCACATGATCTTTTTCTTTTTGCAAAAGGCTCTCAGGAATAAACATCGGCATATAAACATTCTCTACACCAACCTCTTTAAAACGGGCGTCCAGCTCCTTCTGAATCAATTCCCAGATCGCGTAACCCGCTGGACGAAAAATCGTGCAGCCGCGCACGCCGGAATATTCTACAAGCTCCGCCTTTTTTACCACATCCGTATACCATTGCGCGAAGTCTTCCTCCATGGAAGTAATCTCTTCCACAAGCTTTTTGTCATTTCCCATTTTTTTCTGCTGCTAAAAACGTATGCAGCCGTACATACGCCAGATGACAATTCATCTAAGTTAGCTTTTCCTTTCCTTTTTTTATTTTTAAACCTACATACATAATCAAGCAGAAAAAATTTTTTCTGCTTGCGTTCCTGCACAACCGAACGGGAAAGTCTCTCCATTACTCCGCTTTTCGCACTGCGTCAGAAACGAATTCTTAAGATATTTTTTGAATGGTACAACCAAGCAGTAAAGTTTTCCACCCGCCGCGCATCTTTTCCCCTGAACGCCTGTGTACAATCAGGTTCCTTGGCTTTCCTCTGCTTCTCCATATATTTCCCTTGAACGCTTGTGCTGAATCAGGTTGCTTACATGCCGGACGCTAATTTCCTTTCCGCGTCCGTATGCAAAAAAACAGTCCCCTATCTTGCGATAAGGGACCGAATATCTCGGCGGTACCACCCAAATTGACCATCTTGCGACAGCCCTCTTTTTTTGTTCCTGATAACGCTGGAATGCGCTTCGCTTTCACGAAGAAGCTCCAAGGCCGGTTCTGCCTGCGCATCATAAGGGTTTTCACCAAATCCCCCTTCTCTGTTATGACCGCCAAACATACTAATCCTCTTCACTGCCATGTTTGATACTACAAAAATTTCTTGACAAATCGAAATAATTATGAATAGTTCGATTTTAACTTAATCGATTCATTTTGTCAAGGCAATGTATAATAAAAATCTTCTTCCGGCATTGCTCCGCCGATGCTTGCTGGTTCCTGGTCAAACAGTACCTTTAAATAACCGCTCACTTTTGTCTGCATTTCTTCACCGGTTATAAATACAATATTGCAGTACGGAATCGCCTTTGTCGCTACAGCAGCTTTGACAATATCATACTGTTCTACAAGTTGTGCGGCGGCTTCCACATTTTCTGTCACATACTTTGTTGAAGCTGCATATTCCGTAAGAAACGCATCCACTGCCTCCTTATTTTCCTCGGCAAATTTTTTATTTATCAATACAACGCCTGTCACAACGGAACTTTTGTCATTTGCATACTTTTCCCATTCTGCTGCGACATCCAATGCAATCCGAAGTTTATTATTCTGTGTCATTGCAACGGTGACATAAGGCTGCGGAAGCATTGCAACTGCATTTTCACTTTCTGCTAAAAGCGCTGCAACCTCAGCTGCCTCCGACTTATACTCAATTGTCACGTCTTTTTCCGGGTCAATCCCCGCTGTGCGCAGAAGATAATTTAATGTGTATTCTGGTGTTGTTCCCTTTCCGGTTGAATAAATTGTCCGCCCTTTCAAATCTTCCACAGACTGAATGCTCTCTCCTGTTTCAACAATATAAAGAACACTTGTCGTATTGATCGCTGCGAGCTGTACTGCACCGCCTGTCTTGTTATAAAGCACACTTGCAAGGTTGCATGGAACCGCAGCAATCTGAATCTCCCCCTTTATTATATTTGCTGTCAATTCGTCTGCCGTACCAGCGATTGTAAAATTATAATGATTTGTCGTCAAATTATTTTCTGCATTTTCCATCAATCCTACCATACCAATCGCAGTTGGTCCTTTTAACGCCGCAACCGAAATTTCTATTTTTTCCTGCGGCAGTACATCAGGATTTTCATTCTCCGTCTGTTCCGTTCCCGGCACTATAGTTGGAGTAGGTGCATCTGGATCTGTCGTCGGTGCAGCTATGGTCGGCCGCACCCATCCTTCCGGGGTTGGACTTGGCGTAATATCCTGATTGTTCTGATCTTTCTTTGTTCCGCATCCTGCAAATATCACCATTATCATCGCAAAACCAAGCGCCAGTGCAGCGGTATGCTGCTTTAAACTTTTCTTTAATTTTATAAATTTTGATCTCATAAATTTCGACAAGCACCAAAATCCGCTTTTTTGCGGAAAAAGTGCTGTTCTCCTTTCTTAAATTATAGACGATCTCAAAACTCAGAAATTCTCCAAACCTTTTTGAACATGAAACCATCCGCAAGCAACACGGATGGTCTGCCTTACCTATAAAATTTGTCGTTATTGTTTTGCATACATCGTTTTTACCCGGATACCATGTACCATCCCAAGTTTGCCGGAAAGCGAACTGATTACATTGTTTTGGGCATCAATCACAATGCTGACAATGCTGATATTCCTTTGTTTGTATGGAACCCCCATCCGCCCGACAATATATTCTGCAAACTCGTGCAAAATACGATTGACTTGCTCCGCGGCACTTGGCTCCTCCACAATAATTCCAATCAGGGCAATTCTATTTTCATCCTCCAATCCCTCACCTCCTTATACACAATTTAATGCCCGCATGTTGCGGAGCAACTATTTTCCTTTTGCGGGCGTGTTCTCACAATCAAGCAGCGGAACGTTTTTCTCCGATACTTGTCGCGCCGCCCGCATGTTGCGGAGCAACTATTTTCCTTTTGCGGGCGTGCGCATAAAAAAAAATCCCGCGCCAAAGGCACGGGAAAAACAAGCGAATGTACATCCGAACAATCCGATTGCAGCGCTTTCCATTCATTTTTTCTCACCGCCTTACCACTTGGGGCGTACCCTCGTGCCTTAGAACGATTTTTTTATTTTTATATTTCCCGCTTTCGCGTCGGCATAATTCCTCTGCATCAGCTTTTCTTAATTATATCCAATTTTCATTTTATGTCAAGTGATGTCCAGGTATAACAGCAAAAAATATATTTTACCTTTGTTTGCCAAATTTCTTCTTGTTTCCCTTTTTATTTTTTCTCTTATCCTGTTGATCCTGCACTTTTGTTTTGTTGTTTTCACCATCAAGAATCGCTTCATCCACGGAGGTTCCGTCCTGCTGCGCCTTCCACAGATAATATTCTGCGTCCAAGTCGGCAGAGCTTCCGCCAATCTGATCAAAATACGCCTGGTTTATCTTAATTTCATAACTTTGCTTTCTGACAGGTTCATCATAAGACTGACCAACATCCTCATAGAAAGCAGTGCCTATTTTTTTTACTGGACGCGCTTCCGCCTCCCACTCCGCCTCAAGATCCGGCAGCATTCTCGCCCGTTTCTTTGCAGGCGCACTGCTGGACTTTTTTGTTTTTACTGTTTTCGGTTTTGATTTTGGTTTTTTTGCTTCCCCTACAATATCGTCATACTCTTCCGTAATATCTACCACAAAATTATCCCAGTCAATCTCCCCCTCATCTTCTTGCTCCTGATTGGACTCTGACGGTTCTTCTTCGTCCTCCTCATCGATTGTTTCCTCGTCCTCTTCTTCATAGTCTTCTTCGGAATCGAGTTCTTCCTGCCTTTGTTTGATGCGGGCGTTCTCGCGCTCAATCAGACGCAGGTACTTGCCTCCCTGCGCCATGGCATTTAACTGCTGCTTGATCTCTTCCTGGTTTTCTGTCAAAAGTTTTGCCTGCGCGTCCAAACGCTCTGCCATGCGAGCGTACTGCTCCCACATATTTTCTTTTGTCTCCTCGACAATCGATTCAATTTCTTCTAACATATTGTCTGTATAAATCAGCGAAGCGGCATACACATCATCTGCATTTTCCTGTGCCTTTTCAACCAGTTTTTCTTTGCTGCGCTCGTAATCTGCAAGCCCGCGCTCCCTGCTTTCTTTCGTTCCCTCATACTGATCCATCATGGCGATTACAGCAAGATTAAGCTGTTCAAGTAAATGAAAAACTTCTTTCTTTGGCACAATAATTTTATTGTCCGTCTTTTCTCCATACTGCTCGCACCGGGCAAACAGCACATGAATTCTCCGCATAATCTGTTCCAATGATTCCATAAAATATCAATCCTTTATTGCAGTCTTGCCAGCTTGGAACTGCTTAACCATTTTCACTATCAGTCTAACATATTATGCGTTTCTTTTCCACCATTATTTTCCGACACATAAATAAACAAAATAAGCGGCATATCCAAGCAACATAACAACTCCTCCTGGTCTGGTCAATTTATTTGTCCGAAAAATACATATAAATAACAGTATGCCCGATACAACAGCAATCAGCATATCCGTAACAAATCCCGCCGCAAATGGCACTGGAGTAATCAGTGCGGTCGTTCCGATCACAAATAAAATATTCATAATATTGCTTCCGACAATATTCCCGATCGCAATATCTGCCTTTCCTTTTCTCGCCGCTGACACACTTGTCACAAGTTCTGGTAAAGACGTTCCGAGAGCGATAACGGTCAACCCAATAAATTTATCTGAAATCTTTGCCATTTTTGCAAGCGCGGTCGCCGCATCCACCGCTACATCACTTCCAAGCACAACAAGTGTTAAACCAACTACAACCAGCAAAAGAAGCTTCCACAGATTTCCTTTTTCTTTTTCCTTTTTTTCTTTTTTCTCGGTCTGCTGATGTTTTGTCATACGAAGCAGGTATGCGAGATAAAGAATAAAAAATCCCCATAAAACAACGCCTTCCACACGGCTTACTACATTGCCTGTTATTCCAAAGATCATTAAAAGCACAGTAATTCCAATCATAAACGGCGTTTCATAAATTACGGTAGACCGCTGTACTGCAACTGCTACAATAACGGAAGTAATACCCAAAATAATTAAAATATTTAATATGTTGCTTCCGACAATATTCCCCATTGTAATATCCGCGGTTCCTTTAAATGCTGCCGACAAGCTAACTGCTGCCTCCGGCGCGCTTGTTCCCATCGCGACAATCGTAAGACCAATAACAAGCTGCGGTATCCCAAAACGCTCTGCGATTCCTGCCGCACCGTCAACAAACCAGTCTGCGCCCTTTACCAGCATTACAAAACCTGCTACCAACAACAAAACCTGCCATAAAATTTCCATCCTTTGCCTCTCTTTCCGCGTTCTGTCAGCCACATTTTTCTTCGCCTACAATCTCTCAAAGATCAGTATTGCCAATTCCTGCGTGATACAGCCGCTTTTGACACACTCTCCAAAAATACTTTTATCAGAAGAATTTTTTCTTCTCTCTGTCGCGCTGCCTATTTTTATTCTCGCAACATATTTTTGTATCAAGGCAGCACAATCTCGCGGAGGCTGTTTTTCTTCTCCGCTTATCTGTTCAAGCGGTTCTGCAGCTTTGCGCAATCGGGTACAAAAATCCCACAGACCACCAAAGCGGTGCATAACTTGTGCAAGCGTTCGTCAGCTTTTGATAATATTTTTTCTTTGGACGCCCGTTTGCAATCAAGCAGGGAAGGTTTGTCTTCCCTACTTGCCGCGCAACCCGTGCGCCAGCGGCGTAATTCCACTGTACGGGTCTGCGCATAAAAAGAGACTTCTGTCGTAATGAAATTACGACAAAAGTCTCGCTGCTTTGTTACGAACCGGATTTTTCAATCGTACTGACGATTCCGCAAACATCCCGAGGATGCCAACTACTCCCTTTTATCAAAATCTACCATACCAGACGGGCTTTTATTTGTCAAGAAAAAAATATCAATTATCATCTTGATCGCTCGCAAAAGAATTTTTCTCTCTATTATACTTTAAACCGGTAGCCTACTCCCCAGATTGTTTCAATATACTGCGGCTTTGAAGTATTCACCTCAATTTTCTCACGGATCTTTTTAATATGCACAGTTACCGTTGCAATATCTCCGATCGATTCCATATCCCAAATTTTCTGAAAAAGCTCTTCTTTTGTATAAACATGGTTCGGATTTTCTGCAAGGAATGTAAGCAAATCAAATTCTTTTGTTGTAAATGTTCTCTCCTCGCCGTTGACATAGACGCGCCTTGCAGTCTTGTCAATGCGGATACCGCGGATCTCAATAATCTCATTCTCTTTCACATTCGATCCAATCAATCTCTCATAGCGCGCCATGTGCGCCTTAACACGCGCCACAAGCTCGCTTGGGCTAAACGGTTTCGTCATATAGTCGTCCGCACCCAGTCCAAGCCCCCGGATCTTATCAATATCATCCTTTTTTGCTGAAACCATAATCACCGGTACATTTTTAATTTCGCGTATCTGACGGCAAATTTCAAAACCATCCACTTTCGGAAGCATCAAATCCAGAATCACCAGATTAAATTCTTCTTTGAGCGCACGCTCCAATCCAGTATCACCGCTGTTTTCAATTACCACTTCAAATCCTGAAAGCTCCAAATAATCCTTTTCCAGCTCCGCAATCGCCGTTTCATCTTCTACTATTAAAATCCTGCTCATTCTGATCCCCATTCTGGAACGTTCCTGCGATACAAAAACACAAACTGAAATTTTGTGCCTGTCACCAAACAAATTTATGACGTTCCAACACAAATTTGCACAATAGACTTATGGTTTTACTTTTATATTTTTTAAGTGGCGCTTTTTTTCCTCCGATGCTAAACTTTTCGCTTCAAGTTTCGGTTCTGACACAACTTTCGGCAAAGTAAAATAAATTGCGGTTCCAATGCCTTCATCGCTCACCGCCCAAATTTCTCCGCAGTGTTCTTCGATAATTTTTTTTGCAATCGCAAGCCCTAAACCAGTGCCTCCTTTTCTTGAATTTCTCGAAGCATCTGCTCGGTAAAAGCGATCAAAAATATACGGCAGATCTTTCGCTGCAATTCCAGCGCCATTGTCGGCAAGTTCCACTTGAAGTTTATCGCTGACGTCTTTTAAACAAAAACGCACATGCCCCTTTTCTTTATCCAGATATTTTACAGAGTTCCCGACAATATTATTGATTACTCTTTTTAACTGTTCTGGATCAGCAGAAATTTTTGTTCCCTTATCAAGTTCATTGAAAAGTTTCAGTTCGATATTTTTTACTTCAAGGTCAAGGCGCAGTTCTTCAATGCAATCCATAAAATATTCATTTGCATCCAAAACTGTAAAATTATACGGGACAATATTGCTGTCAATTTTTGAGAAAAACGACAGCTCATCCACAAGCCCCGACATATCATTCGCTTTTGTATATATTGTTTTTAAGTATTTCTCCATTTTCTCCGGCGTATCCGCAATACCATCCATAATCCCTTCTGCATATCCTTTAATCGCGGTCAGCGGAGTTTTTAGATCATGGGAAATATTGCTGATCAGCTCTTTGGAATCCTGCTCGTACTGAAGTCTTTCTTCAATCAGCTCCTTTAAATGGATTCTCATTTCTTCAAAGTCCTGACACAGCTGTCCGATCTCGTCCTTTGGGTCGCCGGAAATGGAATAATTTAAATTTCCGTACTTCATCTCGTTTGTGGCTGCTTTCAAAATATCAAGCGGTCGGATAATTGTCCGGTACAGCCACACTACAAGAATGATTGCCGTCATAATCACAATAATAATCATACAGACAATAACCTGGACAATGGACGTTCTTAGCTGCGGCACAAGGACATTCACTTCTGTTACAATAAATACACTTCCCTCGCTGCCGTCCGAAAAATAGAAATCCTGATGTTTTATCAGTACTGGCTTAAGATCTCCGATATAAAGTCCTCCATCCACATCCGTACTGTAATCGCCAAATTCCGGCAGAATTGACTGAATTGCTGTTATGTTGTCTCTGCCGCCATAATAGACAATTTCATTTTCCTTGCGGATAACAAGATACGAATATTTGGATAAAAGTTCTTTGTTCATCGATGCGATATATTCCAGATCTTCCAATTTTTCCGGCTCACGGATTGCATATAATTTAATTTGATTATACGCCTCTCTTGTCACACGATTTAAAATGCGCAGTGGGTTTGTCAGCACTTGCATCGTATCTGCATCGACATCATAAGTTTCCTGTACGGACGTCCCCGTAGATTCAATAATAAATTTTGCGCAGATCCCCATCATCATAATCGGAAGTATAATCATAATGACAAAAGCTGTCCTCAAACGCTTTTTTAAATCCACAAAAGCCTCCTAAAGCAAATACTTTTTCAGCTGCTCTACTCGATCCAGTTTCTCCCATGGAAGATCAAGATCCGTTCTTCCAAAATGCCCATAAGCCGCAGTCTGCTTATAAATCGGTCTGCGCAAATCAAGCATTTGGATAATGCCTGCCGGACGAAGATCAAAATTTTCACGCACAATGCTGACCAGTTCATTGTCACTAAGTTTTCCTGTTCCAAATGTATCAATATTGACCGAAGTTGGGTGCGCAACGCCAATCGCGTAGGAAAGCTGAAGTTCACACCGGTCGCACAGACCAGCCGCAACAAGATTTTTCGCTGCATACCGCGCCGCATAAGCCGCGGAACGATCCACTTTCGTACAGTCCTTTCCCGAAAATGCACCGCCGCCGTGACGCGCATATCCGCCATATGTATCAACAATAATCTTTCTTCCTGTCAATCCACTGTCGCCGTTCGGTCCGCCAATCACAAAACGCCCGGTTGGGTTAATATAATATTTTGTATTCTCATCCACCAGTTCTTTTGGAAGCACAGGCTCAAATACATACTTTTTAATATCTGTATAAATCTGTTCTTGTGTCACTTCCGGATCATGCTGCGTTGATAAAACAACGGTATTTAAATGAACTGGTTTTCCGTCGCTGTCATACTCTACGGTTACCTGTGATTTTCCGTCTGGTCTTAAATACGAAAGTACTCCCTCTTTGCGCACCTTTGTAAGCTGCTTTGTCAATTTGTGAGCCAGTGAGATTGGATACGGCATATATTCCTCCGTCTCATTGGTCGCATAACCAAACATCATCCCCTGGTCTCCCGCGCCAATCGCCTCAATGTCCTCCTTCGCTGTCTCACACTTTTTTACCTCATAAGCTTTGTCAACTCCCATTGCGATATCTTTTGACTGCTCGTCCAGCGATACGATAACGCCGCATGTATCACAGTCAAATCCATATTTCGCCCGGTCATAACCAATCTCGCGGATCGTGTCACGCACAATCTTTTGAATATCCACATAGCCTTTTGTCGTAATCTCGCCCATCACAAGCACAAGCCCTGTTGTAATCGCCGTCTCACATGCAACGCGGCTCATTGGATCTTGCTCCATCAAAGCATCCAGCACCGCGTCGGAAATCTGGTCACAAATTTTGTCTGGATGTCCTTCAGTTACAGACTCTGATGTAAATAATCTTTTTTCTTCCATAAAATCCTCTTTTCTGCACTACTTCTACTTTTTAGCAATCTTGTACCAGCAGTGCATAAGCACAAGAAGCAATTTTCATTTCCAAACAACTACAGGTTATCTCTGCAAATCGGTTCATTCTCTCAGATAACGTTTTATATTAACCGAGTTTCCTCATCCATCTGCCGCTTTATAAAACGGTGTGCTGCGGATGTGTATTTTTTATTTACTAAAAAAATCAAGCCCGCAACAGGCGGACTTGGCAATGATACTTGGCAAATCCCCTTATTGTTCGATTGCTCGCTCAACTTGGCACCTTCCGCTGCGGGGGTTGCCGTGACTTCACAGAGTCTTTACTCTCCGTCACTCTGAATAAGAGAAATGTTTTCTATTCACTTAATTATAACTTGTAGCCACAAGCATATAACATAACAGCGGTATTGTCAACAGTTTTTTTCATTGGAAAATCCATCCAAACTCTGCCGCTAGACTGCCGAAACTTGTTCTGCCTCCCGAATTACCTGTTCAAAATGCAAACAAAATTCTGACCATTCCTTTTGAATTGTCTTAAGATCTCCTTCTTTTGCTGCCATTTCAAGTTTTAATGCCTCGTCGCTAAAATCCACAGCCCCTATTGTCTTGGAAGAACTTTTTACCGAATGCACATAGACTGTAAAATTTTTCCAATCCTGTTTTTTCATACATTCTTCCAGCTGTTTTTTAATTTTCTGCGACTCGCTGCAATAATCCTGCAATATCTCAAGATACATCTCTGTACTGCCCGCACAGTACTCCACTCCAACCGCCTGATCAATCCACACTCTGCTTTGGTGCAAAGTCTCCTTTTTCCCCGCTTTTTCTTTCCGCTTAAAAAGCCCCATCTTTAAATACCTCCAATTTCCTTTCCCCAACTACAACTAAGCCTTACTGCTGTGCTTTCCCGTAATTCAATTTTCACAAAAAACAAAAAAACATCTTTTAGCTTTCTTCCCCTGATTTTATTTTCCTTTGAACCACATCTTCTGGAAGATGAATTAAAAGCATACTCTCTAATTGCGATGCATCGATCGGCTTTGATATGTAATCTGCAAAACCTTCACGGATATATTCGTCCCGAATTCCTGCAATTGCATTCGCTGTCAATGCAATTACCGGAGTATTTTGATTTGGATTGTCCTTTTCTTCCCTCAGGTGATGAAATGTTTCAATACCATCCATCTCTGGCATCATATGATCCATAAGAATAACATGATACTTTTTCTCTCTTGTTATCTCAAGACATTTTTGCCCGCTTATTGCTGTGTCTACCTGCATTTCTGTTCGCTTTAAAAGCCCCTTCGCAACCGCGAGATTCATTTTATTATCATCGACAATCAATACTCTTGCATCCGGCGCATGAAATGACTCTTCATAAGGCTTGCGTGTACTGGTCTCCTGCCGGCTCACCTGCTGCACGCCAAACGTCGCTCCGCTTGTGATCTCCTGCGGTATTGTAACTGTAAATGAAGTACCTTCCCCGTAACGGCTCTCAACCTGAATCTCACCCTGCATTAAATCAACCAGCCTTTTTGTGATCGCAAGCCCTAGCCCCGTCCCCTCGATGGTGCTGTTTTTCTGACGGTCAAACCGCGTAAACCGCGTAAACAACTGCTGCAGATCCTCCTCGCGCATCCCCACGCCCGTATCCTGCACGCACATCTTTAACGCAAACTGCTCTCCGCCTGCCCACTCGCCGTACACACTTAACGTTACACTGCCGCTCTGTGTATACTTCACCGCATTTGTCAGAAGATTTGTTAGAATCTGTTTAATTCTCACTTCATCCCCAATCAAATTTGACGGCAAATTCTCATCAATACTTAAAATTACCTGCAAATTCTTTTTTCTCGCCTTTTCCTCGATCATCTGCATCTCATCGTTCAGCAAAGAAGCCAAATGATATGATTTTTTGACAATCTCCATGTTTCCTGATTCCATCTTTGAAAAATCCAGAATATCATTGACAAGTGCAAGAAGCATTCTGCTGGCATTCTCCGTATTCTGCGCATACTCCAAAACAGAAAACTCTCTGCTCTCCCTGAGAATCATCTCATTCATCCCAATAATGGTATTGATTGGCGTTCGTATCTCATGAGACATATTAGCAAGAAAATTATTTTGCGCCTGACTTAAAGAAATCGCTGTTCGCTTTTCTTTTTCCATATTGCTGACATCTTTTCCTGTCTTTACAAGGGCAAGCACAAACAACATAACAGCGGCAAACAATATTCCGGTATTTCGATTTCTTCCCAAGTAAACTTGTGTTACTTCATGCATCGAGCCGACAAACAAAACACAATAGCCTGCAAGAACCAGCCAGTATCCCCGCTTTTTTTTGTGAAAAACATCAATAGCGCTTGTGACGCCTGCCAAAAGGATAGCAGCAAATAATGCAAAATACAGAAATAACATACTGTCTGCAAAATCAACGACATGAGTGATATGAAGAATACTACATAAAAGAGAACCAGCAGCGATAATCCATTTTAACACAGAAAAATATTTTACATATCGAGCGCCTTGTATACTATTTACATAGTTAAGCAGCGGAAATGGCAGTAATGATCCCGAAAAAAAAGCGACATCCGAAGCGACAGAAAAATTAGGAAAGTACAACTGCCGCAATCTCGATTCACAGATCATCCAGCTTGCAATCAGCAGAGCACACCAACCTAAGTATTCAAGTGCAATGCTCTTTTTAAAACTAAATCGTATCGCCAAACTGAATGTAATAATAATAACAGCAAAGACAAGCAGGAAAATTGCAATCACAAGCCTCGGACCGTACTGGCGCACGTACACTTTCCAGATATCCATTTTTTCTCCAAAATAAACTTCACTCAACCATCCTGCATATTTTGATTCACTTGTAGATTCAATGCGTAATATTTTGCCTGCATCGGTTTTATTTACTGTCATAAAAATATAGGCAAATGCATTATATTTTCCAAATAATCTGGAATCTTTTGTATCAAAATGGTACCGCAGTTCCCCGTCAATAAAAATATCGATATTTTGACGAACACTTGCAATACTGATATTTGCATTGTCTTTTATTATCTGCGGAAGCGCCGCTTCAATCACAACCGTCTCACCCTTAGCGGCATCCAGCTTGGCAGGCAAAACAATATTTTCTCTTGTCTGATCTGGCTGGACACGCACCCACGCTACATCCAGTCTGCGGCCATCCGCATAGTCAGCTCCCGATTCATTTGGAAGCAGCATTTGTCCCAAAATCAAATATAATAACACTGCAGCAACACATAAGCAAAAAATATATCTTGGCAGCAAGACTTCTTTTTGTTCCCTTCGTTCCATAGAAAAGCCTCCATCGATATACACAAATAATCTGCTGCTAAATTTTTGCCAGCAGAAAAGTAAGCATACCTTATATATAACATATTATAACCTTTTTCTGGCACGAAGTAAATAGACAAAAAACAAGAAAAGCATTATTGCAAAAGACGTTTCGCTTTTTAAGCCTCCTCGCAGTAATACCGAAAATATTGTTCTTTCAACGCCTTGTAAGCTCCTCTTGGCAGATAAATCTTTTTTCCTGTATTCAGACAGATATCTTCCGCATTTAAATTATCGATATATTCCAGATTTACAATATAAGCTATCCCAACTCTGATAAATTCCCGGTACAAAGAAAGCATCTCATAGATTTCTGCCATTGTCATACGCAGCAGACATTGTGTGCCATCCACAAGATAAATACACTGCAATTTTCCTCTCGCTTCACAATACATAATATTATTTAGCGGCACGCGCTGTATTCTTCCATCCACTCTCAGAAGAATATATTTTTTTCGCTCCTCCTCCACTTCGCCTAAAAATCTATCCAGCACAGAAAATAATATTTTCTCTGATACTGGCTTTACCAAATACTGCACCGCATCCACCCCAAACGCATCCAATGCGTGTTCCTTCGACATAGTGAGAAATATAATTTTGCTTTGACTGCCCATATCGCGAAGTTCCTGCGCTGCTTTGATCCCCATTTTTTCCCGCATATAAATATCCAGAAAAATAAGATCTGGCAGATAATTTTTTTCTCCAATTTTGTAAATCAAGTCGTCAGCACTCTGAAAACATGTTATTGTAAAATCAATTTCAGGATGCTCTTTTGTATAGTTTTCCAACATCAACTTTGTTTTATTTAATTCTGTCAATTCATCATCACAAAGCGCTATCAAATACATAAACTGTACCCCTTTTAATCCAATCTTTCTGATGAAACCGCCGCAGGAATATTTATAATCAATCGAAAAATAAACAGCCCGTTATCGTTTTTAAAATCATATTCACCATCAAAATTATCTGCTGTTTTAATAATACTTGACACGCCGATCCCTCCGGTAAATTCTGGCTTTGGCTGTCCATTTTTTAGTTCTGTCTCAATCCGGCATGTATTGCTGCAATAAATTACCAGCTTGTTTTTCTTTTTTTTAAGCATTAGGTGAATTTGGCATTCCTGTTCTTTTGACTGTTTTTTTACCTCAATACAGCCATAGATTGCATTCTCGTAAGCATTTGCCAATATCGTTACCAAATCAATATTTGGTATTGTCAGAGTTCTGCCAAGTTCTACATCCAATGTAACTTGAATCTGTTCTTTTTTCGCCCATCTCGTATACGCGGACAAAATATTGTTGACTGCAGTGTTAGCGCAAATTACTTCCGCCGTATCCTCGTCTGTTTTCTTATCATATTCTTTTAAGTATTGAAGCAGTTCCTCTCTTTGCCCTCTTCGGGCATATTCCGCAATCACCGCATTATGGTGCCTTACATCATGCCGGATCCTTCTGCTTGATTCCACAGACTCCTCCAAAAGTTCCATATTTCGCTCCAACAGCCGGTGATTCATCTGCATTAACTGATTTTCTTTCTCATACTGCTTTTCTTTTCCAATATGTAAATAAAGTCGAAACACTAAAAACTGCAAAGCTCCTGTTAAAAAAAAATTGATAATAATTTGAAAAAGACGATATGGAGTTTGTTCTTTTATTGTTGGATTCAGAATAAATCCTATTCCAAAAAGAATGCTGATAATCATAATTGTAATACTAAATTGATCTAGCTCATTTTCGACATAATTGCCAAACCCGCGAATAGAAGCTTTGACTTTGGTCTCAATAAAAAAAGCCATAATACAAACCAGCAGAAGACGCACGATAATATCAGCCCACACATTCTTATGAAAAAATATAAGAGAAACCTCAATTCCAGTGACTAAAAATACTGCCAGCAGATAAAACGTAAGCGCTAATTTATATATGGACAAGTAAATCTTATCGCTGCTCATATAAATGGAAAAAAAAGAAAAACTTATGAACATTACAAAAGCTGACATTCTTACGCATTTTTCCCAGTCAAGAATATACCAGATACACGCAGTAAAAATTACAGCTGCGCTAAAACAGCTGTAATAGATTATTGTTTTTTTCAAACAATATTTTGGTTGGCTCATCAGGCAAAAAAAGATAATTACCCCGATCAGACTTATGGCATACCGAATCAATGCAATATAGACGGAACCTCCCAACATACTTTTTTATCCCCCATTTCTCGAAGCTTATTATTTATCATCAAACGGTCTGTTATAAAAAATGGATTCTTTTTAATACTTAAAATACTTTATAAAAACCAGCAATATATTTTGGAATATATTAAGCATATTGTACAACTGAACTTCCATGTTATTATACCAGAAAATTTGAAATTCCGAAAAGCTTGGTATAGTATGCAGTTTTTTCGGTATACTTTGCATTTTTTACTGATTTGTTCTATTTCCAGTTCTTCCACACCTCCGGCTGATATCCAAGCGTTGCCTGCCTTCCGTTTCTGACAATCGGAACTCGAATGACCGTCTGGTTTTCCAAAATCTTTTTTTGTTGATCCTCCGGCGACAAATAGCGAATCAACGCCAGTAAATCTTTTTCTTTGCTGTCCTGATTCAGCATAACTTCCAATCCTCCGACGCTCTGACTTACCGCGCAAAATTCTCCTTTGCTCATCCCCTTTTCTCTCATATCGATCCATTGGTATTTTATCCCTCGTTCCTTAAAATACCGCTCTGCTTTTTTTGTGTCAAAATCCTTTTTTGTTCCAAAAATCTGTATGTTCATAAATCACCTTGTTTCTGCAATACAAGCCGTTCTTCCCATTTGCCTTCTTGCTTATTTTTATAAAAATCCACTTCAAGGATCCTGTTGTTTCCTCTCTAAGCCATCCTTAAAAAAGAAAAATTTTTCAAATTACATTCTCACTCCGCCGCTTTAAAATTATATACTGGTTTGATCCGCTCTACAATCTGTACAGTTGGTTCTATCTGTGTTACAATCTCTGTTATACTTTTATATGCCATTGGAGACTCATCCAATGTGTCCTGAACAACGCATGTAGTATAGATTCCTTCCATTTCTTTGCGGTACTGTTCCATTGACAGCGAACCGAATGCTTTTTTTCGGCTCATCAATCGCCCTGCCCCGTGCGGCGCGGAACAATTCCACTCGCTGTTTCCTTTTCCAATACAAATCAAACTTCCATCCCGCATATTGATTGGAATGAGAAGTTTTTCACCAGCTTTTGCCGACACGGAACCTTTTCGCAAAATCATCGCATCGGTATCAATATAATTGTGAATCGTTGTAAATTCCTCCACCCGCTCAAAGCCCATACCCAATAAAATAACATCGGTCATCGCCTTGCGGTTCAGCACCGCAAACTTTTGCACGATACGCATATCATGAATATAATCTTCAAACAGTTTGCCTTCCACATAAATTAAATCTTTTGGCATCGCAAGCTTATGCTCTTTTTTCAAAGCTCTGACCGACGGTTCAATCTCCTGAAATCTCCCTTCCATTTTAAGCGCTGTAATCAGCTCTTGAATTTGATGATGCGCGCCGCCCCACATTGCAAGCCCTCCCTGCTCCTGATAATAGTCTGCGACTTCCACCCCAAGATGGCGGCTGCCGGAATGTACAACAAGATATAAACTGCCGTCCTCCCCGCGATCCATCTCAATAAAATGATTTCCTCCACCCAGCGTTCCAATACTTTTGCACGCGCGTTCTAAATGGACAAACTGCGCACAGCGCAGCTGTTCCAAATCAATTTCCTTATTGAGCTTATGAGAGGTTTCTCTAATTTCGCGCCCGCATGGAATCTCAGCGTGTATTAATTCATCCAGCTTTTTAAAATCAATATTCTGCTCTTTGATTTTTACAGTTTCCATACCGCAGCCGATATCCACCCCAACCATTCCCGGAACAAGCTTGTCTGTGATTGTCATGGTCGTCCCAATCGTGCAGCCCTTCCCCGCATGAACATCCGGCATAATGCGAATTTTGCAGTCCTGAAACGCTTCCTGATCACAGACCGCGCGGATCTGTTCTTCTGCCGTCTCTTCAAGTTCTGTACAGTAGCAAACTGCGCGGTTAAATTTCCCTGCTATCTCAATCATAATCCTTTTTTTCTCCCATCCTTCTTTAAAAACACAATTTGAATCGGCGATGATATTGTATCTGTCTTCCAAAATACCCAAAACAAAACCTCAAAACCTTGCGGTGCTGCGGTTTTTCGGTCGCGGAGCGCGCTCACAAGTCAATATTTTAAACTATCAGAAACAAAAAGGAGTTTTTCCCTTTAAAATATTGACTGATTCGTTTTGCTTTTCGCGGATATTATATCATAATTCTTTCCGTACCTGCAACATGCTCTCTTATTTTTCCAGGAAACAACAATTGTTTTCATTGATTGCAATATTAAGATACATTTTAAAGCAGCTTAGGCTAATCCCTTTTTTCGGTATAAAATCCAGAACAATCCCGCAAATACCAGCATATTTCCCGCAATCACTGCCGCTCCAACGGTATGTATTTTACCGTCTCCAAGTGCTTCCACTAAAATACGCACCTGTTCGGAATATGTAAATTTCGCTATTTTTGCAATTACATCATTAAACATGGACAGCATTGGCAGGAAAGAAAATATCATCATTACAGGAACACTGACCGACACCGCTTCCGTCTGGTTTTTACTTCCGACTCCAACGGCTGCACCAAGTAAAACGGATACAATGATTCCCGCTGCCATAATAAAGAAAAACAAAATTCTTTTACTCGTCGTCACATCGTTCAGCAAACAGCAAAATACTGCTGTTCCAAACATACAAGCGCAAAATACATAAGAGCCGATTCCAAGAAGATATTCCTTCGGTGTTACATCCGCCATTATTAAAACCCGCAATGTGTTTTTTTCTTTCTCTTCGGAAATTATGGAGGAAGTGCTTATAAGCGGCGCCATTCCAACATACATAGATGCAAATAAGTTCACAAAAAAATTAACGGGCATACCATCCATTTGAATAGAGTTTTTCATAATTGCAGCCAATATAGGAAACATAATAAATTGTATCAGAACCGCCTTATTTTTCCATGTATCCTGCCATTGTTTTTGTAAAATTATCCATACATGTTTCATTATTGATCTAACTCCTTTCCTGTCAAATATAAAAATACGGTTTCCAGATTCGGCTCTTTGGAATGTATGCTTAAAATATTTTCTTGTTTCATCCATTCTGCAAGAACTTTGGCGCTCTCCATGGTATTTGGAATTTCATGCCGCTCCCCATTTTTTAAAATAACTTCAATTTGATTTTTCAGACAATATTTTAGACAGATTTCTTCCGGCACACCTCGTTCTACAATTTTTCCATCATTCAGCAACAGAATATGATCGCATAGTTTTCTCGCCTCATACATATTATGAGTAGTCAGAAAAATTGTAGTTCCAGATTTTTTTTCTTCTGCAATCAATTTATGCAGTTTTTCTGTTGTCGCAGGGTCAAGACCGCAAGTTGGCTCATCCAAAAATAAAACATCTGCTTTTTTCAAAAGTGCTCTGCAAAAATTTACCCTGCTCTTCATCCCCTTCGAAAGCTTTCCAACGATGGTTTTCTTTGCCTGAGATAATTCTGTTTTCTCCAACAATTCATCAATTCTCTGCTCTGAAACTTTATAAAGTTTTGCAAAAATTTTTAAATTACTCCAAACCGATAGTCGATCATACAATCCAAAATGATCCATCATAATTCCCGCATTTACTGTTTTTTTTCTATGGAAAGAAACCTTTTTTTCTGGGTTTAAAATCTGCAATAGATCGGATTGGTCTCCATGAAAATCGCTCCATGCTGTTTCTTTTTTTTCTGTTCTTAAAGACTCTTTCAATAAATTTTTTCCGGTATCCAAAGCCTCAAATATTATCGTTCCTTTTGTTGGCATAATCTGCCCTGTTAATAAATTTACCAAAGTTGTTTTTCCTGCTCCAGAGGGTCCCAAAAGACCAATAATTTCTCCCTGTTTTACCTGAAAAGAAATATCATCCAAAACGATCTTTTCTCCAAAAGAATGGGTAAGGTTATCTACTTTAACAAATGTTCTCATAATACTCCTTTCTCAAAAACGATTTTCTATATTTTAAGTTTTATTGATATCCAATATTTTTTATTGCTGCTTTTTTAAATTTTGCAGACCTGATGCAAGTTTTTTATTTTCCGTGTACTCCCGCCAAGCGGAAACAGCCACGCTCACCGCAAAATTAACGCTAAAACTTACAAAAAAAGCAACCCAGCATTTTGGATCATCCACCGGAAACCATTGAAAGTAATAAGCGAATACTGCAATTAAAATAATAACCGAGACCACCATACTTCCAGTTCTTTTAACCATAGACATCTTTTTAATCAGCACATCTGAAAAAAACAGAAAACGCAGTGCTGTAATGCATGCAGAGGACAGCAAATACTGAAAAACCACACGAACTGGGATGCCCTCGCTGCCAAATTCAAACATAGAAGAATAACCTTTCGCATGATCTCCTACAACAACACAAATTACAGAAACGATAAGCAGCGAAACTCCAAAAATCACAAGAATCTGTTCTAAATAATCTAATAAATGTTTTTTCTCTTCCATCTATTTTACTCCTAATAATGTTTTAATCCCGCCTGCATACTGTCTTGACACAATCAACTGTTCTTTGTTGCTCATTGTTATCAGTAGTCTTCGGTTAATGTAGGCTTTGATCGACAAAATATTTTTTAAATTTACAATGCCTGATTTGCTAATGCGCACAAACATATATTCAGCAAGCTGTTCTTCCAATTCATAAAGTTTGTGATAGGATTCATAAACCTGTTTTGCAGTATATATAAAACATTTTCCATCCACTGATTCAGCATATAAAATTTCTTCCAAATCAAGCGGTGTAATATCACCTCCATTGAAAACCATAATCTTTCTGTCAATAATTTTTAACGCCGCCACCAATTTGTCGATAAATGCATTTTTTTCTCTGCATTTTATTGTAATCTGTGTATCCGCAAGATTTTCTTCAATTTCTATTTCAATCTGCAAACGCTGTATTCCTCCTGTCAAATTTTTATTGTTTTATATACTATTTTACATTTTATCAAAAATCCTGCACCCTGCAAGCATCCAAATGGTATCCTGCCATTTTTTTAAGCTAAGCTGCCAAAACAGAATTATGAAAAAAGGATCATTTTTTTGTTTGTGCAGTCTTTTATTTAAAAAATCCAATATACTTTCTTCCCTGATTATGGTATAATTATGAAGGCACAACGAAAATAAAAAGAATGACTGCATTCTCTGCTGTCAATCTTTCAATATTTTCAGATCACGCACAAGTTATGAAAATCCCAGATTTTCACAACAGTACTGCAACGTTTCTCGTATTTTGATTTATCAAAACATAGCTGCCACGGCTATGAAATTAAATTATGCCGCACGTGCGGCAGAATGGAGGGAATTATGGAAATCTCAAAGGATATACGTTATGTCGGTGTAAATGATCACACCGTCGATTTATTTGAAGGACAATATATCGTCCCAAATGGAATGTCCTACAATTCCTACGTTATTCTTGATGAAAAAATTGCTGTTATGGACACAGTAGACCGAAATTTTACACATGAATGGATGGACAACCTAGAAACTGTCCTTGGCAGCAGAAAACCGGATTATCTTATTGTACAGCATATGGAGCCAGATCATTCGGCAAATATCGCAAACTTTGTAAAGGCTTATCCAGAAGCAACTATTGTTTCCTCTGCCAAAGCATTTGTAATGATGCAAAATTTCTTTGGCACAGATTTTTCGGATCATCGCATTGTTGTCGGTGAAGGCGACACGCTGTCTCTTGGCAAACATACGCTTGCTTTTGTCACCGCACCGATGGTTCATTGGCCGGAAGTTATTGTTACTTATGACAGTACAGATAAAGTACTGTTCTCCGCCGATGGTTTTGGCAAGTTTGGCGCGCTTGATATCGAAGAAGAATGGGCTTGTGAAGCGAGAAGATATTATATTGGTATTGTCGGAAAATACGGCGCACAGGTGCAGGCACTGCTGAAAAAAGCTGCTTCACTTGAAATCAATACAATCTGCCCGCTGCATGGTCCAGTACTGACGGAAAACCTTGGATATTACTTAGATCTTTACAATACATGGTCATCCTATGCCGTGGAAAGCGACGGTATTGTAATCGCTTATACTTCCATCTATGGAAATACAAAAAAAGCAGTTGATCTGTTCGCTGAAAAACTGCGCACAAAAGGCTGTCCAAAGGTTGTTGTTTACGACCTCGCCCGCTGCGATATGGCAAAAGCTGTGGAATCCGCATTCCGCTATGGTCGGATTGTTCTAGCCACAACAACTTACAACGCGGATATTTTCCCATTTATGAAAGAATTTATCCACCACTTGACAGAGCGCAATTTCCAGAACAGAACAGTCGCTTTTATTGAAAACGGCTCGTGGGCGCCGCTTGCCGCAAAAACAATGAAGGGAATGCTTGAAGGTTGTAAAAACTTGACGTTCACCGACACAACAGTGAAAATTATGTCTGCTTTAAACGCGGACAGCACTGCTCAGCTTGATGCTCTTGCGGACGAACTTTGCAAAGATTATCTTGCTCAGTGTGACGAAACTGCAAATAAAAACGATTTGTCCGCTCTGTTCAATATTGGCTATGGACTTTATGTTGTAACTTCAAATGACGGCAAAAAAGATAACGGGCTGATTGTCAACACAGTATCCCAAGTTACAAACACGCCGAACCGTATTGCGGTCACAATCAACAAGCAGAATTATTCCCACCACGTTATCAAGCAAACTGGTATTATGAATGTCAATTGTCTATCGGTGGAAGCTCCTTTTAAAGTATTTGAAACGTTTGGTTTCCAGAGCGGCAGAAACGCGGATAAATTTGCAGGACTTACCCCTCTGCACTCAGACAACGGGCTTGCCTTCCTGCCAAAATACATCAATTCCTTTTTGTCTCTTAAAGTAGAACAATATATTGACCTTGACACTCACGGAATGTTTATTTGTTCTGTAACAGAGGCAAGAGTAACATCCGACAAAGAAACTATGACTTACACCTACTACCAGAACAATGTAAAGCCAAAGCCTGCAACGGAAGGCAAAAAAGGATATGTCTGCAAAGTGTGCGGGTATATCTATGAGGGCGACGAACTTCCAGACGACTTTATATGTCCGCTCTGCAAGCATGGCGCAGCAGATTTTGAGCCGATCTCATAAAACTAAAAAAAAGAAAAATTTTAAAGGTAACAGTGCTGTAATTATTCTCACAGGCATTCGCTTATAAAATACAGCCCGGAAAATTTGCAATCCTGCAATTTCCGGGCTGTGTTATTGATTCCGAGCGCATTTTTCTCTTTCTTTTATGCAATTTTTAATTTTCAGACATGCTCTTGGAAAAACCCTTTTGATTATGCGCGGGCTTCCGCCGTAAAACCGATATCGTCCAATTCCTCTATCGCTTTTTTTACGCAATTTTCACAGCCGTCGATGGTCACCGTCTTTGTTGCCAGATCAATGCTGTGTTTGATGCCAGCGGTCTCCAGTGCCTTGCCAATACGCTCTACGCAATGATTGCAGCTCATTTCCTTCACATCTAATGTTGTCATTTTATTTCCTCCTTAAATTTAAAATATTTTTGGTTGTCCTGTTTTATCTTTACTTTTTCTTTATTTATATTTTTATTTTATAAACTTCTGTATCGCCTCAAGCAGTTCTTCCACCTTACCGTCCTGCCCTGCACGGATGTCCTCCACAACACAGGTTCGGATATGATTGTTTAACAGCACCTTGCTAAATGCAGTCAGTGCTGCGTTTGCCGCGGATACCTGCGTTAAAATATCCACACAATAAACATCATTTTCCACCATATTGCGTATGCCGCGAATCTGCCCTTCAATCCGGTTCAATCGATGGATCAATTCACTTGATTCCGATTTGTCCCGATACTTCTTCTGACAACAATCCCCCATAAAAATCCTCATTTCTAAAATACAAACTAAGCTCGGTATTTATCACAACTTTTTAAACCTCAGCCGAAGCGCATTGCTGACAACGCACACAGAGCTTAAAGACATCGCAAAACCACCGATCATAGGGCTGAGCAAAGTTTTTGTAAACGGATACAAAAGCCCTGCGGCTACAGGTATTCCAACGGTATTATAAAAAAACGCCCAAAATAAATTTTGCCGTATATTTCGAATTGTCATACGACTTAAGCGAATCGCGCGATGTACATCCATCAGATCGGACTTCATCAGCACAATATCTGCGGAGTCAATGGCGATATCGCTGCCGCTGCCGATCGCACAGCCAACTTCCGCCTGCACCAAAGCCGGCGCGTCATTGATTCCATCGCCTACCATCATAACTCTTTTTCCCTGTTTTTGCAACTCCTCAATCATGCCCGCTTTATCCTGTGGAAGTACTTCTGCAACAACCTCGTCCACACGCGCCTGCGCTCCAATATACTCTGCTGTATACCGATTGTCCCCGGTCAGCATATAAACGCGCACCCCGTCTTTTTTCAGAGCGTCTATCGCTGCCGCGCTGGTTTCTTTGATTGGGTCTGCCACACTGATGATGCCGACGGTTTTGCCATCCACCACCACATACATCGGCGTCTGCCCCTTTGAGGCAAGCCCGGAAGCGCGCTCCTGCCAATCCTCAGCATTATTGCTGTACTCCTTTGCAAGTCCAGCTTTGCCGAGATAAACTTCCCTGTTATCGGCAAGTTTTGCATAAACTCCATATCCCGCAAGATTGCGAAATTCTGATACTTTATAAGCCTCTGCTCCAATCACCTGCGCTTCAAAAAGAATTGCTTTGGCCAAAGGATGTTCGCTGCCTGCTTCTGCTCCGGCGGCAACCGCCAACAGCTCTCCCCTCTCTATTCCATCGTGCAGTATAGTGATTACTTTTGGCTTTCCTTCTGTGATTGTCCCGGTTTTATCAAGCACAACAGTATCTACTTGCTGCGCAAGTTCCAACGCTTCGCCGGATTTGACCAGAATACCGTTCTGCGCGCCAAGCCCCGTGCCTACCATAATCGCAGTCGGCGTCGCAAGCCCTAACGCACACGGACATGCAATTACAAGAACAGAAACAAAAATCCGCAGAGCAAATGAAAAATCTTTGCCTGTCAGCAGCCAGATTACTGCCGCTGCAAATGCGATCACCATAACTGCCGGGACAAAATATCCAGCTACTTTATCCGCAATTTTTGAGATTGGTGCTTTCTTTCCCTGTGCATCCTCCATCAACTGTACAATTTTTGCAAGCGTCGTATCGGACCCAGTACGTGTTACTTTCACCTGGAACAATCCATCATAATTTAAGCTGCCGCCAATCACTTCGCTGCCGGCTTCTTTATCAACAGGAAGACTCTCCCCGGTAAGCATAGATTCATCAACACTGCCGCTGCCGGATACAATAATTCCGTCCAGTGGAATTCTCGCGCCTGAGCGAATCACGATTATATTTCCCGGTTCAAGTTGTTCTACTGGAACTTCCCGCTCTGCGCCGTCTATAAGCAGAACCGCCGTGTCTGGAGCAAGCGCCATAAGTTTGCGTATCGCCTCAGACGTCTTTCCTTTGCTTCGCTTCTCCATATATTTGCCAAGCATAACAAGTGTCACAACAACCGCCGCCGACTCATAATAGAGCTGGTGTACATGTTCCATGTTTTTTGGAATCAAAATTGTCATAACAAGGCTATATAAAAATGCTGCCATTGTGCCGATTGCAACAAGCGAGTCCATATTTGGATTTCCCTTTAACAGTGCCGGAAAACCATGAATATAAAAATTTCTTCCAAATATAAGAATCGGCACGGTCAGAATAAGCTGAGCAACCGCAAATGTCATTGGATGTTCCGTCATATGAAATGCCTTTGGCACTGGCATTGGAAAAGGCATCATATGACCCATAGATAAATAGAGCAGCGGAGCGGCAAAAATTATCGCCAAAATAAGTCTTCTTCTGCTGTTTTTCAATTCTTTTTCCTGGTCTTTTGCCTCCTGCCTGCGCTTTTCGGCATCGTCGGTAAAAATTTCTGCACCGAAACCTGCCTTCTCAATTTTTGCGATAATCAGCTCTGGCGTAACTTTTGTTTCATCATACTCAATCCGCATTTTTGTGGTTGTCAAATTCACATCACTGCGCGCAACGCCGTCCATCTTTCTTGTAACACGCTCTACTGCGCTGCTGCACGCTGCGCAGCTCATGCCGGTAATTTTATATACCTCCTGTTTCATACTGCCTCCATTCCGCGGTTTCGCATATACCCCCTAAGGGTATCTTGTTTTGATTATATTCTTTTTTTTATCGTTTGTCAAGAAATGTTTTTCTGCTATTTTTTCATTTGGACGGTATAGCTATTTTAAAATCAAAAATACTTTCTATACTTTAATCAATAAGATTTTTGCATTCATTAAATAGTTATTTTATATTTATAATAATTTTTTTTACCATAATCTCTTCTTTCTCTACATAAAAACCACTTTTCTAGATTTCTCACACCATACTACATAAATAAATTGACTTTTCCTTAAATTTTTCCTATAATTGTTGTTAGGGCGTGTTGGAGATTTCTTCTTATATCTGTGCATATTGCTATTTTATCCATGATACTGCATCAAATCTCTCAAATACCCCCTTAAATTTAATGATTCACCTGCCATATAGAAGGCTCCGGCCTTCTGCAAAAATTTGTTACAGTAAATTTCAAGGCAAATCTGTAACGATTGGAGGCCATCGCTATGAAAAAGTTACAAGTCCTAACAAGCCAGACAGTTCCTGGAATGCTGATCGCAGATGATGTGTATACCCCAAACAACCTGCTGATTGTCCGCGCCAACACAACAGTCACAGACAAAGTTATCACGCGATTAAAATTTTACTCGATTCATCAGGTTACGATCCTGCTGGATGACAATGCTTCTGTACCTTCCAAAACTGTGCCATTCAAGGTACTCCACTACTCTGAAAAAGTAAAAAAGACCAAGGAGTTTAAAGCTTTTTCTTCCTCCCTGCTAAGATCCGAAGGACATCTGCGCGGGCATTTAACGGATATTGTTGAAAAAGACGAACAGATTGATGCGGAAGAACTGATTCAGGATATCAACTCTATCTTGATGTACACTCGAAATGGTATGCATGTTTTTGATATGATTCACAATATGCGCAACCAGGACGACGAAACTTACATGCACTGCCTTAATGTAGCGCTGATCTCGAATGTTCTCGGCCGCTGGCTGCACCTTACCAAAAAAGAACTTGAAACATTAACTTTGTGCGGTCTTCTTCACGATATCGGCAAGATTATGATACCGCCGGAAATCATTAAAAAACCGGATAAATTGACGGAGGCAGAATTTAATACTGTCAAAACTCATCCAGTGCGGGGCTATAATATTCTGCGCGCCCAAAATGCAAATATTCATGTCCAAATGACTGCAATGATGCACCATGAGCGCTGTGATGGCAGCGGTTATCCAATGGGAATCAAAGGAGACCAGATCGATCGTTTTGCGAAAATTGTTATGGTTGCAGATGTGTATGAAGCAATGACGGCGGCTCGTGTCTACCGTGGTCCTCTCTGTCCATTTGAAGTGATTGGCATCTTTGAGTCGGAGGGACTTTCCAAGTTTGATACCCGCACCGTTATGACATTCCTTGAGCATGTCAACCAGACTTACTTAAACAACAATGTGCGCTTAAATGACCAATCAGAAGGTACGATTGTTATGATGAACCGCACCAGCCTCTCAAAGCCCGTTATTCAGGTCGGCAAACAATTTATCGACCTGTCCAGAGAATCGGACTTATATATCGAAGCAATTCTGTAAATAATTTTATAAAATCTAACAAATACTCCTTATAAAATCTTTGGGTGGTGGGTAATTGGCAAACACTTTCAGGGGTACTTTGTACGGACAAAGTACCCCTTTTGATATTCCATCTTTTACTGTCTAGTTGCTTTCCTTTTCGTATTTCAAAATTTTTGTACGCCAAAAAAACCTTGCCTTCCCAAAATTGTGAAATACACAAAGTTTAAAATGGACTTTTTTGTTGCTCTATCGGTTTTAGCCTACTTTTAATTTAAATTTTTGGATCGCTTTATTATCTTCAGAATCTACTTTTTCCATATCAGCGCCAAGCTCGCGCATTTTCTGTTCAAAACATTCATAACCACGTTCAATATAATAAATCTGTTCAACGGTTGTGTAGCCTTCCGCTACCAGTCCGGCGATAACCAGCGCGGCTCCAGCGCGCAAATCCGGGGCGCATACGCTCGCTCCCGTCAGCTCTGCCACACCGTTTACAATCGCATTATTTCCTTCTACTTTAATGTTTGTACCCATTCTGGCAAGCTCATCAACATATTTAAAGCGGTTCTCATAAATACTCTCGGTCACAATGCTCGTACCCTTGCATATCGCAAGCAGCGCTGTAATCTGCGGCTGCATATCTGTTGGAAAACCAGGATATGGCAGTGTTTTTATCTGCGTATGTCCAAGACGTTTTGTCGCGACCACACGGATTGCATCATCAAACTCTTCAACCTCCGCGCCAATCTCCACAAGCTTTGCACTGATTGCCTCCAAGTGCTTCGGAATCACACTGCGGATTGTCACATCACCGCGCGTTGCAGCTGCCGCCAGCATAAATGTACCTGCTTCGATCTGGTCTGGAATCACAGAATAAGTGCTTCCGTGAAGCTTTGTCACGCCGACAATGCGAATCACATCCGTGCCGGCTCCTTTAATATTTGCACCCATGCTGTTTAAAAAGCTTGCCACATCGACAACATGAGGCTCTTTTGCCGGATTTTCAATGATGGTCTGACCATCCGCCAGCGCGGCAGCCAGCATAATATTGATCGTTGCGCCCACACTCGCCACATCAAGATAAATATGATTGCCTGTCAAATGTTCTGCTTCCGCCTCAATCATACCGTGATGAATCTTTACCTTTGCGCCAAGCGCTTCAAAACCCTTGATATGCTGGTCGATCGGACGGCTGCCAATATCGCATCCCCCCGGCAGCGACACTTGAGCATTTTTATATTTTCCAAGCAGCGCGCCAAGCAGGTAATAGGACGCGCGGATACGGCGAATATATTCATTTTCCACCACAACAGAAGAAATGGTGCTGCCGCAAATACGTGCAGTATGGCGGTTGACGCGCTCCACCTTCGCGCCAATGGATTCGATCGCCTGCAAAAGTACATGAATATCGCGCACATCTGGAAGATTCTCTATTGTCACAAAATCATCGGTCATAACCGAAGCTGCCAAAATCCCAAGTGCTGCATTTTTAGCGCCATTGATACATACTTCACCTGCAAGGGCTTTTCCGCCCTTTATAATATATTGTTCCATCATCCACCTCGTGAAATCGGGCGGCTCAATCCGCCCATATATAATAATGGTGTCCCGTTTCCGGCAACACCTCTTATAACCATACTATGAGCATTTTTGCTCAATCCTATACCCATTTCTTTCCTATTATATCGCAAGCACATTATTTGTAAATATGTAATTGTCCTTTTGGCTATTTAAGAATTCATTTTCAGCAGTTTTTCCAAAAATTATTCTTTTTTCTATATAGAACTGTAAAATATTTTCCACTCAAACCGCACGTCTGTTCTGCTGTTATTTCAGCAATTCTTTTATACCCATTGCGGTCTCTTCAACTGTCATTTTCTCAGCATCTATCACAAGATCCGCATAATGCTCGTACAGCAAAATACGCTCGTCGTACAGCTCTCTGAATGTCTGACCTTTTGCCAGCACAATCCCTCTCTGCTTCACATTTCCGACACGAGAACAAATCTCCTTATAAGACAGCTTGATATATACAACCCTTCCCAAGCTGCGCATATTTTCCATCGCTTTTTTTCCATAAACAACACTGCCGCCCGTCGCAATTACCGTATGCTCCGCGCGGATTTCCGCATTGATCTTTTCCTCGATTTCAATAAAACGTGTGATTCCCTCCTGCTCAATAATATCTTTCAGCAGACGCCCTTCTGCCTCCTGAATCACAAGGTCAGAATCAAGAAAACGGTAGCCAAGCAGTTTTGCCAGCACAATCCCCACTGTACTTTTCCCTGCCCCCGGCATACCAACCAATACGACATTATTTTTCATTGTTTTCCTCATTTCTTCACTGAATATCCGAATTTTCCAATTAGATCTCCAAGACCGTAATATTCCCCATGAGAATACACAATCGGTTCTGCTTTCGCCAACTCAAATTTTTGATTTTTATTTAGATACTTTTTGCTGATATGTACGCCAAGTACCTTTGCTAAGAACATATCATGTGAGCCAAGTTTCAATATCTGATCCACACGGCACTCTATATTTACTGGTGATTCCGCAATCAGCGGCGCACCGACAAAATCTGCATCAATAGCAGTCAATTTTGTTTCTTTAAATTTATCGATATCTCTGCCTGACTTCACGCCGCAAAAATCACAGGCATGCGCCAGCGCTCTTGTTGTCAGATTAACTACAAACTCTCCTGTGCGCTCGATAATTCCATACGAAAAGCGCTCCGGGCGCACGGAGATCGAAAGCATCGGCGGGTTGGTACATACCGTGCCAGTCCATGCCACTGTAATAATATTTTTTCTGTTATTTTCTGCACAGCTCACCATAACCGCCGGCAGAGGATACAACATATTGCCCGCTTTCCAAAGTTCTTTCTGCATTTCTGCTCCCACAACAAAGATTTTAAAAACAAGTATTTCCAAATTCTCCTGCTCTATCCAAAACTTATAAGACGAATTAAAACAGGACAGGTGCATTGTAACATGATTTGCAGCGAATTACTAGTATTTTTTTTAAATCCACTATAAAATTTCTTTTCAGTATGGTATAATGGCGGAAGATATTATACTGCGTTAATTCGCATTCGACCAAAGGGAGAATAAATTCATAAGCAGATTATGCGCATCTCTCGGAGAGTACCATATCAGAATGATATTAATATTTCTAGAAAGGCAAGTGACAGCATAATGGGAAAGTATATTCAAATTGAAGGCGTATCGGGCGGCAGTGAAACTTTGGTGCAGCAAAATATGAAATTTCGCACTGGTAAATTCGTCTGGAGAGTATCATTCACTGCCCCTCTTAACCCAGCTACTGTAAATAACATGAATCTTTATGTGACAGACAAGGATGACACTCCATTAAAAACCTCTATTCGTTATGATCCAACTGGAAATTATATTGAAATCGAACCTTTGGAAGCTTATATGGAAAATGAATCTTATATATTGACTGTCACAAGAAACGTAGAATCCAAAGGCGGTCAAAGACTAAAGAATGAAATACAAATTAAGTTTAAAGTTTAATATTATCAGAAAAATTTCTTTAAATTTTTGCAGATATATTGATTTTGTTGAAACCCATTTATTTTTTATTTTAATTTATTGCTCAAAAAAAGCCTGCTGATACGCAAACTTATTAAAAACAATTTTAACAATGCGTATCCAGCAAGCTGAGCTTTATAATTTATAGATCTAACAAGCGCAAAAGCAGCAAATCTTCCTCCCGGTAATGTCCCTCCAAAGTAAACGTCCGCAGCATATCTGCAACTCTTTTGTCCGCATGTTCAATCACTTCTCCAACATAACTATATACCGCCTGAAAAGAATTTTTTGGATTCTCTTCCAACAAAACCCGAATTCGCTCTAAAAATTGTTCTGCGACAGGTTCTTCCATCTGGTAATCTTTGGCTGCCACCAAAGATAATGCCTGGAGAAAAAGATCTTCTGTTGTCCAAGACGGCAGGTCAATACGGCTGGTAACTGCTTTCTCCAGTTCTTTATTTCGCTGTAACAACTGATCTAGTTTTTCCTTTTCATCCTCAAGAATCACTCCTGTTTTCCCGGAAAACTCCGGCAGAATCACCGCGAGTTCCTCAGCGCGCTCCGCGCTCAATTCGGAAGCTTTCTCCACAATCAGCGTCGTCTTTACCAACTGCTTCTTTTTTTCCGAAAGCTTTAACCGATTTAATCCTGACCCAGTGATTACCGCAACGCGAGAGTAATCCACACCTCCAAGTTTATGTGCGCATTTCGCCACCTCTTTGGCAATTGTTGTCTTTCCGCACCTAGATTCTCCGGTAATTAAGAGCAATAAACTTTTATTTTTTGAGCGAAAAACCTGTTCCATATAACGCAGTAATATTCTTCGAGCTTGAGCCGACGCCAAAATACCCGGAAAAAAATCTTCCGCCCGCATTCCATGTTCTTTCAGCTTTTGACAAAATTCTGGGGCTTCTGTATTGTCAAGCCCCATCAGCAAATCGTTTGGATACTGGTATAGCACAAGCGGAATTTCCTGCTCCACCGCTGGTTCTTCCTGTTTTATTTTTTTGTTTTTTGTGTTTGTATCCGCGCCTCCCCGTATCATAAACGGCTTTGTTTTTCCAAGTTCCTCTTTTGCTTGTTCCTGCTCCAAAAACTTTTCGTCTGCCTCTTCCTTTGAAAAATTCTCTGAGAGCGACTCTATTTTCTCTGTACTTGTCACGCTTTTTACTGCTTTTGAAAGCTCTGCCTCCCGCTCCTCTTCCTGCAACATACGATACAGATTTTCGTCTACCTCCGGCTCCTTTTGTACAATCTCCCCCGCTTTTTTCTTCCTGCGCTCTTCCTGCTCCCGCCGCTTCTTTTCCTGTCGGCGTTCCCACAAACTCTTTTTTACAGGCTCCTGTGTTTTGGCGTTCTTACTTTCATCTCTCTGTGTTTCCCAGCTCCATCCCTTTGGCAATTCCCGCGCCGAATTCTGCGGCTGGATTGCCGCCGCCTGCAATTTCTTCTCCTCCGGTTCCTTTACGCTTAACTCCCTGTTCGCATCCAGCTGCATTTTTATCTGCTGTGCTACCTGCATCCCCTGTAAAATATCCATTGTATTCTGCTGGGCTAACATCTCCTGTGTGACAGGACCAAATTCCTGCGTATTCCAAATAACATCCTTTCCCTCTTCCTCATAAACCGGCGGTTCCCCATAACGTTCTTTGCGGTACTCTTCCTCGGAATACACCACTGCCTCTCCCTCACGGATCGGCTGGATATACTCCTTTTCCTTCCCCGCAGCGGACTCGCTTTTCTCCGCCGTCAGCAGGCGCTGTACCTCCATTACAAACTCTTCATCCTTCTCACCTATCGTTCCATTTGCAGCAAGATTAACAGCGCGCAGAGCGCGGGCGCGTTCCACATAAATACCTGTCCCAAACCAGAGAATAATATCATCGCATTCCGACACGCACTGCCTGATCCGACCTGCTTTATGATAGAGCTTTGCCAGCTCATAAGCCCAGTCCTCCATATAATTTTCTTCTTTCAGTGCCTCCAAATCTGCAATCAATATTCCAATTTCCTTGCCTTCTAATTTATCAAGACGGTATCGAAAAATATGCCGGTAAAAATCCTTTGGTGCAATCTTAACAAAATCCTTTAGATACTCCTCTGCCATATCTATCATAGAAAGCTTTAAACATAAATTGATAATGCTGATCAAAATTCTTCGTGACTTGTTTTTTTGATAAATTTGTTCATAATAAACAAGAGCAGTGTCAAGGTCTCCATGTCTGTAATAAGCCTCCGCAACTACACTTAAATCGGCAGCGCTTTTCACTCTGGCAGAATCCACCGTCTTGGCAATCTCAACTGCCTTTCCAACAGACCCCTCCTCCAGCGCACGCCGGATTTTTTCAATTTTTACCGAATTGCTGCTCCTGTCCATCGTACTCCCCAACTCCATTTCTTAACAATCCTTTGCTGTAAAAATTTTTCACAGCCAAATTTATCAAAAAAACATATATTACATCAAAATTTTTTCATAAAGCTGCTTTAAAGAGATCTCGCCATCCTCCGTTTTTAAAGCTTTTGGCAGCGGTTTGTTTAAGACCACTTTTCCTTGGTGCATCACACAGACAAAATTGCAAAGCTGCTGTACTTCCTCCATATCGTGTCCCACATAAACTACTGCTGTTCCATGATCGGCAAACTTTTGTATTGCGTCAAGAATCATACGCCGGGACTGAAGATCAACTCCTACCGTCGGCTCGTCAAGAATAAGAAGCTCCGGCTCCTTTAAAAGTGCAGCTGCAATATTCAGCCTGCGTTTCATTCCTCCTGAATACTCCTGCACTTTCTTTTTCAACATCTCGCTGGTAAGTCCTGCCGCTTCGCTTACGTATTCTATCTTTTCAAGAAGCTGCGCGCCGTATATGCGGCTTGCACGTCCCCAGAATTTTAAATTATCCCGTCCGCTCAACGATTCATACAATGCGATATCCTGCGGCACATAACCTGTTTTGCTGCGCATATAGTTCCGTTTTTTTCTGGTATCTTCTCCGTGAAATAAAATTCTTCCTCCGTCCGGTTTTACCAATGTGGCCAGCATAGAAACGGTCGTAGATTTTCCAGCTCCGTTCGTTCCGATCAACCCAAGCACCTGACCATTTTCCACCTGAAAAGAAACCCCATCAACCACTTTCACACCATGATAACTTTTCGAAATATTCTCAGCTGCAAGACAGACTGTACCCACGCAAACACCTCCTGCCAAATTTCTTTGTCCCGATAAAAAGCGACTTCACTTTATCGCAAATCAGCCGTTCTGAAAATATGTGTATGTGTCCAGAATCTCTTTTGGAATTTCTCCCTTAACTTCCTTGGAAAGCTGCCGGATGCGCATATCAATCTCATGCAGATTTTTCGCGCGCTCACGCTCCGCCTTCGCCATAGATTCCTCAAACATTGGCTGACCGGCAAGCTTTGCCCGAACATCTTTTGCAAATGGGCAATACTGCGCTAAAATATCTCTTGCAGACTTATTGAGCCGAACCGCCCCCGCAGATTCATTTCTCACCCACAATTCATAATCGATTACAAAAACTTCCCTTGTATTGTTCTTCGCCTTCTGAATCTGCTGTTTGATCTTCTCTTTTTTCTCCTCGGACAAATCGTGATTTTTCCGGTAAAACTGTATATAATCACAGTACTCCGAAGTGAGGGAGCGATACTTGATATTATTCCAGCTTCCGCCCTGCAAAAATCTGCAAAGTTCCCAGCGAAAACGTCCCAGCAATTTTATCATCGCACTGTCCAAATCATCTTCAAAAAATAAAGGCAAAATAAAACGTCCCGCGGATTCCCTGCGCTTTCCTGAACTTTCCTGCCACATCGAAGTCCTCGCTCCGACGGTCGGCATTAAAATAATATCAGGATAGTACTCTTTCATAACATAGATTTTGTCGATTCCCTTATCCGGTCTTGAATACATAACATCCCGATAAAATACGCTGTAATCCACCTGTTTAAATTTCTCAACCGACCGCTCAATCTTTGCACAGTCAAGCATATTGCTGCCTGGAGCCTGCTGAAACATATCGTGGTGCAATATTGGAACAAAGATCGAAAGCTGTCCATTGACAAGACGGTTATTGGACTGGAACATATTTTTTATCTCGTAATTCAGCTTTTCACGCTGATTTAAAGAGAGCTGAGCAAGCTGCGCATCCGTAATCTGATTTGTTTTCCGCTGCTCGCGCAGATATTCTGTATAGTCCATGTCCATCTCGTTTTTCGACGGTTCTCTTTTGCCTTCATACACTACAGTCAGCCATTCGAATATCGTATAGACTCTTCCATGCCCGTAAGCTCCCGTAAATTTGCCGTCCAGTCTTGTCAGCAAAAACCGTTTTTCATCCTCCTCCAAAAGCTTCTCACTGACATATCCAAAATTTAAAAATAACTCGACTGGTTTTGGAAGTTCTTTGCGCCCCACAGCCCTTAAAAATACTGCCTCATACAGCTCGTAAAACAATGTGGAAATACCGCGTCTAAGCTGCCTTATTTTATCTTCCGTAGAAGATTTATCTTCCATATTTTCAAAGGTTTCCAATAAAACACGGAACTGTTCTGATTTTTCCGAATCAAAACCGCCAAATTTCATAATCTGCCCAAGAGAATCTTCCAGCACCGCAAATGGATTGTCTTTTGCCTGATTGCCTGCGCCGTCCTGCGGAAGTTCCCCTGTCAGCAGTGCGACATAAAGTTTTTCGATTTTCTCACGGTCTACAGGGGACTTTCTGCCTGTTTTTTTGACAAGCAAACCATCCATTTCATTGATATGATCCATACATTCATCGGCGCGCTTATTTAATGTTTTAAAGATCTCTTCCATCCCCTTGCGCCCCTTCACTCTCATCGCCAGCTGAATCACTTCCGCAAGCAAACCGCCCTGTCCTCCTGACAGACACTGAAGCAGGACGGTAATATAGTCGGTCAACTTCGTACATTCAACGACAAGTTCTGTGCAGACGTTTCCTCCTTGCTCCAGCGGATGAAGCGTCAATCCAATTCCGCATCCATAAAATGACTTTATAACATCCAGAGGAACCTGCGCGCTTTCCACATAAAAATTAAGGCGCTTTATATCAATCGGGGAGGAGGTATCAAGCGGTGCCAAAGCTTCAAGATCCGTCTGTTTTGCTGAGAGCATTCCATCATCTCTCGCAATTTTAAGATACTCCTGATAACATTCCATAATCCATTGATATGTCTTTTCAGCCACATCTTTAAATTCTTCCCTTGCACGGTAAAGACTATTAATATGCTTTACAATCGAGTACATAAGAAGCCCTCGATAATCCTTGTTGATGGACAAAATTCTCTCGATCGCTGAGCTGCTCTCCGCCGGAAAAACATACAGTACCATATCATCAACCGCCACGCAAGAACCCAGGTAATGTCCCAAATAAAAATCTTGTACTCCAAGAAAACAGCCGTTTCCAAATATAATGCGGCTGCCCTTGTTGTATATCTCCACTCTTCCTTTGAGTACGACGCAAATATATTCTACTTGATCTCCTTCCTGAAAAAGCTCTGTCCCCTTAATGACCTCATTCATTTCATTGATTTTCAACTTTATGCCCATGCCGCACTTATTCCTTTCCAATCCCGTCCTAGCTGTCAGGCACACGCCTCCAGCATTATGATCCATTTTATTATAAACGTTTCCAGAGATAGTGTCAACAATTGCAGAGGCAATTTACTGTAGAGCATTTGAAAGCAAAGAAAAATATCGATTAATATTTTTACTTAGGAACAACATAATACACAAAAAAATTACAATATAGAAAATAATGTTATAATTGCTTTTTTATTATAATAATGTTATAATGGCAGCGGAACTTTTAAACACCTTGTCATAAAAATATTCCGTTATATTTCCATTATTGAAAACAGAATATTTCATTGAAACATAACAAGGATAAAATAAGGTCAAAGGAAGATGAAAATATGATTGAAAAAATTAATAACATGAAAGTGGAAAAAAAACTGAAGTATTGCTTTTCGCTGGTTGTAATATTTGCCAGCATCTCAGGTGTTCTTGGTATTATAGCGCTGCTTGTCAGCAATAGCCGCTACAGCAACGTGCTGAAAGTCAACGGTTTCGCTCAAGGAGAAATCGGAATGTTCAGTACATACTTAAACAAAGAACCTGTTATGATACGCGAGATGATTTTGTTAAGCGACACGGCGAACGTGGAAGAAGCCGCCACGGAACTGGATACAATCCGTCAGAAAACAGACAGTTCATTTCAAACAATGAAAGAGTATTGCAGTTTATCGGAAGAACAAGAACATATAAAAATGATTGAATCCACTCTTCCCGTTTACCGTGAAACTCTTCTGCGCGTGGAAGAACTGACAAAAAATGGACAGCGCAGCGAAGCGTTAGAGCTTTTAATGTCCGAAGGCAAACCAATTTTAAAACAACTGACAAATGTCGTTGAAGAACTCGTGGATTTAAATGTTGATTTGGGAAATAAAGCTGCCAGAGACATGCGTATTATGACTATCGTAATTCTTGTGTTGATGGTAACTGTAGTAACCGCTTCTATTATAGCTGCCAGAAAAATCGCCGGAGTTATGGCAAGCTCATTTGCGGAGCCTATTATAAAAGTGAAAGAAGCCTCAGAACAACTAGCAAAAGGGGATCTGGACATCCATATTGAAAAATTGTACGATGATGAAATCGGTGAAATGACAGATACTTTTTTACGGGCTACCCAAATGATGCGGCAGTATATTTCAGAGCTGAAAAGAGGTCTTGGAGAGATCGCTAAAGGAAATTTTGATATTTCCACAGATGTCAATTTTATTGGAGATTTCAAGGCGCTGGCGGATGCGATCGAGACAATTATCGCTTCGTTAAGCGTCACTATGGGCAATATTCACGAATCCTCCAAGCAGGTTTCCGCAGGTGCCTACCAGCTTGCCGAGAGTGCTCAGGCATTAGCAGAAGGCGCAACCAACCAGGCTGCTGCCGTGGAAGAACTGACAGCGACAATCCAAAATGTTACGGAAACCATCGTTCATAGTTCCGAGCGCACAGAGCAATCCACACAAGATGCCGAAAGGTTTCGAGCTGAGGCTGAGAAAAGCAATGCTGATATTCAGCATTTAAAAGAGGCGATGGAGCGAATCAATTCCGTTTCCAAGGAAATCGTAAATATTATCACTGCGATTGAAGATATTTCCTCTCAAACAAATCTTCTGTCCCTCAATGCTTCTATCGAGGCGGCAAGAGCTGGCGAGGCAGGAAGAGGATTTTCCGTTGTTGCAAATCAGATTGGCAAACTGGCGACAGACAGCGCAACATCCGCCACAAATACAAAACGTCTGATTGAAAAATCCATTTTGGAAATTGAACAGGGAAATGAGATTATGGCTCGGACGACAAGTTCCATCGAAACGATTATTCACGGAATCAATTCTCTTGCAGAATCGACAAGCGAAATCAACACTATGACCATTTCTCAGGCGGATGCAATGAAACAGCTGGAGCTGGGGATTGAACAAATTGCAGAAGTAATACAGAACAATTCCGCCGCATCAGAAGAAACTTCCGCGACCAGCGAAGAATTATCTGCCCAGTCCTCAACACTGGAACAGCTGGTCAATGAATTTACATTAAAGAAATAAACAAATTTTATTGTGCTGTACAATCAAGCCGGACACCCATCAGCTTTGCTGACAGGTGTCCGTGTACAATCGAGTAGGGAAGATTGCTTCCCCTACCCGCTGCGCAACCCGTGCGCCGCGCCAGCGGCATAATTCCTCTGCACGGGTCTGCGCATAAAAAAGTTCCCGGCGGCAAACAACCGGGAACTTTGCATTTTCTATTTTATTCCGCGCGGCACGCTTCGAATCGCCATCACAGACGTTACCTCTACAGTTAACTCGGCCCAGGCTGCCTTACGGCACATGGGTGAGTCCACTTAGTGCTGCTGCATTCCTGCCCTGACACGGTTCATAGATTCCCATTGCGTAAGACCCAGACGTCTTCATCACTTATAGAGGGCGGCTCCACAATGCACGACCCTAGGCGCGTCATCACCCCTGCTGTAGCGGATTGCAGGTACAGGGCACCGCTATCTCCCCAGCTGCGCGGAAATTTTTTGACGAATTACTTAACTGCTCGATCAACTTCCTTTCGAGTGTGGTTTATAGTATACTTGTTTTTATGTATTCTGTCAAGGAATTTATTACGTAAAAATAAATCTTTTTTTCCCGCCTGCCGCTTTAGATGTTTCAAAAATTTACCAACCTGCATTATACAGACAAAATACTGCGTTTTTTGCATATTTTTCGAAAGATATACCAATCAAAACGACAAACTTTTTCCTATATTGCGAACCTCTTCACTGCAGTCAAAACGGCATTCTTTTAAAAGCTCTTTTGTCAAAATCCCCCGATGATACATTTGTTCTACCGCTTCTTTCCGACAGCAGGAACAAAAAGATTTTTCATAGATAAAACACAATGCTTCGTCTGGAAGAAAGCTATGTGGTGCCTTATCCAAAATATAGGAAACAATGCTATGCCATCCGCTTTCATTCTCAAAATCAATTTCAAGCAATGCAAGAGCGTGAATCAGCAAATCAAAATCTGTCTCAGCATAATTTGTAATTAACATATACAGCGCATCTAAATTAATTTCTGTTTTTGCAGTTTGAAATCTATTTTCTATTTCTTTTTTTTCAAAGAAAGAACTTTTTATTATACTATAATCCCTGACAAGCTTTGGAACTGCACTTGTTTCACATTCGTTTTTTTGCATAATATTATCCAAAAGCTGAATCGCAAAATTATGTACAAGATCCGACTTTACATAGACAAGCGCAGCAAACGCTGCTTCTTTTAACTTGCTGTTATCGGAGACGGTATACTTTATCAACGGTTTTGGATCCAGCGGAAATATATTATATTTTGATGTGAACATGGATAATAAAGCAGCTTTTTTTTCCTTATCTTGTTCAGAGAGGGCTATTTCTGCAAGCCTGTATTTTTCCTCTGTCGAAGCTTTTCTTCCAAACCGAATTTTATCATAAATATATAAATTCCCCTCGGATGCTTTTTGACAGATTTCATCAATATTCGGAACCATTTGCGCTGGATCAACATAAGTTTTTTTTGCTTTCATCACCCGGATAAATTTTTGAATTTCAGGCTTGGACGCATCCAGCTTTTGCGTAAAACCTTCCCCGTACTTCTCTTTTGCACATTGAAAAAACCATAAAAAATCGGATTGCAATTCCACCGCTGCAGCATGCTTTCGGCGAATAAAATATGCTCCGATATCCTTGATTATCGCTTCCAATCGGTCAAAATTTTTACGCTGCATCAAAACAATTATAATATACCCAAAGCTTTCCACAAAATTTTTATGCTTCTTACTTGCACGAGTTGTCATAATCTGTTCCAGCAGTCTATTGTATCCCTCCTCCAGAGCATTGTCCGCTGTTTTTTCACCATTGTAAGCATAATTTGCAATAAAATCACAGAGATGACATAATGTATTCCAGTCCTCGTCCGCTTTGCCGGATTGTAACTTGCAAATGGCAGCATCAAGAAATCTAAGACTATCCTTATACAGACTTGCAAGAATATACATATAATTTCCTCGCGATCCCTCGCACTGTATATCATAGCTAATATCATTTAGACAACCATACATTACCGCTTCATAATACGATTGCAAGTTTTCCTGAAGCATAGAAACACAACGCCCATGACCGCAGCACATCAATCGAAAAAATTCTGTTTCCTCCAAAGTTCTGCCCGTAAACTTTTGATCGCTTTTTTCCATAAAAACAAATTAAAATTTCCCTTTCTAACCTCAATAATAATAAATACACACGATTCGCTAAAGTGTTTGTCCTCCTTCGTCGGACGCGAATCGGCGAGGATATAATATCTTCCGATATTATATCATGTTCTTCAAAATACTCAAAGCAAAATCTTATGGTGATGCGGTTTTTCCTCTTTCTTATAAACAAAAAATTTGTGCTTTTCAATCATCCTAAATTTTAAAAAATAAAAAAAAGTCTGATGCGCAAAAACAAGAATCCCGCTTGAAAATTCCGAAACTTCTGCTTATAATAATTGCAAAGAAAATATTCCCTATCTTTTGGATAAGGTATTTGCTATATATGAAAGGAGAAGTAGACTTATGTCTTTTTCCATATCCGAAACTTTTAAAAACGCTGCTGTGCGTGAAGCCAACGCATGTTATAAAGTTGAAATTCCTGAACTTCCCGATGAATTGTATGGCGAATTTGCCATCACTGGCAACCGGGTTCATTACGAAGCCGCCTGTTTTCTGCGCCGTAGGTTGTTAAACCGTCTTGTACTTGGAGAAGTATGTGAAGGTAAGGGGCATTTTCTGCCGGAAATTGAAAATATCATCGCTCTGACGCTTGCAGAAAAAACATGGGTGCTTCCAGCGCATTCTGACGGTAAACTGCCCTCTGGCGCAGAAGAAAATATGGATCTTTTCTCCACGCAAACTGCCGCTGCCCTTGCAATCACCTCCGAGCTTCTGCCCTTATCACCAAATACGCAGCTTGCTTTATGGCGCACAATCGATCAGCGGATTTTTCAGCCGTTTTTGATTCATAACTACTGGTGGCGCGATCTTGGCAGCAATCGCCGTCCAAGCCCTTCCAACTGGACGCCCTGGTGCATACATGGCGTAATGGAGTGCGTCCGCGCTGCCCGCGCTGTAAAACCTTCCGACATTGACCCAGAAGTACTAAATCAAATCTGGGACAGCTGTCTTGTTTCTGTGAATCATTATTTTGAGGACTACCCGGATGACGGCGGCTGTGATGAAGGTTCCCAGTACTGGGAACATTCCGTCGGACATTTTTTTGAATGCGGTGTAACGGAATTACTTGCAGAAACCGGAAAAATACCGAGGTCAAAAAAACTTTCTGCCATGTACTCTTTTCTCGAAAAAGTACATTTAACTGGAAATTATTATATGAATTTCGCAGATTGTGCGGCGCGCATCAGCCCGAATGCCTCTATGCTGTTTTTGATGGGAAAAGAAATTGGCGATACATCACTGCAAGCGTTCGGCGCATTTTTATATCATTGCAATCTCAGCAAAAAAATGCCGACAACGGATTTTGATTTATTCAGCAAGGAACCTGATATTACCCTGCGCGACGATATGGACTTGCGCGCAGTCTTAAACGCTGCGATTGCGTCGCCGGAAATTGAAGTATTTCCCACAAAACTATCCCACAAGAACCGCGAATATTTTGCTTCTTTGAACGCGGGTGTTTTTCGCGGCGTTCATTTCTGCGCCGCTGCAAAAGGAGGGCATAACGAGGAAAATCACAATCACAACGATTGCGGAAACATTATTTTATATGCGGACGGCAAACCGCTTTTTATCGATGTCGGAGTCGGTGCTTACACCAAAGACACGTTTTCTGACCGCCGTTATACAATATGGACAATGCAGTCGTCCTTCCACAATCTCCCGGAAGTAAACGGCTGTATGCAAAAAGACGGCGCGCAGTATTTTGCGGAGAAAACAGAATTTTTTGATTCTGGATTTTCCTGCGATATCGCAAAAGCTTACCCGGAAGAAGCAGGACTTCTCTCACTGCAGCGAACTCTGAAACTTGCCAAATCCACTGTTGAAATCACATCCGATTTTGAATTTGTTTCAGAGCGTGATCCTAATACCATTTTTTTAAACTACATGATGGCATCCACTCCAATGCTGGTGGACGGACATATTCTTTTATTTGAGGATTACACGGTTGTACTTCCTCCGGCAGAATGGAATGTGGAAAAAATTGAATTTGGCGAAGACGAAAAATTGTCTCCTGTCTGGGGCAGTACCGTCTACCGCCTGCGCGGAAAAATTTCTGCTTCCCAGAACAAATTTACCGCTGTAACAACAATTCACCGCTCTTCTTTTCAGAACAAATTTACGGATACAGCAAGTTGCTGCGTATCTGGTGAAAATACGAACTCCACCTCTTCTGAACCAGATGACAAATATTTTATGGAAATGGCAATCGAAGAAGCAGAAAAAGCGATACCAAACGGCGATGTACCAATCGGCTGCGTTCTAGTAAAGGACGGCAAAGTGATTTCCAGCGCATACAACCGCAGAAATCTCGATCATTCTGTACTGTCCCACGCAGAAATGCTGGCGATTGAGCAAGCCGCAAAAAATCAGGGCGACTTTCGGCTTGACGGCTATACTATGTATGTGACGCTTGAACCGTGTCAGATGTGTGCCGGGGCGATTATTCAGTCAAGAATTGAGCGTGTTGTAATCGGCGCAATGAACAAAAAAGCGGGCTGTGCTGGCTCCGTTTTAAATTTATTGCAAGTCCCCCGCTTTAACCATCAGGCTAAAATTACAAGCGGTGTGTGCAGTGAGGAATGTTCCGCTCTTCTGGAGAATTTCTTTCGCACAATACGCGCTTCCAAACAAAACAACAAAGAAGAATTATAAGAAAAATTATTACAGTATAAAATTTTTGGATTGAAATGCCGTGCATACGTCCCAAAATTCCAGCGAATCAGAATGCTGTTTGTATGGCAAAAGGAAATCTCGAAATTCGTGACATTGTACATCACAGTATTCCGGCAAATCAGAATGCTGTTTGTACAATAAAAAGGGGAGAAAAAATGATAATTCATGGTATTAACAAACTGACGCTGCTCGATTATCCAAGGCATACTGCCTGCACTGTTTTTACTGGAAAATGCAATTTTCGATGTCCATTTTGCCAGAATGCTTCCCTTGTGCTGTTTCCAGAACGGGAACCAAAGATTTCAGAACACGAGCTATTTTCTTTTCTTGAAAAAAGGCGCGGAATACTCGAAGGCGTCTGTATCACGGGCGGAGAGCCGACGGTTTCCTCTGATCTGCTGGAGTTTCTTTCACAGATCAAGGCTCTTGGCTACTTGGTTAAGCTCGATACCAATGGAGCCAATCCTGAATTATTGAAAGCTGCTGTAGAAGGCAAACTTGTCGATTATATTGCAATGGATATCAAATCATCCCTGGATTATTACTCTCAGGCAACGGGTATTCCAGATCTTGATTTGTCCTTAATTACAAAAAGCACAGAATTATTAATGCAATGTGAAATCCCTTATGAATTTCGTACCACGATTGTGCGCGAGCTGCACAACAAAGAAATTCTTTTGTCCATTGCAAACTGGCTTTGCGGTGCAGAACATTATTATTTGCAGGCTTTTAAAGATTCTGGTGCGCTTATTAATAAATTTACTTCCCAGCCCATAACATTGTCCGGGTATTCCAGGGATGAACTTTTCGAGTTCGTGCGCTTGCTTACCCCATATTTTAAAACGGTCGCAGTGCGCGGCGTATAGAAAGGAAAACGTCTGATGCTTTACACGTATTCCACTGAACATCTCACTTTAAAAATACTCTGTGAAGATTCCGCTCCTATAATCACAGAATTTTTTTTACAGAACAGGGAATATTTTGCCCGTTGGGAATCTGACCATCCAGAAGAATACTATACCGAGCCATATCAGCGACAAATTCTCTCAGCAGAATCCACACAATTTCTGCGCTCTCAGGCAGTTCGGTATTATCTTTTTCTTCCAGATTTAAAGATTCCTATCGGCACGGTCTGCTTCCAGCATATTCGCCCTATGCCGGAAGCATCTTGTCAGCTAGGTTACCGCCTGGACCAATCATGCACAGGAAAAGGCTATATGACGGAAGCTCTCACCTGTCTGATTCCAAAGATCTTTTTCTTTTATCGGCTGCACCGAATAGAAGCAAATATACTTCCAGAGAATACCAGCTCCATTCGGCTTGTGAAACGCCTTGGTTTTACCAGCGAAGGGACTGCGCGTGAATTTTTTTTCTGCGGCGGAAAATTTCGGGACTGCAGCCGTTATTCCCTGCTTTCCACGGATATGTTTCCCCGCGCCTTTCACCGACCAAATCCTATTGCGCCCGCAGTGCCTTTGTTAAAATCGAACTTCCATATACCAATACCCAAAAACCCCAGCTTCTAACTGCTGGCATTTGACTGGCCGGAAGTTCGAGAACCCAAACATCTGCGCCATGCGCTGCTCTCGCTTATCATAGACTCCGGGCAGCATCAAATAACACACGGTACCCTCTTTCTGGCGTTTTCTCATAAACAAAAGATGATGGTATGTATAAAACGCATGGAGCAAAAAACTATTGCCTGCCAGCTTCCATACATTTCTTGGCAGCATACCGATATCCTGCGGTTCCAGCCGAACTCCTTTTTCAAACTCTCCATCCTCAAAAGGATACATTGGCGGAAGACAATAAAAAATTCTCTCCTCTCTGCTCAAAGAACAAGATACATTGCGGCATCCTGCCGTAAGCGCTTGTTCTTTCGTCGATGTTCGCACAGGGCGGATACAGGAAGAAACTGGCTGTGCTTGAACTTCGTTTTCTGTTGTTTCAAATGCAGACGATTCTTCGACCAGAATTTTGTCAGACTGTTCGCTTATTGTTTCTTGTTGTCCTTTTTCTGCAATCGGATTACTTGTTCCATTTTTCTGTGCTGTTTCAACAAACTGCTCTGTAATCGACTGATCTTTTTCTTTCTTTCGATCTGCTGCATTCTGTTGAGTTTCTTCTGACAGACTGCTGCCGACACTCAAAGCTTCCCGTTTTGACAGCACCTCTGTTCTTGGACTTCTTTGAGTGAACAATTCATCCTTTATCGTTTCTTGTTCTTTTAATTTTTCAGCATCTTTTGCCTCGTTATTCGGCAATTGTTTTGCTGTGACCTGACCGTTTCTTGCAGCTTGTTCACTTGCAACATTCTGCTGTACCATCTTAAATAATTGCTCTGGTTCCTGCTGTTTGACACCTGTTTTCTGCTGTGCTGTTTCCCGTGTTGGTTCCGTCTCCTGCTGATAATTTTTTACCAGCTGTTCCTCCATCACTTTCTGTTGTACTTCCTTTGATGATTGTTCGATCTCCTGCTGCCCAACACCTGTTCTTTGCGGTGCTGTTTTTAATGACTGTTCGATCTCCTGCTGCCTAACGCCTGTTTTTTGCTGTGCTGTTTCCCATGTTGGTTCCATCTCTTTCTCACGATTTTTTACCAGCTGTTCCTCCATCACTTTCTGCTGTACTTCCTTTGATGGCTGTTCGATCTCCTGCTGCTTAACGCCTGTTTTTTGCTGTGCTGTTCTTGATGATTGCACGTCCTGTTTCACTGTTGTTTTCTGCTGTACCATTTTGGGTAATGATTCTGTTTTTTGCTGACGATCTTTTACTTTTTGTTCGTATGTTGTACTTTGCTGTACTATCTTAGTCGATGTTTCTGTCCCTGACACTTGTTTCTCCTCTGTGTTTTGTGCTTTTGCTTGATGATTTTCTACAATTTCCTTATCTTCCTGTACTTGGTTCTGCTCCTTTGATCCTTCAATAACTTCTGATGCGCTGCTTTCTTTTTGCTCTTGTCCAGCCGTTTCTACATTCACTGGTTTTTCTTTCCCGTGCGAGAGCAGTTTTCTAATCTCCTCCACATCTGCTGCTAAGACAGGAGCATCCTCCCATGAAGATGCATAATAACTTCCATTTTTCCCTGTTCCTGTCAGTAATATTCCATTTAATTCCTGGAAAAACAGACCGCTCCCGCTTATGTTTGAAGCATCCCCTTCGTGTCGGAATACCGGAGAAGGCTCAGATAAATCAATCTCCCCTAAACGGGCTACCCCAAAATGCCCCGCCTGGTTTTTAAAATAACAAGCATCTACAACCCCGTCCCGCCTTGCACGGTTTATGTACATTGCCAGTTTTACCCTGCCATTTTGCAATTCAATTCTTGCATAACCTGCATTTTCCTTTTTTACACCATTTTCATACAGGTAAATATACGAAATCCATCTTCGGTAATCTGACATAACGCACCCCTTCCCAAGACTGCTGTCTCTGTTATTACAGCTACAACAATGCCGTCAATCCTCAACAGTACAATATGCATTCAAGCATGACCTTATGACTGTGATCTTTCCATTTTCCTATGGTAACTTGCAGATTTGTGTGATATACTATAGCTATGGCAATTTTTTCAATCACAGATCCTGTGCTGCGCCAGGGTCTGTAAATGCCTGGACGGTCCGCCGTCCTGAAAAGCAGCCGCAGCATGGAGGAAAATTATGGGACGTGGAAAACAAATCGCAGTGCTTGTACTTATTGCCATTCTAATGCTTGCCTGCGTCTATCTGGGAATTCAAATAAAAAATCGCCCGGCACCATCGGATGATGAACTTGTCTACCGCGGCAGTTATAAAGAAACCCAGATCCCTCTGCCAATTATCAACGCAGAAAACGGGGAAGAATACCTGCAGCTGCTGCGAGGGATAAACGGCGAAATTGAGCTTTACACGATATTATTAAATGAAGATGGCACACACGTACATGGCTACAAAAAGTATGTGTTAAACGAGGAATTGAAATGGGATGAATCCGAATCGGACTGGATGTCTCTCGAAACCTTTTCCGATACCTCCAACGCCATACGCATGATGTCTTACGCAGAAACGGGAACACTCTATCTTGTTCTTCACAATCTTGCTGCTCTCGCGCCGGAAAACGACGAAGTTATGCGTGTTACATCTTCTGGTACTGTAGAGCGCGTCGGCGTGCGCGGTCTCTACAAAGTGGACGAGTTGGAACGCCCAATTAAGCTTGCTAAAATGTTTATTTCCAACAATATGATTTGTATTACAGACGAGTTGTTCAACTCCTACGCATATTCTCTTGTCAGCGGCGAATTGTATGCAAGCGGCAAAAATAGTACCTTAGGAGGTCTTGCTTCCGATGGCGACTACTTGTATCTGCTCTCTGAAAGCTACAATGCTGTTGTACCGTATCGTATCTCGGACGGGAAACCGGATGCGCAGCGCAAACTATGGGATCGCACTATGGTATGGGAAGAGAAGGAAAGCGAGTATGAAGCTGCGGATTACCAGCTTCTCTCACAGGACGGAGTACTTTACCTCTCCTGTCAGGACGGCATCCTTACTTACAATACAGCTGCTGGAAAATGGGATTTACTTTTGGATGGCACGGAATGTATTTTTGGCCGTCCATCGGTGACGCAGCAATCTTTTATCGCGGTTGGCGATCAATTTTATATGTTTGGCAAAGACACGGCAGGAACCGCATACTTTGCCATGTACAACATGCGCACGGAGGACGAAGATGCTGCTCTTGACCGCACAGACTTTCATATTTCTTCCTACCGCAGAAATGCTATTATCACGGAAGCTGTTGTCGCTTTTCAACACAATAATCCTTCTCTGCATGTAATTTATGATGTAGCTCTGGACAAAGACCCTTCCCTCAGTGTGGAAGATTATCGGCTTCAGGTTCAAAAATCCATTCAGGACGGCACTGCGGCAGATATTTTGGTCTGTGATGAACTGGACTATCCATCCTATATCGACAGTGGATTTTTTGAAAACATCAGCGATCTTATGAAGCCGATGTACACTTCCGCCGACTTGTACGGCAATCTGACCAATGCAATGGCACAATCTAAAATTTTTGTAACTCCTGCCAAATTTGACGTATATTTAAGCTATGGCGCGGCGGATATTTTAGGCAGTATGGATTCTTTTGATTCTCTTGCCTCCTATTCCGAAAATAAAAAAACGCCTGCACTCGGCACGGTTACCCCGGACGAACTTGCTTATCTTTTAAGCAGTTTCTATGAGGATGAGTTTATTCCAGAACAGGAAATTGACAGTGAAGCCTTGCTCCGTGTTCTTGGACAAGCCAAAACATCCGCACGGCTCAGCGAATCTGCACCTGACAAAGAGAAAGATAAAGAAAGTGATTCCGAAGATCCAAAAAAAGCTTTGTACGCCAAAAATCCTGGTATTATAAAAATCAGTTCCTCGCAGAGTTTCTTGGAATTGGCAGCTTATTTAAAGGAATCCAGCCGCACGTTTTCAAGCGCAAGAGGACGTTTTACTCCTCGTGATATTGTAGGGATCAACAGCCAGAGCAAAAATATCAAACTCGCCAAAGATTTTATACGTACCATGTACTCGGACAGTGTACAGCAGACAGGAGTAGGCAGCGGTATTCCAATGCAGAAGACCGCGGTTGAAAAATGGAAGGAAGAGTCTGTCCTGGAATCGGATCTTTCCCTGCTGTCCACCTGCCTTTCATCACTTGACACAGTGTATCGGGAACGCGATGTGCTTCATGCATCGATCTCCAGCGTTCTGCCTGCATTGTTCGCTGATGAAATGTCCGTTGAGGACGCAGTTGACGCTATCTTAAATTATATTCCTACCGAAGTATCAAAATAATATTTTTGCACTTTTTTCAACTTTAACGAAATGCTGTCTCTATGGCAAAATAGCAGAAAAATTTAATCAGAATGCCGCGTGCTTGGCAGAATAGAGGAAAAAATGAAAGAACCTATAAATTTATTAACAATGGAACATATCAGAAAAGGATTTACAGATCGTACTCTTTTTGATGATGTAAGTCTTGGAATCAATGAAAATGACCGCATTGGTGTGATAGGCATTAATGGCACAGGAAAATCAACTTTGCTGAAAATGATTGCCGGACTTATATCGCCGGACTCCGGTACAATCACAAAAGGGAAATCATTAAAAATCGCCTATCTGCCGCAGTCTCCTGTATTTGATCCCACTATGACTATACTGGAAAATGTAATACACGGGCAGGAAGCCGAATCAGAATATCACAATCTTGCAGGCGAAGCACGCGCTATGCTTACCTCTCTTGGCATTACCAACCCCGACGGGCAGGCGGACAAACTGTCCGGCGGGCAGAAAAAACGCGCTGCACTCGTTCGGACACTGCTCGCCCCGTCAGGTCTATTGGTGCTTGACGAACCGACAAACCATCTTGACAGCGCGATGACAGAGTGGCTGGAAAATTATTTAAACCGTTATCGCGGCGCATTTCTTATGGTCACTCACGACCGATATTTTCTGGACCGTGTGACAAACCGAATTGTCGAGATCGATAAAGGACACTTATATTCTTATACTGCAAATTATTCTCGTTTTCTTGAATTAAAAGCAGAACGCGAAGAAATGGCACTTGCGACAGAGCGAAAAGCAAAAAGTCTGTACCGCATGGAACTGGAATGGATGCAGCGCGGCGCAAGGGCGCGCTCGACCAAGCAAAAAGCTCATATCGGTCGTTTCGAAGCTCTGCGCGACCGGGAAAAAATTGAGGTGGACGGTCAGGTGGAAATCAATTCCGTATCCTCTCGACTCGGCAAAAAGACCATTATTCTTGATCATATATCCAAAGGATTTCACGGTCAAACATTGATTTTTGATTTTTCTTATATCCTGCTTTCGACCGACCGCATTGGCATAATCGGTCCAAACGGCTGCGGAAAATCTACTTTGTTAAAGTTGATCACGGGCGTATATCCACCGGATTCCGGCACAGTGGAATGTGGCACAACAGTGAAAATCGGTTATTTTTCACAGGAAAACGAAGCGATGGATGAGACGATGCGCGTGATTGACTATATCCGCGACACCGCAGAATATATACGTACCGCGGACGGAATGATAACCGCTTCCCAAATCTGTGAAAAATTTCTTTTTACAGGGGCAATGCAATACTCCGTAATTGCAAAACTGTCCGGCGGCGAAAAAAGGCGGCTGTATCTTCTTAAAGTACTGATGGAAGCACCGAATATTCTCGTGCTTGACGAGCCGACAAACGACCTCGATATCCAGACTTTAACAATTTTAGAAGATTATTTAAAAACCTTTCCTGGTATTATTCTCGCAGTTTCTCATGACCGATATTTTCTGGACAAGATTGCTGCCCGTATTTTTGCTTTTGAGGGAAATGGTATGATACGCCAGTATGAGGGAAATTATTCCGATTATAAACAGGCTTGTGAACTATCTCTTGAAAACAGCGATCAGGGAAGTCAAAAAAGCAAACGGACACAAAACGAAAATAATCAAAATAACACTAAGGCTGAATGGAAAACGCCCCGCACAACGCTTCGTTTTACGTATAAAGAGCAAAGAGAATATGAAACCATCGACAGCGAAATTGCTGTACTCGAAGAAAAACTTTCTTCTGTAGAAAAAGAAATCGAAGAAAACGCTGCCAACTACAGCCGCCTTTCTGAGCTAACATCAAAAAAAGAAGAAATTCAGACAGTGCTGGACGAAAAAATGGAACGCTGGGTTTATCTAAACGATTTGGCAGAAAAAATTGACGCGCAAAAAAAAGAAAAACTGTAATAAAAATATAAACCCAGTGCTTTCATTATTTAATTTCTATAACATGATTTTTGTAAATTTGTGCTGTATAATACTTGAAAACTTATTCTTGCCCTTTGCACAATATTGAAATGATCTTTTAAATTTGCGGGAGTTTTGATTCAAAAGAAACTTGAACTAAAACTCCCGCACAATGATTTTATTTTAAATAATTTTCTGGTTATTTTCAGACACATCTGGTATTATATTATATGCCTATAAAATTAATGCGGTAGTAATCTCTCTGTGAAATAACCTGAAATCCATTTTTTTGATACAGCCGAAACGCCGTGCCATTGTTACTGCCTGTCTGAATGCGAATTTTTTTCTGTTCTGTGTTCGCGTCCTGCGCTTCTTTTTGCACAATCCGAATCAGCTCTTTTAACATTGTTTTTCCGATACCGCGTTTCTGATAATCTCCATCCACTGCAAAATCAAAAATATAGACGCTTTCCTGCCCTTTTAAAAGACAGAAAATCCCGACAAGCACTTCTTTTTGCCAAGCCCCATAATACTCACAGCCATCCACTTCAAACTGCTGTATACGCTGTTTTGCTTCCTGAAAGTTCATCGAAAATAAACCTGCAAGAAGTCTGGCAGCATCCTCATGCCATCTTTCATCCAAAGCATATACTTCAAGTTCGTTTGTTTTTTGAAGCGGATACGAATATTTCCATTCCATTAAATATTCCGAATTTATATATTCAAAATATCTTTCTTGAACCATCTGATCAATCACCTCAGATTGGTGTGGTTCAATCATATAATTCATCGTTGTTATTTCATTGTTTAACGCTTCTTTGCGCGCCGCTTTTAAAAGTCTTTTTAACAGAGATTTTCCGCGATATTCTGGATGAACATAACTGCATACTTCCGCTGCACCATCCCCGATCTGGTGCATCATTGCAAAACCAGCAAGAAAATCATTATGATAACATAAAAAAAATATTGGTTTTCCCTCTCTTCCCTCATCCCCCGCAAGAAGAACACCGCCTTCAATATGGTCATGCATACGGCACGCATTTTCAAGTTCGCGCACCTCCTCGCGCTTTCTCCCATTCAGCTGCTTCAATATCTTTAATCGAAACATTCCATCTTTCCCCTTCCTTCTCCTGTAGCGTCCGTCTCCATTTTTTAATAACCGAGCAGAAAATATTTCTTCTTTACTCGCTTTTCGGAAAAATACTGATATGTGGATTTTTTATATTTTTATAAATACAAAAATATAAGTTTACAAATCAGAGTAATTCAGATAAACTTGCAAACTGTTGTAATGTAAGAACTTCGCCCCGCACAGTCTGCGACAATCCCATCTCCTGAAGCGCAGCGGATACCGCCTCCTTGTTTATTGGTTCTCCACCTTGTTTTTCGATGCTCATCAGAGCATTCACCAAAGTTTTTCTCCGCTGACCAAACGCCGCGCGGATCAGCTGAAACATTCGCTGTTCATCCCTGATTGGTACAGGCGGTTTTTCATGCAATGTAAGACGAATTACTGCCGAGCCGACATTTGGGCGGGGCATAAAACAATTCGGAGGCACATTCGCCACAATATAAGGTTCCGCATAATACTGCACTGCGAGAGATAATGCGCCATAGTCCTTGTTTCCCGGTGCTGCCTGCATTCGATCCGCCACTTCCTTCTGCACCATAACCGTAATATTTTCAAGCGGGATATGTTTTTCAAACAGACCCATAATAATTGGCGTTGTAATATAATACGGCAGGTTTGCCACAACTTTTACCGGTTTTCCTTCGTTTTTTTCCATCACAAGTTTTTTTAGATCAAGTTTTAAAATATCTTCATTGATAATTGTGATATTGTGATATTCTTTTAATGTATCTTCCTGTAAAATTGGTATCAGATTTTTGTCAATCTCAACCGCCACAACTTCTCTTGCATTTTCACAAAGATACTGTGTCATCGTCCCGATGCCCGGACCAATCTCCAGCACCATATCTTCTTTTGTAATCGCAGCGGCACGGATAATTTTCTCAAGTACATGCGTATCAATAAGAAAATTTTGCCCGTATCGTTTTTGAAAAATAAAATGATATTTATTCAATATCTCAATCGTATTTTTGGGTTCTCCTAACGTCGCCATTTACATGCTCCCAACTTATATAATTTTATTCTAGTAAAGACATATTCGTTTTTCAGTTGGACAAAAAGGTAATTCTGTTATCTCAAATAATTCATCATAAATAATTTGTGGAATTCCCTGTTCAAATTGTATCAGACTGCTCTCGTGATGCCCGCGCATCGCCGATTCCGAAGGCTGCATCTTAGGATTACAGGTAAAAAAACATATTACCTCGGAATGGCAGGTCTGAATTGAGTCCGGCAATATTTCGTAATTCTTCATCAATGCGATCTGTGTGTATCTCTGCCCAATTTGTATATCCTTCTCCGCATAGGAATGATGAAAATATAAACTGTTGTCCGCATATTTATTTTTTTGAAATACCTCATAAGCAGCTGGGGATATTACTCCAAATTTCCGAATATTTTTCTCCATATCCGGTATGAGTTTGCTTTTAACAATTTCAGGGCTGAACCACCCCCATAAAATCAGTCGGTTTTGTTCTGCCATCTTCTTGATCCTTTCCCGGATTCACAATAAAATTACCGTTGCAAACTCCGATTTATTTTTGATTGCCAGTTTACAAATTTCTCAAAAATCAGTAATACAGCCATTATAGAAAAGATAATTATTTATTTTTCAACAATGAAACTGCCAGAATTATACTGTTTTCTTATAATATTTCCACACGATACAATCTTTTTGCGTTCTTCGTTGTTGTCTGAATTACTTCCTGTACCGTAATTTCTTTTATTGCTGCAATTTCCTCAGCCACAAACGGCAGATACAAAGATGAATTTCTTTCCTTTCGGTGTGGTTCCGGCGTCAAATATGGGCAGTCTGTTTCAAGTACAATATTCTCTAATGAAATTTCTTTTACAACTTGTTTTGTTTTGCGCGCGTTTTTATACGTTACAACTCCGCCGATGCCAAGCCAGAAGCCCATCTTTACATACTCTCTCGCAAGTTCTACCTCGTAAGAAAAACAATGAATCACTCCAGAAAGCTTTTTCTCTTTCTGTTTTGCATAATTCCATGCCTCCTTCAGCATACGAAAGGTGTCCTCAGCTGCATCTCTGCTATGGATAATCACTGGCATGTCCTTTTCCACCGCCAGATAAAGCTGTTTTTCAAACCATTTTTTTTGTAGATCGCGCGGCGTATCCCAGTGATAGTCCAATCCAATCTCACCGATTGCAACCACCTTTGGCATTGCCGCCTGCGCAGTCAGCTGCTGAAATATCTCCTGATTACAGTCTTTCGTTTCCGTCGGATGAATTCCCGCAGCGGCATACACATACGGATATTTTTGTGCAAGCGCAACTGCTCTCTGCGTACTTTTTAAATCTGCACCCACATCAACGACAGCACAAATTTTATTTTCTGCAAGGCTTTCCAAAATCTGCTCTCGGTCCTGGTCAAATGCCTTATCATCATAATGTGCATGTGTGTCAAAGATTCCTTCTGGCATAACCAAATCTTTCCTCTTTCTTCTCAATTCTGCCGCACACGCAGCAATATCTACTATTGTAATACTTTTCTCCAACTTTTTCAATAATGTCTGACTATAATTCTAATTTACTGTTACAATTCAATCTTTGGCTCTGCCATAACCAACTGGTCAATTTCCCGCAAAAGATTGTTTTTACGATTCTGAAACAACAATTCCTGGTTGTATTTTTCATAAGCTTTATTTCCATATTGACTGATATACTCCATACAATAATAGTTTAGAGATAATTCCGTCAAAAAAATAACAAGTTCCTGCCCCTCGCCAAACGTTTCTTCAAGAAAGCAAAAACAATAATCCAGCATCTTTCCCGCTGCTGACACCTGCTGTTCTTGCTGTACTGTCATTTCTCCAAAACGCCCTTTTAAAATTTTAAATGCAGCGTCTGGATCGGAATTTCCTGAAAGTTTTACCTCTTGACAGAGAGCAGAAAAATGCTGTAATGCCATGTACATCGCTTTCTGTTCTTCGGGTTTTCGTACACGTTTGCAGCGCAGTTCCTCCTGTTTCTGCAATGTATCCTGCAAATTTAAAAATGCATCGTAATCTTTATCCTGAGTCAGCAGTTCCTTCGCCATTTTCAGTATTTCATACAATTTCGTAAGAATAGAATCCTCCATCCACGTAGTTCTGAACTCCTCGGAAAGCTGGTCAACCAAAAGCGACAGAACGCTGTAACGCTCATCAAAAGACGCATTTTTCAATCTTCCAACGGCAAAACCTGCATAGTCTCCTGCCAAGATGGAATTTATATTGTAATCCGTTTGGTATTTTCGGTATAGTTCAAGATATGCTGCAAAGTTTTTTGCAATCTTTTTGTGTGCGATATATTGTCTTACAACATCCTCATCCACTGGAATTTCAAGTTCTTCACACACATATAAAAACTCCGATAAATCTTCCCAGCCGCGCGCAGTTACAAACTGCTTTCCATCCACATTCTGATGAATCGAATAAAAGTCTTCGCGTCGGATATCAAGATAAGAAATCACTGCCCCATGTATGCGCTGACGGTAAGCATACTCTTTCCATACATCATAATCTGCTTCTAATTCTATATATTTTACGCGGTCGAGCGTCACAATATCAAATTCGCGTACAGAGCGATTGTACTCCGCAGGATTACCTGCCGCGACAATCAGCCATCCTTCCGGCACGCGCTCATTGCCAAAAGTTTTGCACTGTAAAAATTGCAGCATTGTAGGAGCAAGGGTTTCTGACACACAATTAATCTCGTCAATAAAAAGAATTCCTTCCTGCACGCCGGTTTCTTCTATGCACTCGTAAACCGATGCGATAATTTCGCTCATTGTATATTCTGTTACTGCATACTGTTTTCCACCGTAATATTTTTTCTCAATAAATGGAAGCCCTACTGCACTTTGTCTTGTATGGTGAGTAATTGTGTAAGCTACCAGACCTACTTTGCACTCCGCCGCAACTTGTTCCATAATTGCAGTTTTTCCGATTCCCGGCGGACCAATAAGAAGCATTGGGCGCTGCCGCACCGCTGGAATTACATAAGAACCATCTTCTTTTTTCTTTCGATAAGCCTGCAAAGTATTTTTGATTTCTGTTTTTGCGCGTTTAATATTCATATTTCCTCTCATTCTGCCGCCAACAAGCGATCTTATCTTATCAGAAAAACTTTCCTGAACTTTTTATGATTTTTGTATATTTTTAAACCCTTATTTCTTTTGCAATTTGATCTTCTTTGTACAGTAACATTTTATACGCCCAAGCAGGAACTGGAATATCTTCATAATCGTCCCGCCAAAATAAAAATGCGGTATTATAATTCGGCTTTTGCTCTGGAAATGTTCCATAGCCATCTGTAAAATAAAGCAGCCCCTGAATCCCTGTAAATTGTCCTTCGCCCTGTTTTTCTTTAATATATTCGAAAGCAGCCCGAAAATCTGTTCCGCCTCCTCCGTACATTTTAAATTCCCGCTGTGCTGCGCCTGCCTGCTCTGCATTGGCAATCAACAAGTCAGAATGCACAACCGTATCACATTGAAGCAAATGTACTCGATAATGTCTTGTAAACAAACCTTGGTCTTTTAATACTGCAAATGTATCCTTTAAAAATTCCTGTACTCCGTCCGCCTGGCAGGAACCGGAAGTATCCACCACAATAACCAGCTCGCTGATCTTATTTTGTTCCCTGTATTCAAGCGGTTCAACAAGAGGAAGATTTCCATATAATTGCAGCCCGTAAGTATAAAATGCCGTGTCAAATTCCTCTTCTGACAACCGCTGTTCTTCGTGCAGTCTTGTAAATTTTCGAAGAAAATCAGAATAATGATACTGCTCGCGCTCTTCGATCACAAGGCTTGCAAGAAGCCCTCCTGCCCGCACTCCGGCATTTCGCCCAAAAGTTTCCAAGTTTGTTCTCATATTTTCACTGATATGTTTCCAACGCTGCGATAATCTCTCAAGTTCCTTTTGGCGAAAAAGTCTTCTTTCGCTGTTGTTATTATTTGTTTTATTGTTGTATTCTTTGGAACTATTTTCTTGTTCTAAATCGTTTTTCTCGGAATTATTTTCTTGTTCCAAGCTGTTTTCTTTGGAATTATTTTCTTCGGGTTTTTCTTGCTTCAAGTTGTTTTTCTCGGAATTATCTCCCCCGTTGCTGCTTTTTGTTGTTCTTTTTGGCGCGCAGAAAAATTGATGATCGTCAACAAAAAAGAGCCGTTCCCAATGTAGAAGCTGCTCGATGGTAGGCTTTTCTTTTTTTAAATAATGGTATATTCCTTCGGCTGTCAACACCTTCATTTTTTTATGAAGCTGTTTGTACAATTCTTCTCGTTCTTCTGGGACAAGCTGTTTTAATGACTTGTCCTCCATGGAATCCATCAGTTCCTCCACTGCAATATCACACGATAAATCCCAAAGTTCCTGATCCCGCTCTCCGATATTTGCAACATGGCGAAACAGACAATGAAACACCGCATGAAGATACGCTCGATTGACCGCCACAGTATCTTGACGGTATTGCTGCATTAAAAACACTGGATTAAAATACAAAATATTGCCGTCTGTTCCTAAAAACTTTGTTTTTAAGTTCATCTCATAGGGAAGTTCAGCAAATGCCGCATCCAAAAAACGCATAGACAAATATAATTCATCCCTTGATGCACCAAGAATACGTTTTCCCAATTTTTCCAACTCGCCCCTCTGCTTTTGCCCCTGCATTGTTCTCCTCACAATTCAAATCTTTTTTTCGCTGGCTGAAAATGCTTGCTGCGATATTCCATCAGCCAGGAAATTACTTCTGTATTCTGGTATTCCTGTGCGATCTCAATCGCCCTTGGCATCCGCTCGCGATTTAGAACCCCAAAATCTCCGAGCCACAGCAATTTTTCCAATGATTCTTGTTTCACTGCGCTTTCCTGTATCAGTCTTATCACAACCTGGTCGAAATGCTCAGAAAGATAAGTCGTATACTGCTCCTGCGCTTTTTCACTTAAACGGTACGGAAATTTTAATCTTGCAATACATTGTTCTGAGACCGTCCGCACTGTATTTTCTCTCGCTGATCTGTCGAATAAATTATCGTACACATCAAACTCAATTTTGCTTGTATTGATACATTTTCTATAATAATGTCCTGTTCCATAACTAATTTCTGAAAAAATGCGCGCTGGTTCATTTGCCACATATTGATAGTCATACTGAGGCATTACAAGCCGCGCTGTATTCTGATCTGTTTTTGTCTGTTCTTTCTCCGTATAAAAAAGCGTAAGTTCTACTTCCTGCTCGATATCGAACAGCACTTTGCGCACACATTGATCTTCATCTTCCTTTATTCCATAAAAAGCAAGTTTCCAGAGCGATAAACAGTTTTTAAATGCCCCGTCTCCCACGGATAACAGCCCTGCTGGAATGGAAAGCTTTTGCAGACTGCGGCAGTTATAAAATGTATGTTTTCCAAGTTCCTGCATGGAAGCTGGCAGAACAACTTCCGTCAAATTTCTGCACTCAGCAAATGCATAATCCGGCAGTGCCTTTACGCCGTCCTGAATCACTGCGCGCTTGATCTCCATTCTCCCCTTGTAAGCATGGGGTTCGATTGGATCTGTAATAATAAGTTCTCCTATTTTATCGTTATCATTCATAATTTTTTAAAGGCACAAGAAACCACAGCTTTTCAGCAGCGGAACGCGACGCTCCTTTCCCTGTTTGCAGTCTTTGTGAACTATATTTTCTGTAATCAATGTCCATGTACCATCAAGCAGGGATCAAAACCTGCGACACGCGGGCATTTCATCTGGAATACGCCGTCCACCATCTGATGTACCAGACAAGCCACCGCGGTATCTTCAAGGCGGTAGAGAACCTCTTTGCCCTCTCTTCTGCTGCGAATAAACCCGGCTTGTTTTAAGTTTCTTAAATGATGTGAAACGGCAGGTGCGCTCATATCCACAGCAGCGGCAATATCGCTGACACACTCTTCGCTATGGCACAAAATCCATAAAATTCGAAGTCTTGTCGCATCGGAAAGCTGTGCAAAAATATCCGCTGCTTCCCCGAATGCTTTCTCGGAAGGCATGGATTTTAACAGCTCTTCTGTTCCCTGTCCATGGTCATGCGGTATAATACATTTTTTTATATTATCATCCATTTTTCACTCCATTTCGCTGTAAATACAGACATAAGCAAAACTCCAACTGTGCTATAATAATAACTGCGCTTTACAAGTTTTTCAAACAGTCATGATATCTTAAACTTTCCATCTATGATAAAACCCAATAAGTCCAAAATCCCAGCAGGTTTTACGCCGCAGAAATTTTGGACTTATTGTTTTCTGTTTTAAAATATTTCTCGGATCAATTACAGATCACAGTTGCCAACCGTTCTAGGAAACGGCACAACATCGCGGATATTGCCCATGCCGGTCAAATACATAACACAGCGCTCAAATCCAAGCCCGAACCCGGCATGGCGCGCGGAACCGTACTTTCTCAAATCCAGATAGAAACCATAATCCTCCGCTTTGAGTCCAAGTTCATTCATGCGGTTAAGCAGCTTATTATAGTCGTCCTCTCTCTGGCTGCCGCCGATAATCTCCCCAATGCCAGGAACAAGGCAGTCCATCGCTGCGACCGTCTTTCCATCCTCGTTTAATTTCATATAAAACGCTTTAATTTCCTTTGGATAATCTGTTACAAAAACAGGTCTTTTAAAAATTTCCTCTGTCAAATATCTCTCATGCTCTGTCTGTAAATCACATCCCCAGGAAACTTTATAATCAAACTTATCGTTGTTCTTTATAAGCAGTTCAACCGCTTCTGTGTAAGTTACATGACCAAACTCTGAATTCAGCACATGGTTTAGACGGTCAAGCAGTCCCTTGTCCACAAAGCTGTTAAAAAACTGCATTTCTTCCGGGGCATGTTCCAAGACATAACGAATAATATATTTTAACATAGCCTCTGCAAGTGCCATATTATCCTTTAAATCGGCAAATACAATCTCCGGCTCAATCATCCAGAATTCCGCTGCATGCCGTGTTGTATTGGAATTTTCCGCGCGGAACGTCGGTCCAAACGTGTAGATATTTTTAAATGCCATCGCATAAGTTTCGCCGTTTAACTGCCCGCTCACGGTCAAATTGGTAGGCTTTCCAAAAAAGTCCTTTGAATAATCAATTGTGCCGTCTGGATTTTTTGGCATTGCAGCAAGATCCATTGTTGTCACTTGGAACATTTCGCCTGCGCCCTCGCAGTCACTTCCCGTAATAATCGGGGTGTGTACATACACAAAATCCCTTTCCTGGAAAAATTTATGGATTGCGTAAGCAACCAGCGAGCGCACGCGGAACACCGCCTGAAACGTGTTTGTACGCGGTCTTAAATGCGCGATTGTACGCAGATATTCCATGGTATGTCTTTTCTTCTGAAGAGGGTAATCCGGCGTAGAAGCACCTTCCACCTCAACAATTTCTGCCTGCACTTCAAACGGCTGTTTTGCATCTGGCGTTTCCACCAACTCTCCAGTTACAATCACTGCCGAGCCGACATTGATCTTTGCAAGCTCAGCAAAATTTGCAAGCTTGTCCGAATATACGATCTGTAACGGTTCAAAAAATGTGCCATCATTCAGCGTAATAAAACCAAAACATTTGGAGTCTCGGTTGCTGCGCACCCAGCCTCCTATCTTGACTTTTTTACCAATATAATTTGTCTTGTCGCGAAACAGCTCGCGCACAGAAACAAGCTCCATAATTTCCCTCCTGATTTTTTATAAGTTACGGCAAAGCCTTGAATAAAGGAAGATGCTCTCCCTTCGGTCAAGCGCGAACTAGCGCTGGTATAATATCTGGCGATATTATACCATATTGTTCAAAGCAAAACCTCAAAACCTTGCTGCGCTGCGGTTTCTCGGTCGCGTTGCGCGCTCACAAGTCTATATTTTAAACTGCCAGAAACAGAAAACATGTTTCCACAGCTTAAAATATGAACTGATTCGTTTTGCTTTTCGCGAATATTATACCATACTTTCTGGATTTTACAAGGCTGTTGTTTTTATGAGCGCGGCGTAATAATAACAGAAACGGAATTTCCCGGCAAAGTGACCGTTAATTTTCCGTCTTTTACTGGGAGAGTTGTGCTGTGCGGAGTAACGATCTCATTCCCTCGCTGATTGACATTTAAAACATCCACCAGTTCTTCTTTTCCAGTTAAACACACCCATTCTGCATCGCTGGATAACGGTTTGTTTTCCATTTCCTGAAACACCAATTCCACCTGTTTTTCGTAGGAATCTGTATTTACAAGCTTTGTATAAATCTTCTTCTCGTCGCCTGTCACCGATTGGAATATATCGCGGTTGTACGCTTCAAGCTTATAGTCGAGTACGAGACTGTTTTTGCCTGCTGTCTGATGAGAACAAATCAGATGCGGATATGCGCCGTAACCTTCTGAGATATAGCCGCCTGTGCGGAACACAGCGCTGTCCAACGTATCCTGAAACGGTACGCCCGGTTTTTCAAACATTTCTCCATAATTTACAACAAGCGTATATTCTACATTATTCTGAATTTTTTCATCCAGTGCGGCGCGCAGATTGCCAGCCGCTGTACCCGCGGAGAAATCGCCGAGCGTATATCCCTCCACGCCGTTTTTCATTACGGTAACTGCTGTTTTTCCTTTTTGACCAACCACATAGCGAATTACGCTCTGATCTTTTTCGCTTCCAATCGAACCGACGCCGAGGGAGAGACCGCCCTGTCCTTTTACTCTTTCCATCACGGCTGTCACAGTGCAATTCCAGAAACAACCGCGCAGGCGAATTCCCGCTTGCCCACTGTCTGAAGAAAGCAAAATTCCCTGTTCTGTCTGCTCTAGCTTTGTTTCTGGGAAAAGTTCTAAATCAGCAGAAAGCTTATTTTTAAAATCCTGCTCAAACAAAATACTTTTATCACGGTTTGATACAACCGTCAGACGCTTTATCAAAATATCTGCATCGTGGGATGTTACTTCGATCGCACCAGATGGGAACAATTCAATATGCTGCCCGTTATAGTAGGTGGCAAAGCTTGTATGGAGCAGCTTTTTGCCAAGATATTTTGCAAACATCTGCTGTACATAGTAATTTGGCGTTCTCCAAAATGTCTCGTCATCAAACCAGATACAGTCTGGAGTCCATCGGTATGTACTGTCCGTCAGCACTTTGTTAAACAAAGGGGCTGTCGCCGCCAGCCGCACAACGTCGGAATTGCGCTCAAATCCCGTCATAACAGCCGCTTCCGCCACTGCTCCGGCAAGTGTATTTTTATCTGTCGAAGCATACTCCCCAACAAATACTTTACTGGTCTTCGCATCCTCCACTGTTCCATCTTGCTTGTATGCGCGCGCATAATAATTATAGCGGTCGGCATTTTCAAGCAGATACTCGTTTGACCGATAATAATGCTCGTCAACAATTGTCTCCATAAAATCTTTTTGGAAGCGATACCATTTCACATCTTTTTCAAAACTGCGCCGTCCGTCGGTAAAACGTACTTTTGCGCCGCCCGGCATATTGCCGCTCAAAAATTTCCACCCTTCCTGGTATGAACCGTCGTCCGCCTGCGCTCCGACTGTGGAAATAATGGAAAGTTTATAACCTGGATATTTCTTCTTTACATAAGAGGTAATGCGCTCATAAAATTCCTCGAAACTTGCATAGAATTCTTCGCCCCAATTCTCATTTCCAACCCCGAGATAATGTAAGTCAAACGGCGCGGCATGTCCCATCTTTTTGCGCAGGGCAGCCCAGATATTATTTTCATAATCCGTGCTGATCGCAAAATCAATCAGGTCGGTAAAGTTTCGAATATACTTTTCCTGCAATGCTCCTCCCGCTGGATTGGCGTAATCTGAGCGCGCCTGACAGAGAACACCGCACGCCATAACAGGAAGCGGTGTGGCTTGAAGATCTTCGGCAAGCTGAAAATACTCCATGTATCCAAGTCCGAGCGTCATCATATATCCCCAGACATTATAATTTTCCTTGCGCACCTCCACATCCCCGACAGAATCCTTCCAATCATATACATTATCCCAGATATAAGACCCTTCGGAAATGCATCCTCCTGGAAAACGCAGGAATGTCGGATGCAGCCCCCGCATGGCTTCAACCAGATCACGGCGCAGCCGGTAATTTGAATTACCCGAATAATTGGCGTGAGCTGTCGCAGAATCCGCTTCTTCATCAGCTCCCCACACATCTCTCGGAAACATGGAAACCATATCGACGGACAATTCTCCCAAAAATGTTAATTCCAGCTGACCCATACAATCTTTTTCTGCTGTCAATACAAGTTTTTCATCCACACCATACTTTTTCCAGCCGCCGTTTACTTTGATTTCTACAGAATTGCTTACCGCACTGCCCGCAGCGTCCAAAAGTCGAACAGAAAGCACTGCGTTTGATTCCGTTTTTGCCCAAACTGTAAAATCATAGCTTTCGCCTTTTACAAATTTCATTGCGAAATTTCCGCTCATATCTGAGAAACCGCGGTTCGTAATTACAGTTCCAGCCGGCGCCGTAATATAAGTTACATTGCCGTCCGGGTCAGAATGCTGAAATACCTCATCCAGCCCGCCCCATGTCTGCACCGACACTTTATCTAAATCCCCGTACCAGCCTTCCAGCGGAACGCGGTTGCGCCCTGTCGAACATCCGTTCTCCCCCGAGTGCGAATCATAAGTATCATAGGTAAATGCTTCAAAAGAGCGGTTGCGAACCATCTCCGCATACAGCCCTCCATCCGCCGCATTATTGATATCTTCATAAAACAGCCCATACAATGTTTCACTGATATCAAGCACTGGCTTGTCCGCGTAGATTGTCAGCGTGTACGGCGAAAGTTCTTTTGGGATCACAGTGACCGAAAGTTCTTTTGAAATTTTCGCGTTGCCTCTTATTACATGCGCAGTTAAAGATACCACTGTCGGCTTTTCCACTTCTTTCACTTTTGCAGTGCAGAACATACTCCCTGCCTCTTGTGTTAGAATATCAAGCATTGCTGGCTGGCTTGACTGCCACTCCACAGATACTCTCCCCTGCATCAAACTGGCTGGCAGCTCCAATTCATCGGTGATAATATGCTGTAAAATATGAAGATGTTTCTCCGCTGCTTTTGAGATAATCTCCTTATCCGTAAGCACTTCGCACACCATATCAGCGATTTCATCGCCGTTTAATGCTCTGCTGTAAATTCGAAAATCGGAGATCGCGCCGGAAAAATCCCCGTCCGCATCAAACTGCGATTTTCCAATATAACTATGACAATAATTATCTGCCTTTTGGAATGTTTCAAACCATTCGTACAGCCTTTTGTAAGTTCCGCTTGTCGTCTGGCTGATCGTTCCGTCTGCCACCATCTCGCCATTTACGTAGATGCAAGGTCCTGCACTGCTTAATGTTTTGCCCTGCGTGCCGCTTACCACCATAGCAACATGCATCCACTCTCCAAACGGATACGCGCTCATTGGATCTGCCGCAATATCGCCATTTAAAAAGCACACGCCTCTCAGATTTCTTGTCAAAAATAAATATGGACCGTGCTGGCTGCGGCCAAAATCAAAAATTCGCTCCCACGCGCTTGTTCCTTTGTTAAAACAAACCCAGGCTGTCACAGTGATACCATCCTCGTCGCCGACGGTCTGAAAAATTCCCTCCGGCAATTCAAAATAAGCCGTACCGGATGGTCCTCCGGCAAAAATTGCCGCCCGTCGTCCTGCCACATCACCAATGTACGGTGCATTGCTTCCCCGAACTCTGGCATGAAACTCATGTCCGCTTGCGTCCTCTCCTGGTCTTGCCTCTTCGTCAAACCGATAATGTGCAATCAATTTTTCCATGCTTTACCTCATTTCTGCGGGCTTGCTGCATAAAACCATAAATGGTCTATAAGTTTGTGAATGCCGCGCTGACACAAACTTGCAAATTCTAAGAGATTTCATACCAAATGCTATTTTTACACATCTTAACTCTTTTGAATTTTATATTATCCTATAATATTTTACAATATACTTAAATAATCGTCAATATCCATTCAGAAAAGCATTTTGTCGTTTTCTGTACAGATGCCCCTGCACTATATTGATTGGCAATACATCAAAATCAGCCTTCTCCATTGAAATAAGTTTTCGCAATCACAATCTTAAACTCGGAGAAATCTTTTGGCTTTGATATAAAAATCCCCCTTAAATAGATTCTGGTTATTTACCTTGTCTACTCAAGGGGTATCACATCACATTCCTGTTCTGTATGCCTTTGTATTGTTACTTTAGAAGAAATATCCTAAAGAAGTTCCGGCAGCTTTTTCGAGCAAGCTACCGCAAGCGCACCCGGTCCAATATGGCACGATACACTTAAAGAAAGCGGGTCTGTATGAATATGATAAGCTGGAAATTGTTCTTGTACTTCCGAGCAAAAAGCCTCCGCTGCCGCTCGGTCAAACGTATATGCCACTTCAAGATAAACCGGCTGCTCGCTGCCGTCTGCAAAGCGGGTTTCGATATCGCGCTTCATCGCCTCAATCATCGCCTTTTTTCCCTGCTTTACATTGCGCGCTTTTGTAAATGCGTCCAGCTTTTCGCCCTGAATCTGAAGAACCGGCTTTAAATTTAAAATTGTGCCGAGAGCTGCGGCAGCAGGCGTAATTCTGCCGCCCTTTTTCAGATATTTCAGCGTATCAAGCATAATATAGATACTTGACTCCATCTTATCCCGCTCAAGAATTTCCCTGATTTCCACGGCGGTTTTTCCCTGCCCTGCGAGCGCAACCGCATCAAGCACCGACTGGCGCATTGTTACGGAAATACGCTGATTATCAACTACCTGCACTTTGCCGTCAAAATCGTTTGACAGCATAACCGCTGTCCCGCAAGAACCGCTTAAACCGCTTGACATCGGAATATGAATTACCGAATCATACTCCTTTAAAAGTTTTTCCCACAAGTCAATCACATCGCCTGCGGTCGGCTGTGAAGTTGAAATATCTGCTCCTGCTGCCAGCCTCTCGTAAAACTCTTCCTGAGTTAAATTGATATCTTCATAAAATGTTTTGCCGTTAATTGTAAATGGCATTGGAAGCACAGAAATCCCCAGCTCCCTGCCCTGCTTTTGCGTAATACCGCTGTTACTGTCTGTTACAATCGCAATCCGTTCCATTTTTCCTCTCATTCTGCTGAACGCATGTCTCGAAATCTTTATTCAAAAAATACGCGCCGCAAACCAGCATAAGTTTTTCGTATGGCAGTAATTCGACAATTTCTTTTTATTCTGTCGCCATCCAAAAATTTTTTGTTGGAAAATTCTTTTTTTATTATGAATTTATTACTGCACAGGAATACCTTTCCCACTATTTTACAATAAATTCATTGTAAATTACAGCAGTTCGTTTGTCAAGTATCGAAACAAAGTCTGCGCTCTCTAACGCAGTTAAGGCTGTTGACAAAAGAGCATTTTTTGCAACAGCCTTAACTTAAAAAAATTCTTTAAATACGCTTTCATAAAACACAAGTTTTATTCTGCCCGCAGAGCTTCTACCGCATCCTTTTTCGACGCCATCTTTGCAGGAATATGCCCGCCGATTACTGTTAAAACCGTGCTGATCACCACAAGAATCAGCGCATGCATCAACTGTAAGTGCGATGCGTTTGTCAGCCCGGCAAAGTTGTTGATTACTTTGTTGATTGGGAATGTGAGCAGCCACGCGATAAACACGCCCAGCAGACCCGAAAATACTCCAAGAATCATAGTCTCTGCATCAAAGACGCGCGTGATATCTTTTTTGCGCGCACCAAGCGCCTTTAATATACCAATCTCTTTTGTGCGCTCAATTACACTGGTATAAGTAATAATGCAAATCATAATCATACTTACAACAAGCGAAATCGCCGCGAATGCAATAAGCACAATGGTAATGCCATCCATAATACCGCTTGTCATGCTGGACATTGTACCTGCAAGGTCTGTATAAGTGACAACATCTTCCTTTGATTTTCCTTCGTTGTAGGCATCTAGATAAGCGACAACTTCATCTTTCGCTTCAAAACTACTAGGAAACAACAGCAGCATATAAGGTGTGGAATCACCTCCGAGATATGCGATAAACTGTTCTTTCTCACCCTCGTTAAATTCCTGCATTGTCATAATATTAATATTTGCAGCCTGCTGTGCCTTCACAATATCCGACGCCTGACCAGCTTCGATAATCCTCTTTGTCAACGCATCGCTGTACGCAATACCCGCTGCGAGCATCGACATAGAAGTCCCCTGCTTTGCGCGCACAATACCAGAAATTCTAACATCAAACCCTGCGTTTGAATCATACATCGCCTTGTAATCTGACCCTGGCAGAAACGTGCCGTACTCCGTTGTCACATAATAATCATTGTTGTCAACCACACGGAATACCGTCCCTACAATCTCATCAAATAAAATTTCCTGCTGCCCATCGGAAACAGTAAATCCAAGCTGCTCAAACATTGATTTTTCCAGCTCATTGCGCGTGTTGATCACCAGCACAAGATCTGTTTCACTCGCCGGATAGCTGCCTGCAAGAAGCTCATAATTCTTTTCCAGATAGTTCTCTCCTGACAGCGTATCCGGGTAACAGGAAATTCCCATACTGCTTGTTGAAGTCATCGCTGACATATCTCTTGACATCATAGCGCTTGCAAAGCTGACTGGCAGATAGTTGTCTCCGATCTTGCGCACCACATTCATATTTGCAATACGGACATAGCCTATACTGCCGCAGATTTCTGGAGAAATCTTATCAAGATAATCCGAAAATTCTCCATCCAGTTTATTTTTATGCGTCATAATTGTTGTTGACGAATCTACAATCTGCACGCCTTTCGTATCTGCATACTCTCCTGTTCCCGTCACACGCTCATGCCAGATCTGAGATTCCTGCATATATTCTTCGATATTGACTTCCTGCGACGCCTGACTTATAATCACTGGAAATTCCGCCATTGCGCCAGCCTGAAAATCATCAATCTCCGACTGAAATCCTGTGGAAAGACTTAAAATCACCGCGATGCCGATAATACCGATGCTTGACGCAAACGCCGTCAAAAATGTCCGCCCTTTTTTCGTATATAAATTATTAAAGGAAAGGTGGAGTGCTGTTTTCAGCTTCATGCTCGTCTTTTTTAGACGAAATTGATCTTCTTTTGGACGTTCCGCATGAGGATGACTGTCGTCAATGATTTTCCCGTCCGAAAACCGAATAATCCGGTCTGCATACTGCTCGGCAAGTTCTGGATTATGAGTTACCATAATCACCAATTTATCTTTTGCCACTTCTTTAATCAAGTCCATAATCTGTATGCTTGTCGTGCTGTCAAGTGCGCCGGTCGGCTCATCACAAAGCAAAATTTCCGGGTCGTTTGCAAGTGCGCGGGCGATTGCCACACGCTGCATCTGCCCGCCGGAAAGCTGATTCGGCTTTTTGTGAAGGTGCTCTTTCAATCCGACTTTCTCCAATGCCTCCAGCGCCTTTTTATGCTTTTCCTCGCGCGATACCCCGGAGAGCGTCATACCGAGTTCCACATTTGCGACAATGCTTAAATGGGAAATTAAATTGTAGCTTTGAAATACAAAACCAATGGAATTATTGCGGTATGCATCCCAATCGCTGTCCTTAAAATCCTTTGTGCTCTTTCCCTTAATTCTCAAATCCCCAGAATCATACTGGTCAAGCCCGCCGATAATATTTAGGCAGGTTGTTTTTCCTGAACCGCTTGTTCCAAGAATCGCGACAAATTCTCTTTCCCGAAATGCCACGCTGATCCCATCAAGTGCTTTTGTTTCAATATCGCCTACATGGTAGGTTTTTCGAACGTCTTTTAATTCTAGCATATCCACCTCCAGCTTCCTTTTGATAGTTACCGAAAAACACACTATTTTATAGCAAATTCCAATATATCCAGGCATATTTCTGCGCTTTTATGCTTATACAACAAATAATATCCATAATACATTCATCGAAATCAAAACATAAAATTTCGCCCTGCAAATATATATCTTTATATCTGCATCCTGGACTCTCAGGTTTTTTGCAGCACAACAAATCGCATTTCCAAAAATGTTTTTATGTATGTTCCACAACCTAAGATTGCAACAAAAATAATATGAAACGAAACAATCAGAAAGTCAATAAAAAAACAATAAAATTTGAAGGAAAACTTTTGATGGAATAAAAATATTTTATAAAAATAACGTCAGCATTCGATTTTTCAATCTGCAATTTCCGGGCTGCTCGGCAATTCTGGTATCTGTACCGTGTCTCCAAAGCTAAAATACTCGTACTCATCGTCTCTTTGTTTTGCGGTTTCATCCGCCCAATATTCCAGCCAGTCAAGAAAACAAAATGGACGTCCTGTCTCTTTATCCCGCATTGGCGCGATTCCAAAATCATCTGATAAATCGTAAAACCAAACTGTTCCGTAAGTATCGGGATCTTTGCTGTTGACCACCAAAATGCTGTCCATACCGCACCCCTCTGTACAGAGCGTCAAAAAGCCTCCGATTTCATCCTCATCCGGCTGTTGATCAAGCTGTTCCTGTGTCAAACTCATTATAATCAGCGGCTGATCCAACGTGTAACAAAAAGGTTTCTTAAGATCAGAAAGAGCCTTATATTTATCTTTCTGATTCAGAGCTTCCAGACCATAAAACGGCTGACTCCCTCCGGCAGCAATCGTTGTGATAAAGCGGCGGTAATCCGCAGGCAGTAAAATTCCATGTTTCTTTTCAAATGCAGCCGCCTGCTTTTCCGTTATCGGCGGCATCCATTGCGGCGACCATTCTCCGCAGGTATCTTCCATTTCATAATCCCGCAGATCTTCAATTTTAGACATAATACGCGCGATACGCTTGTCATAAGATTCCGGTGCTTCCATAAAACCTCCGTTTACTATAATCAATATTTTCGTGTATGTCGGAAAAATCCAGTGAATTTCTGAAATCTTTTATTTTTCAGACATATTTTGGTCAAAAAACAAGACACTCTCTTCCAAGCAGCCAAGATATTGCTATTCTTGTCTGCCCAGAAAAGAGTTCATCTATTTACAGCAATATTAAAATTTTAGTAAATCAGCTTATCCAGTTCTTTTACCTGTTCCGTCTCGTTGCAGTTGACATGACTTGCCTGCTTTGCATACATATTAACGGAAGCTTTGGATTTTGGAATTGGCTGCATTGTACCAGCACCGGCAATACATCCGCCAGGACATGCCATACCCTCAAGCAGATACCCGTTGTACTTTCCGGCAACCGCAGCCGCCAGAAGCTTGCGGCAATCCTGAAGGCTTTCCGCATTTGCCACCTTAACTTCCCTGTCTGGATATTTGCTCTTAATCACATCGACAACCGACTGCGCCACGCCGCCGGCAACTGCAAAGTTACGCCCGTCGGCAGAAACATCATCCACACCGTTCGGATCTTCTGCAATGGATGCCAAATCTACATGCTTCGCATCGAAAATACCTGTCATTTCCTCAAACGTCAATACGAAATCCACCTCACTGCGGACAGTGCGGCGCATTGCCTCAAGTTTCTTTGCCGCGCACGGTCCGATAAATACCACTTTCGCATCCGGGTCGTTCTTCTTGATATAGCGCGCGGTCAACGTCATCGGCGTCAGCGCCATCGAGATGCAGTTCGCATGGTCAGGATAAAGTTTTTTCGCCATCATCGACCATGCCGGGCAACAGGACGTCGCCATAAACGGCAATTTCTCCGGCACTTCTTTTAAGAAGTCCTCCGCCTCTTGGGTCGCGCATAAATCGGCTCCGATCGCCACCTCGACAACATCATGAAAACCGAGCTGCTTCATCGCCGCGCGAAGTTTTCCAGGCGTTACTTTCGGTCCAAACTGCCCTACAAACGCAGGCGCAACAGCAGCGTACACTCTCTCACCCGACTGGATCGCACGGATGGTCTGGAAAATCTGGGACTTATCCGCAATCGCACCAAACGGACAGTTTACAAGACACTGACCGCAGGACACACACTTCTCATAATCGATATCCGCCTTGCCGTTCTCGTCGGAATGAATCGCGTTCATACCGCATGCAGCCGCGCATGGACGCTCCTGAACAATAATCGCATTGTATGCGCAGGCAGTTGCACAGCGACCGCATTTAATACACTTGTCCTGGTCAATATGAGAACGGCCATTGTAGCGGTCAAGCTTGATCGCATCCTTCGGGCAGACTTCCTCGCAAGGATGCGCAAGGCAGCCCTGGCAGCCTTCTGTCACAACCACGCGCTTTTCCGCACATCCGTTACATGCAAACTTAATAATATTGATCAGCGGCGGAGTGTAGTATGTTTCCGGGCGGTCTGCTGCCTCGATATTGTCCGAAAGCGGCGCATGTTCCGCCGCGCTGCGGTTTGGCAGACCCATCGCCAGCCTAAGCCTCTCCCCTACAATCGCGCGCTCCAAAAAAATATCGTTTCTAAAGTTTCCCACTTCCCCCGGAATAATCTTGTAAGGCAATTCCTCAATCCTCTTGTCCACCTGCCATTCCGTATGGTATGCCATTCTCGCTACTTCGCGGAAAATGCGGTGACGGATTTCCTGAATTCTTGTCTCAACACCTCTCATGCTGCTGCCTCCTCCTTTTTGGATAATTTGATAAAAATATTGTTGTACATCCTTAATATTACAGCAAACAATCTGACACTGTCCCTGCCAAAAGGCAGATGTTTTACATCGCTTTTGATAAACTTTTAATTGTATGCTGCAAGGTTAAGATAATACAGAAAAACATGCGGACTGCCCACAGGAAAAACACAGCCGCATTTTTTAATACACGGATTCTTGTCCAAAAAAACAATAAATTGTTAAAAAAATAACAATAATCCGTTTGATAAATCACTACATTTACAATACCATAAAATTCGACTTCTGTAAAGGTGAGATTTGTTGGCTTTCCTGCCATCTTCTATATTAGGACAAAAAAATTGTTTTGATAAAAAAAAAAATTGGATAATTGCAAAATTAAAGAATTTTATAAACTGTTCCAACTACAGGAACTATTTAAAACATTCTAAATTCTGCAATCATCCATGGACAAAATTTTTTGCTAAAGAAAAACTTTGTATTTACTATGATTCAATTATCTGAAGAAAATTTCTACCGGTAATACTGCGCCTGAGCCTCAAACATTTTCGCATAATACCCGTCCTTTAAACCAGCCAGTTCCTCATGTGTGCCGCGCTCACGGATTTCCCCGTCCACAAACACATAAATAATATCGCAGAACTGGCAGGAAGAAAGTCTGTGTGAAATGTAAATCGCTGTTTTTCCGCCTACCAGCGTGTGGAATTGACGATAAATTTCATACTCGGCAATTGGGTCAAGCGCCGCGGTTGGCTCGTCCAAAATCACAATCGGAGAATTTTTGTAAAGAGCGCGCGCAATCGCTAACTTTTGCTGTTGACCGCCCGACATCTCACAGCCCTCATTGTCAAAGCTTTTCATAATATAAGTATCAGCCCCATATTTTAAATTGGCAATTGTCTCTGTAAGCCCTGTCTGTTCGAGTACTTGGTCAAAATGCGCATTGGAATAAGGTCTGTTTTCCTCAATCAGCCGCCCTTCGGAATTTAAGCCCTCCCCCGAAGAAGACCACATTACAGAAATCGGCCATGTCTTAAGCGAATGATTTTTAGAACTTGTTTTTTTCTCTTCTTTTAAGAAATCCAGATTTTCTTTTTGATAATCCTCCGCCATTTTTTCTTCATTCTTGCGCATATCCTCCGCTTTTGCATAACTTTCTGTCAATGTTATATTTTCTCTGGCAGTGAATGCAAAAAGCTGAAAGTCCTGAAATACAACCGCAAGAAGCTTTACATATTCCTCGTATACAATCTCTCGTATATCCACACCATCCAGCAAAATTTTCCCTTCGGTTGGATCATAAAGGCGGCAGAGCAGCTTGATAAATGTAGTTTTTCCCGCACCGTTTAAGCCTACAATAGAAATATGTTCACCCGGATGCAGCACAACATTGATATTTTTTAATACAGATATTTTACTGCCAGGATATGCAAAACTTACATTCTGGAATTCAATCGTATGTTCTTTCTTTCTCTGCGGCAATTTTTCTCCATGATGTACTGCATTTGGATATTCCATAAAAATAACAAATTCATTTGCATAGCATAGCTTTTGGTACAAATCCTGTATCTGCCAGGTAATTCCTTTCATACTGTTATACAATGTATTACCCGCGCTGAAATACATCGTAAAATCACCGAGAGAAATCAGCCCTTTTAAAGCTTTCGCCCCAATCATCAATATTGCAATGCTGCTGCGCACAGCGCTAAGTACGTTGCTGCCCTCCTCATAAGGCAGGCATTTCACAGCCTGTCTATGCCATTCCTCTGTCATTTGATCGTTGTAATATTTACTTTTTTTCTCCATCATCGGCTCTGCGCCGTACAGACGGATATCTTTACCGAACCGGATATCCTGAAGCTCCCAGAAAACATAACTAAAAATCTGATTTACCTTGGAAAGATTTTGAAATGATTTTAAATTCACCTCGTTTGTTTTCTTTGTCAGCAGTATATCAAGTGCAACCGAGATCACATAGACAACAACCAGCCATGGCATTCCCGTCAGCAGAAGCACAATAACTCCAAGTGCGGTAATCAGATTTATTAAAATTCCGCTGAACGCATTTAAAATGCCGGTAATTCCTCCTGAATACCATTCCATACCCGTTTTTGCTTTTTCCAACTGTTCCAGTACTTTTTTATCTTCCGTATGCTGAAAATCCATATCGACGCATTTTTCTGCAATTCGCAAAGAAACATAGCGTCCAAAGGTATCTCCATACTTATCTTTTCCAAGATCCAAAAGATTTTTCAGACAATTACACAGCGTATTGATGCCAACGGTAAAAGCAGTATATAAAATAATATATTCTATTCTCCGCTGTCCAACCAGCTCGTCAATAATCCGCGCCGGAAAAATAATATTGACAAACGGAGCAGCAGCATAGACAATGATATCCAAAATATAAAAAATAAAATACTGCGGATGACACTGCCATGCATAACCAGCAAACTGCCGAACCAAAGCCAAAACATGAATCTTCTTTTTTTTCTGATCGTTATTCTCTGATTCCTGCGGTTCTGACGCTTCGGCTTTTTTATCTTTTGATTCTTGATCTTCTGACGTTTCTGATGTTTCGGTCTTTTTATTTTCTGCTTCTTCGCCTTCCTGATTTTCTTTCCAAATTGTTCTATTATCCTCTTGTTTTTCTTTTTTTATAGATTGCTCTTCTTTTTTTATTTTATCCTTACTCACACTCCGCGCTCCCTTCCTTGTAATACTGCGCCTGCACATCAAACATTTCCCGGTATTTGCCTCCTGCCGCAATCAATGATTCATGTGTTCCATACTCCTTTAATTCCCCGTCTATAAACATTGCAATACAATCACAAAAACGTGTCGAAGAAAGGCGGTGTGAAATATAAACCGCAGACTTTTTACCGATAATTTTATCGAAATTTTGATACATATGATATTCTGCCAGCGCATCCAGCGCGGAAGTCGGCTCGTCCAGTACGACAATCGGCGCGTTTTTATACAATGCGCGCGCAAGTGCAAGTTTCTGACGCTCTCCGCCGGAAAGTTCTATACCATCCTCACGGATCACCTTTAATAACTCTGTTTTAACACCCTTGGAAAGACTGTCCAGTTTTTCTCCAAGCCCTGCCATGCGCAAATATTTTTCTGCCAATTCCGAATTGGTTTCCTTTTCAACATTCATAGAAACATTTTCATCCATCGGAAATGCAAACAATTCAATATTCTGAAAAACCGGAGAAAACAGCTTGTAATATTCTCTTTTATCATACTGTCTGATATCTATGCCATTCAGCAAAATTCTGCCCTCTGTCGGTATATACAAGCCACATAAAAGTTTGATAAACGTTGATTTTCCCGCGCCGTTTAACCCAACTACAGCCAACCGCTCCCCCGTTCTAAACGTTAAATTTAAATTTTTTAAAGCATAACGGTCAGATTCTGGATATCGGAAAGAAACATTCTCAAATTGAAATTCATACTGTTCTTGTCCAAGCAGAGAAAACGGTTTTTCCTTCTCTGTTTTTCTGCTGTCTAAGCGTTTTCCTGCATTATTTTTAGAAACTTTTTTATCAGATAAGGATGCTCCGCCCCTTTCTGGATACTCCAAAAACGAGCGGAAATCATTGATTTCGCGCGACTGCGCTTTCATATCAGTCAACGTGTTAAACACTTGCTGCATCACTCCAAAAAATGCGCGTACCGCGCCGAGAGAAAGCGTAAAATCTGCAATTGACATCCCTGTTTTTAACACGCGGTAAATCAAATATACATAAATCGCAGCCTCCTCAATCAGAAACAAAACCTGGTTGACCATAGAACAGCCAATCCAGTTGTTTTTTGAATCTATCATCCGCCGATGAATAAAATAATGCAGGTTTGCAAATTTTCCAAGCAGCCAGTCTCTCATGGAAAACAGCCGGATATCTTTGCCGTATACAAAATTTGACATGGTCTGCTGCATATACCATGTTTTACGCCAATAAGGTGCAAGCTCGTCCCAAATTTTTTTATCCCGCTTTTTTGTATAATCCATATTAAAATAATTCAGTACGCCAAGCACAAACAGCAATAATACCATCCATGGCGAAAGGTAAAAAACAATCGCAACTGCTGTGATCCCGCTGACAATTACTTCAAGAACCCGCTGCGTTGAATGCATCATTCCTTCAACTCCATTGCTGTTTCCTGATGTTGCCCGCATTGCCTTCTGACAGGCTTCCATCACTTTTGCAGATTCCAGATACTCATAATCCATATAAAGTACTTTATGAATACGCAGCATCATAAACTGCACCCGCGCGTCAATTTCTCTCCACCATACATTTGACTCGCACCAGCTCTGGATCACTTTTATCACAAGAATGGCTCCGTAAAACAACAGCACCGTTCGAAGAAATACACCAAATTCAACCTGCTTTGTGATCTGGTCAACCGCCGCACTCAATGCAAATGTTGGCAGATAAGTGGCTGCCACACCAGTAAGCACCACAACGATAAGAAAAACTATCAGTGATTTCTGAAAGGAAAAGCACCCTTTCATAACATAGAACATGTTAGAAAATAGAGAATATTCCTTCTGATTTGGATCTTTTTCCTTCTCGTTTTTTTCTTGTTTCTTCCGTCGTTTTTTTTCTTTTTCCGCCATTACAATCCTCCGTTCTAAAATTTCGTTTATTAAGTTCTGCTGCGCAAAATTTATTCTTGACAAGCTTTCACGCAGCTTAAACTTCCCGCTCTAACGGCACTACAGCAAAACTTTTAAAAACTGCATATAACACTAAATATTTGTATCTATTCTTCTAATTTATAATAAATAGTGCAAAAACAATAGCATTACACTATATATAAAATTCTTAGAAATACTTCGATTGTTTCGATCTGCTTCTATAAAATAGTATATCATCCTGTATTATTTATTACAATATACTATTTTATATTATTATTGATACATAATATTTCACATCTTCTTTTAAAATATTATGTATCAATCCTATTCCACATTGATTTGAAAGAATTATATCTTGACAAATTCTTTTCTGTATTCTATCGTAGAATTATCCTTCTGTATTTAAATACACGACAAAGTGGAAGGAATTAACATCCATGGCAAAACTGGAGGGATTATGAAATTATGCGTAAAAACCCGCTTATTTCACCTGTAATAAAATGGTTTGGCGGCAAACAACAGCTGCTTGATGAACTCACCCCACTATTTCCAAAAAAATTTACAGCTTACTGTGAACCGTTTCTTGGAAGCGGCACTGTTTTATTCTGGCTTCAGCCAAACACAGCTTATGTCTGTGATATCAATCCAGAACTTATTGTTATGTATGAAACCATCCGGGATCAAGTGGAAGAACTGATCACAGTTCTGGCAAGTCATCCAAACCAGGAAAATTATTACCGTCTTATTCGAAACTGGGATCGCGATAAAAGGCAATACGGAAAACTGAGCAGGGTACAGCGCGCAGCACGCATGATTTATTTAAGCCGCACTTGCTACAATGGAGTTTACCGTGTCAACTCTTACGGGGAATTTGACACTCCATTCGGGCATTATAAAAAAGTAAATATTGTTGATGCACCTGTGCTTCGTGCAGTTAGTGTATACCTAAAACAGACACAGACTACTTTTTACAGTGGGGACTATACAAAAATACTTCCAAAACTTCAGGAAGATGCCTTTGTGTATTTTGATCCTCCTTATGATACATTATCCAACAAAACTTTGGCTGTTTCTCCTGTTCGTTCTCCAAATACTGCCTTAAGAAAAAAAACTGAAATAACTTCTTTTCGCAGCACGTTCGCAAACAGACAGATCTTTGACCGCTCTGAACAAATTCGTTTGCGCCGCTGCTGCGATGAATTAAACAAGCGCGGTGTTAAGTTTATGCTCTCAAATCTTGCAACGGATTTTATTTTGGAACAGTACGAAAGTTATTTTATCACTCGCCTTAAAAAATATCCGGCAAAAGAACATAAAACTCCATACGGCAGCGCAGAAGAAATTGTAATTCGAAATTACTGTTAATATTAATTTACTGCATTATTTATAAAACAATGAAATAAGCGGAAATATCCTTATTTCATTTTTATTCTTTCAAAACTTTTTAAGGGGTTGTTACTGTGTAATTATATCTTAGAATTATTTTATAAAATATTCTTTATCCTATTTTGTAATTGAAAAATTAAGGTATCAAAATAGAAAATCTTACTTTGATTTGACTGTTCACTGTTTATTTTAATTTTCAAACATATCTTAATAACGAAATCATTTTAAAACAGAATAAAATTTTTTATAAAAAATAAATCAGAAGAGTGCTGTTGAAAATATTTTTACTAAAAAATTCAACAGTTTTTCCATTTATCTCTTGATTTTCCATGTTCCTGTAATATAATATTTTATAATACAAGGACAGGTTAATTTATACTTTTCTATTTTTTAACGTGTGTAATTTTTATAAAACAAAACTTATATAATAAATATAATAAAAATCAGTAAATAAAAAAATACTATAATACTTTTATTTTCTTAATATAATTTATAAATTATTTGACACGGTCGATTTTATAACACAAATTTTAAAAAGGAGATCAAAATGAATGAAAAAGAAATGAAAATTGAACGTTATCAACTAGAAAACAAAGCTGCGCTTTCTGGTCAGGTTGTTTTTGCAGGTTCTTCCTTAATGGAAATGTTTCCAATCAATAAATTATTATTAGAACACAACGACAGCACCATTATCTACAACCGCGGTATCGGCGGGTTTGTGTCTCAGGAACTCCTCCTTGCGATTGCACCTTGTATCCTGGACTTAAAGCCCTCCAGAGTATTTATCAATATTGGAACAAACGATTTAAGCGACAGCAGTATCCCTATTTCTAAGCTTATGGAAAATTATGAAGAAATTATCACAATGATCGAAACAAACCTGCCGCAAACAGAAATATATCTTATGGCGTACTACCCCGTAAATTATGAGGCAGCTGCAGAAAATATGAAGGAATGTTTAAAAATCCGAAACAACGAAAAAATTGCTGCTGCAAATTTACAAGTACAACAGCTTGCTGCAAAACATAAGCAAAAATATATTGATATTAATAAAAATTTAAAAGATGAACAAGACAGGCTAAAAGCGGAATATACTATTGAAGGGATGCATATTAACGAAGATGGATACCGAGCAATTTATCACGATATTATGGTTTATGTAAAAGAACCTAAATGGAAAAAATAAATTTATATTTCGCACATTAAAATTATTTTTAATATCAAGATCTACAATTGATTTTTTGTTTTTTCAAAAAAGATTTATAAAGTATAAAACGAATGTTTTGTTTTGTACTTTATGGAGACTGGTTCAGAATTATTAAAAAACAACCAGTTTCTTATTATAACAACGAGTTTATATTGGAAATTACAATATTTATACATCTATTTTAATATTCAAGAATAAAGCGAAAGGAACCTTAAAGTTTTCTATGGATATTATAAATTTTCAGTAATAACATTATACATTTATTCTTGTCGAGAAAAGGTCAAAGTACCTTCTATTTCATTGTTTTTAAATTAAAACTGATTTATAAATAATCCTTTGTGACCTGCCCGACTGGTAAATTTATCAAAATATCAACAAAGACTTCTGTATCTAAAAACTGAAAAAGAAGCAGAAGCAGGAGGTTGAAGCAATGAATGAAATTAAATGGAATGATCGATTCAATATTGGAATAGAAACAATTGATAAAGCTCATCGCAGACTTTTTTCTATTGTAAACAAACTGATTATGCTTAATGAAGATCCCACAAAACAGCGGCATGCCTGTCATGAAGGAATCAAGTACTTCCAAAGCTATACTTTAAAACATTTTTCTGAGGAAGAAGAATATATGCGCAGTATCAACTACGATAATTATGTAACGCATAAAGCTCTGCATGATAATATGCGGGATCACATTCTCCCAACACTAGAACGCGAGCTAGAGCAGCAAAAATATTCTGTAGAATCCGTTCAACATTTTATGGGGATCTGTATTGGCTGGCTTAATTCACATATTATGATTGAAGATCGTGCCATTGTTAAAAAGGACACTAAATGGGTGGATTCTTCTTCACAACGTGAATTGGAAGCTCTTGAAGATACCATTATTTTAGGTTTACGCAAACTTTTTCTTGTAACTGCAAATCTTGTCAGTGATCATTACAGTGGAGAAAATTTTTCTACTGGAAAAAAAGGCTGTTTTCGCTTTAATTATATTTCCAAGGAAGGAGAACGTTTACAGATTTTTATTGTATACGAGGATCGGCTGATTCTGCATTGTGTCAGTCGAATTTTAGGACAGCAAATTAAAAAAATTGATAAAACAGCATTATCTGCTATTAATTTTCTATCCAAATCATTTATCAGTTACATTAAAACACGTTTCAATTCAAAGGCTAGTTATAAACTCGATAAAGAAGATATTCTTTCTTTTGAGCAATTTCTTCGAGTTTTTGACAAAGAATATCCTGTATATAGTATGCTTTTTGGTACAGGTGGAAACGGATATTTGGTTTTTTGTGTCAAACAATTTAAGAAAAAAGCAGTTCCTTCTATTTGATTATTTTCATTAGTAAGTTCCAGTGAAATACCTACAGTTAAATCCATACAATTTATATTTGGTTTCGTTTATATTACCATTATAGAAATTTTTATAATAATTCTTTTTCTAAGGCATGTTGAAAAAATTCTTTCAACATGCCTTAGCACAATTTTAACCGTGTAATCCTCTAGATTGTCTATCCATATCCTCAATGACAATATCATAAATTTCCCCAAGAGACGCACAATACTCTAAAACTTTCCACGGTTCATTGGTGTGAAAATGAATTTTAATTAAGTTTTCGTCTCCTACTGCCAAAAGACAATCTCCTTTAAAGTTCTCTGTAAAATAATCACCAATAACATCTTCGTCCAAATTTTCTCCTTCAATTAATAACTGTGTATCATATTTAAATTCCAACATCATAAAACCTCCGTTATGAAATGACTTTTGTCAAGAGTTAAATCAAAAAATAACAAGCTTTTTTCTCTGACAAAACTTACAGTTGCTGCTGATTATGCAGCTGCGCCTGTTTAATCAGCTTGATTGCCAGCCATCAGAATGACAGTCGGCTGTCAAGAGCTGCACAGCAGTCCATTTGCCCTTGCTATAGTGGAATCCCTGGCTTAAGCAGAATGCACTGCATGATAACCTTTATAGGCAAGACACTGCGCGATCTATTCTCCTACTATTTGTTTACAATCCCGTCAACGTAACGCTCAATTACTGCCGAATCCCTTGTAAAAAGCCCGTCATCCACACTGGCACCCTTTGCGCACCCTCTTATAAATTCAACGGATTGTTCATACTGCGTGCGGTCCATAGATGCTGACTGCGAAACCGGGTAGATGATCTTTCCAGTCAGATCATAGCTTTCCAAAAATGTTCCCACCGTCATCGGGGCTGTATGCCACCAGATTGGATAACATATAATGATCTTGTCGTATTTTTCAACGGAGGCAAGTGGATCTTTGATTGGCGGTCTGGCGTTGTTGTCCGCCTCATCTTTCGCATCCCCATATGCCGTCTCGGTATAGTCTGTGCTGTAAGGAATTTCCCTCTCAATGCGGAAGGAGTCCGCCCCTGTCTGCGCAATGATATTCTGTGCGATCCGCTCGCTTGTGCCGCTCCATGAGAAATAAGCTACCAAAAGCCCTACGGATGCTTCCTCCTCGCTCTTTTCCATCTCCTCCTTGCCCGACTCAGGCTCTTCTTCCTCTGACTCAAGCTCGCCGATTTTGGTGAGCCATTCCCGGATTTCCTCCTCATCGCCCACATCTGCCGTGTAGCCATCCTTCCATTCAGCTCCTGTACAAGACTGCCTTAATTCCGCAATGCTCTCCTCAATCGTGCTGCCACCGCTTGTGCAGAATGGAATAACAACCTTGCCCGTAAGGTCATACCGTTCCAGGAACGTAAGGATAACCCGTGGCGCGTTTCCCCACCAGATCGGAAATCCAATATAAATAACATCATAGGAATCCATGTTTTTTGCCAATGTCCTGATCGTCGGTCTGGTATTATCTCTTAATTCCCGCTGCGCAACCTGTACAAGCCTCTCATAATTGCTTGTGTAAGCGGTCTGCGGCCTGATGCGGAGCAGATCGCCGCCGGTCAGCTTCTGAATCTGCTTTGCCACCGCTGTTGTCGTTTCTGTCTGCGAGAAAAAGGCAATCAGGACATCCTTGTTTTGTTCCGAAGGATTGTTTACAACCACATAGCATTTCAGTTTTTTGCCGTCCACTGTCGCTGTGATTGTTGTCCTGCCCGCTTTCTTTGCCTGGACAAGCCCTTTACTGCTCACAGTTGCAACCGATTTTCTTGATGAACTCCACTGCACCTGATCCGCGTTTGTTACACGGAGCCGGTACGTCTGCCCGACCGACAAGGAAAGATTGGTCACCGCAAGCCTTGGCGCAGCTGCCGCAGATACTTCCATCGGTTTTCTCCCGCCGACAACTCCTGTAAAGATCTGTGAAATTGTCAAAATAAGCATGAACAAAATTTTTGTAAATCTTTGTCTGTTTTTCTGGTTCTTCATTTTAAAATCCCCTTTCTACATAGTAATTTCGTCCAAAAGACAATTCCTTTCCATCTTGAAATCCTTATCGTACCAGCCCTGTCAGCATTTCTACCGTGGCAGGATCATAATGGGAGAAGAATAGGCTTTTCCCTTCATCCAAAGCCTGGATTGCCTGCATATCCGCCTCATCCAAAGTGAAATCAAACACATCCATGTTCTGGATCATGCGCTCCTTATGGGTGCTTTTTGGGATCACTACCACACCACTCTGGACAAGGAAACGCAGGGCGGTCTGTGCTGCTGTCTTCCCATGCTTTCTTCCAATTTCCGTTAATACTGGGTTCGTAAAGAAATCCTTACGCCCTTCGGCAAACGGCCCCCACGATTCATGCTGTACCCCATACTTTTCCATATACTGATGGGCAGTTTTCTGCTGTTGGAACACATGAGTTTCCACCTGGTTGACCGCAGGCTTTACTTCCACAAACTTACAAAGGTCAATGAATCGGTTCGGATAAAAATTCGATACACCAATCGCACGGATCCAACCCTCCTTGTACGCTTCCTCCATCGCGCGGTAAGTTCCATAGTAATCGCCAAACGGCTGATGGATCAGTACCAGATCAATATACTCCGTCTGAAGTTTTCGCAGCGATTCCTTCAGGGAAACCTTGGTCTTTTCATAACCGGCATTGCTGATCCACACCTTTGTGGTAATGAACAGTTCCTCACGTGCAACATTGCACTTGCGGATTGCATTTCCCACTGCCTCCTCATTCCCATAAGCCTGTGCGGTGTCAATGGAGCGGTAGCCAACGCTGATTGCATCCAGCACACAGCGTTCACATTCCTCATTCCCCACCTGATATACGCCATACCCCAAAACAGGCATTTTGATACCATTATTCAACGTTACATATTCCATAATTGTTTCCTCCTTCATTCTTTAATTTACAGAAGTACAGGCTTTTTTTGTTACCTGCCCTTCCAATTGCACATGACCCGTTTTCAATTATTATAACCCAAGACTTTTTACCCATTCTTCCACTGTCTCTTTCGAAGCCCCGGAACGGAAACGGATGCCTTCCAGCCATTCACCAGTTCCTGCCGCTTCTTCGAGCAGTTCCCCGCTTTCGCCTAAACCAGAGGAAGAAGATGTGCAGAAAGGGATTACCGTTTTCCCTGCAAAATCATTCGCAGCGATAAAGCCATCCACTGGCCATGCCGCAATTCCCCACCAGATCGGGTATCCGATAAATACTATATCATAGGAATCCCAATTCTCCACCGTGTTCGCCACCAGAGGGACTACCCGTTCCTCTGGATGATCATGCTCACGGGAAACCCGGCTGTCGCTGTCCGTCCAATCCAAATCGGCACTGCTATAACTTTGCGTTGGCTCCAGTTCAAACAAATCCGCTCCCATTGCCTCCGCAATATAATTCGCCACTTCCCCGGTATTTCCTGTGGCGGAGTAGTAGACAACCAATGTTTTCCCCTCTGCGGATTCGGGATTTTCTGTTTGGTTTCCCTCCGTAGATTCTGTTTCTGGCGGCGAGGTAACTTCTGGCTCTTTTCTGTTCCCCGCGCCCCCTGCTGCCGTTTCATTCTCTTTTGTCGCATCACCGCAGGCGGCAAGCCCAAATACCATCAATACACTTAGCAATATTGCTGCCCATTTTTTCATAACAATTCTCCCTTAATAACATTCCTTGAAAATTTCAAAAATTTCTTCATGGGTCATTTTTTTATAGCTTCCAGGCGCAAGATTACAGGAATCCGCAATCTTTTTCAGATCCGTATACTCATCCACGCCAAGCTCCCGCAGGGTCGCAGGAAGCCCAATCTCTTTGATAAAATCTGCCAACGCTTCCACGCCGGAGAGCGCCAATTCCTCCGCACTCTTTCCTTCCGGCGAAATTCCCCAGACATTTACGGCAAACCTCTGGAACTTTGCAAGTCCATCCTGATAAATGTGGCGGTAATAAACCGGATGCAGTACAGCCAGCCCCGCCCCATGGTTGCAGTCCGTGTAAGCCCCAAGCTGGTGCTCCATCTGGTGGCACTCAAAGTCCATGCGCTTGCCTAACTTAATGATACGGTTTTCCCCCATCGTGGATTCCCACATCAGGTTGCTCCTTGCCGTATAATCGGATGGATTTTTAATCGCGGCGCGGAGGTCACGGATCACGCCCCTCATCAGGCTTTCCGAAATATCATCCGATACATTATCTTCATCCGGCTCGCTGAAATAGGTTTCCATAATATGGGAAAGTACATCAAAACTGCCGGAAACCATCTGGAACTTTGGTACACTATAAGTATATGTCGGATCAAGAAGTGCAAAGACCGGATTGCATTTTGGATAATCCCTTCCTGTCTTTACCTTCAGTGCTTCATTGGTAATCACTGCGCCGCCGTTCATCTCACTGCCCGTTCCCGTGAAGTAAAAAATCATTTGCGTCCCCTCCTTCAACTTATGGTCATTATATTGTAAAAAATCCCATTTGTACAATGCCAATTTCGTAATCCAGATTTCACTAAATGAAATCTGATGGTTTATATTCTTCGGTATATATGGTATTCTTTTTATGATATGAGCAAAATGGTTTGCCGTATTTGCCTATATTGGGGATTGGCAGGTAAGGCAGACCATTCATTAGATCTCTACCGGGGAGGGCTCTTCATGATCGATTATCATATCCTGCAGCAGTTCGTTACCTTTTCCCAGACAGGAACTTTGCGCGAAACAGCAGAAAAACTGCATATTTCCCAGCCAACGCTGACAAGGAATATGCAGAAGTTAGAAGAAATATTTGAAGTTTCCCTGTTTGTCCGTACCAAAAACAGCATTTCATTAAATGAAACCGGAAGGATTGCTGCGGAAGATGCACAGATACTATTAAAACAGACAGAAAATATGCTCCGTCATGCACGGGATTTTGACCGAACAAACAGAACAATTATGCTGGGTTCCTGTACCCCCGTCCATGTGCCGGACATCACCCGCCGCCTTGCCACCCTTTATCCCAAAGCTACCATATCATCCGAGACCAAGGGAGTTTCCCAGCTTCTCGATGGAATCAAAGACGAAACTTACCATCTGGTTCTGCTGCCGTTCTGTCCGGATGACCATGAACTGCACTCTAAAAAATGGTGTGAGGAACACTTATCTTTCCTGCTATCCAAACGGCACCGGTTTGCCCGCAGGAAATCCTTAAGTGTCTCTGAGATGAATGGGGAAAATATGCTTCTATTTCAGGATATTGGGTTCTGGCATGACCTAGTCATGGAAAAAATGCCAGATTCCCGCTTCCTTGTCCAGACAGAACGGTATACTTTTCTGGAACTGCTGGAAAACTCCATTATGCCTAGCTTTGCCACTGATTTTTTCCAGAATGCTTTTCCTGACTCCCAACCAGTCGTTGCCCGTGTGGCGGTTCCCATTCGGGATCCAGAATTTAATGTCACTTTTTATTTGGTCTGCAGAAAAGCACAGAAAGAAAGGTTTATTGGACTTGTCTGACTAGCTGGTATTTTTCTGCTCTATTTTGATGTTGACTGACAACTTCTGTATTTTCAAACATAGCCCAATAAAGATAAACTTTTTATCCTACTTGAAATGGCACAATATAATGTTTCACCTCATAATGTCGTAATTTTTTCAACTTTAATTTTTCACTTACTAAAACAGCTTCATATACCCAGCCCTTGGCTTCTGCTGGATACTTATGGTCAGCATCAAATCTGGGATGACTTAATTGTCTGTACCAATACTGGCAATTTCCCTACCAGCTGGAATATACAGGAAATTCTTGATAGAATTTTGCGAAAATTATGAAAAGATTTTATTCGATTTTAAACGGTCTTAAACGGTGCTTGTAAAAAAATGGAATATTGAAAAAATAACAAAAAAAAGATCAGAAGCTTAGGTCTGAAAGAACAATGAAAAAAGATCGGGTAACAAAAAACCCCTGTTTTTCAGGGCTTTTTAAGAGGAGCTTATACATCCAAGCTGGTGTATCCTGATGTTACAGTCAATAAAAAAACTCCAATTCCTTGGAGTTTTCAAGAGGCGACTGGCGGATTTGAA
>CAMUAR010000003.1 GCA_947086895.1 uncultured Lachnospiraceae bacterium | reverse complement strand
TCCGTTTTTCGGAACACGAAAAACTCCGACGCACTCAACTGGCTAAAGCCGATAACAAAGGTCCGGTCCATGCAGACCGGACCCCTGACTGAGTCTTTTGGTGCGGTAATCCCCGCGGATCACAGAAACTTATGCAAGCTCTGCAAAATACTTGATTGTACGAACCATCTGGCTTGTGTAGGAATTCTCATTGTCATACCAGGAAACAACCTGTACCTGAGTATTGCCATCTTCCATCGGTGCGCACATTGTCTGTGTCGCATCAAACAGTGAGCCATATCTCATACCAATTACGTCGCTCGATACAATCTCATCTGTATTATAACCGAAAGATTCTGTCTGAGCAGCCTTCATTGCTGCATTTACTTCATCCTTTGTCACCTTGCCCTTAACAACAGCTACCAGGATTGTTGTAGAACCAGTCGGTACTGGAACTCTCTGTGCAGAACCGATCAATTTACCGTTCAGCTCAGGAATAACAAGACCAATTGCTTTTGCAGCACCGGTAGAGTTCGGAACAATGTTCTGCGCACCTGCACGACTTCTTCTCTTATCACCTTTTCTCTGCGGACCATCAAGAATCATCTGATCTCCTGTGTAAGCATGAACCGTTGTCATAATACCAGACTGAATCGGTGCGAAATCATTGAGTGCCTTTGCCATCGGTGCAAGGCAGTTTGTTGTACAAGAAGCTGCGGAGATAATGGTATCGCTGCTCTTAAGCGTCTCATGGTTTACATTGTATACAATTGTCGGAAGGTCATTGCCAGCTGGTGCAGAGATAACAACCTTCTTTGCGCCTGCTGTAATGTGTGCCTGCGCCTTATCCTTCGAGGTGTAAAAACCTGTACATTCCAGTACAACGTCCACATTAAGCTCGCCCCAAGGAAGCTCAGCTGCATTTGCTTTCGCGTAGATCGTAATCTCCTTGCCGTTTACCGTAATGGAACTCTCGCCGTAGGATACAGCGTCTGCATACTTGTACTTGCCCTGTGCTGTGTCATACTTTAACAGATGTGCAAGCATTTCTGGGCTTGTCAGATCGTTGATTGCAACAACCTCATACCCTTCTGCGTCAAACATCTGTCTGAACGCAAGACGACCAATACGACCAAAACCATTGATTGCTACTCTTACTGCCATGATTCATTCCTCCTAGATATTTTTCATACCCTGCCAGTTTCCTGGCGGGTATCGCCATCGGATTGTTAAGCCTTTGTCAAACGCTCGTCCGCCAAAGTCCTAACCCTGTTTCTTATTCTAACCAATTTCCCCATAAAATTCAAGTAGAATTTTCGAATTTAGAAAGAATTCAGCAGTCTTGCTTTTTTATCATGCTCTGTCGTCGTTTTTCTTGCGGCTGAAACAACGTTTCTCTGACACTGCTGTATTCCTTTGGAACAAAACTTCTTGCTGTTTTAGCACAATTATTCATCATCTTTAAGTTTCGAATAATCGATAAAGCTAATATCCAAATCAACTGCACCGCTGACTCCCGGCACTTTTCCGGTATCTGAATACTGCAACATATCGTAATGATACGGGAACGTGAACGTAGTTCCATAGTACGCATACCATTTATCATACTGTGTCAAACGTTCCAAATCAATACCTAAAATCATCCACCTTGTATTTGCATAGATCATTGGTCGGTACCCGGCTGCGGCAATTGTATCACAGAATGCAATGCAAATATCTGTTCTTAAATCTCTTGCTAACTTATTCGCCCTTGCATTGTATGTTGTGACAACTTCAGTATCAAAAATAATCGGCCAAGTAATATCATAACCTTCAATATTCGAAAGCACCATACGAGCCTCTTCGACCGCTTCCGCCACTGTGATTGCCTGCGAGAAAAAATACACCCCAACTTTAACCCCGGCGGCAGTCGCATTTTTTATATTCTGTTCATAATAAGGGTCAAGTTCCAGCGTTCCCTCATTCATTCCGCGATATCCAAGCCTTATAATCGCAAAATCAACTCCTGCTGCCTTCACTTTTTCCCAGTCAATATCTCCCTGATATTTTGATACATCAATTCCCGTACAGGAAATTTTCTCACCATTTTCATCCAAATACTCATAAAAACCAGCGTCATTCATAACCAGCCGGTTCATATCATAATCCACGCGCTTCACCTCGTCAGAAAGCGCAATATAATAACGCTCCCGATTTGATCCGCTGATCGTAATATGTTCCTGCATTCTCGCCTCGCGCGGCGTAATAATACCATCGCTGGTGGCATCTTCCTGGTAAGCTGTGACATAAGCGCCATACCTTACATTTTTCAGTACAATCTCCCGGTCCGCCGCTGCCAATTCCCCATTCACTTCACCGAGATACTCTCCTGCCGCCGTATAGACAACCGCAGAAAAACGCACTTTTTCCTCCTCCAATGCAAGCTCAAAATACTCGTCAAAAGAAAGTGGATTTTCCCCGTAATATACAGCATTCACATAGGTAGTCTGCGCAACTTGATACTGGTAGGAAGCTGAGCCAACCGTCAAATGCATAAAAGTATCCGACACATTTCCACGCTCTGACGCTTTCTCTGAATATTCCAAAGAAAATATTTCTCGAATCGCACTCTCCAAATCAAAGCTGCCATATTCCCACAGTTTATCAGCGTCCAGCATACGAATCATTGATGGTATTTTATCATCGCTTTTTTCATATTGTATAAAAATCATCTGGTAACCTGCATCCCCAGTATAAGCACCATACTCTGGAGCAAGCGTCTCAATCTTCCCGGAAAGATTGTAGTCCCACGGATAAATCACCTGCCGCTCTCCGTTGCTGATTCTAATTTTCGTCGTTTGCTCTTCCTCTTTCACATATTCATTTGTGTAAAAAATCTTTAGCTCTCCATAGGAAAAACAAAGGGATTCCATACCATCCACTTGTTCTACAGTCGCTGAAAATGGTGCTATCTCACTTGTGGACAAACGCGCCACACGTTCCTTTAAATCATCCACAAAAAAATCTGTCTCCGGCTGATTTGGCTCCTGCGTTGGTTTTTCCCCTGGATCCTCGGACGGATCTGCATCTGCCACAGACGGTACAGTTCTATTCCGATTTACCTCCGCATAAACCAAAAAAGCTGCCCCCAGTGCAATCAATCCGACAAGCTCAAACACTGCCACCACTTTCCATCCGCTGTCCTTCTGCTTTTTTCGCATCTTCTTCAAACGTTCCAAAAGCCCTTTTACCTCAATATCTGCCATGGAAACATCGCCCTTGACAAGCTTTAGCTTTTCCTTGATTCCGCGAACCTCTTCTGCCAACTCATACTGCTGGTTCCCATCCATACTGCTTTCTCCCCGTGACGGCAGGCTTTCTTCCATCTCGCTGATCTCCATATTCAGCCTCGAATACTTCTGCGTCACTTCATTTAGACGCTGTATTTCCTCTGTGATGTCAACTTCCTGCTTCTTCGGTTCTGCCTCTTTCTTCTTATCCCACACGTTCCCCCTCCTTCATGCTCACTCTGCGAATCCAGCCTTCTTCTGCATTTTCAGCTATACCAAAATCTTCTTCCAACAATCAGACTACTGACGTTCCAATATTTATTATATCAAAAAACTTCGACAATTTCAATTTATAAAGTTCTAATTTCGTCTTAAATAATTTATGGAAAACCTATCACTTCCTCTTGAATGTTATAATTTTATAAAAGCTATCATTTTTTCATCGTTGTTGATATAATTTCAAATAGAAATATTTAAATATGTAAAAATTATTTACACATTAAATTTTTATTAAATACAACTGAACTTTTTGTTTTAATATATTTTTGCAGATAATAATAGATGGATTGTAATAGAAAAACCGAGTTAAGACAATGTTCGTTCTATAACGTTCTTAATTTATTTTTAAATTTTTGCTTGACAAACGCCTTATTCTATTGTATGATAAACAAGCATTAAAAATATGTTATGCACGAGTGGCTCAGTGGTGGAGTATCGCCTTGCCAAGGCGAGGGTCGCGGGTTCGAATCCCGTCTCGTGCTTTTTTTGTTTGCTGAAAATACTATATTTTCATAATTTCATAACAAAATCCATGACAAATTATTTTTCTAGTTCCGGCAATCTTTTTCGAGACATTAAAAGCGCTGTTATCTTCGTGGTTTTGCTGCCATACACTCCATACAATAAGCAGCTTCCCCGCAATAATCTCTCCTGCAATCTATTGGTTTAATGCAAGCTGTAATCATATAATAGAATATCTGCTTGTCAATCGCTGCCATATTCGCAAATATTTCCAAACAAGTATACTGACTCTTTTGCTTCCAAATAATCTATGTATAAATCAATTTTCTTTTTTCCTTTTTGCAATTTAATATTATAAAAATTACCTTTTCAAGATCAATAGTTGCAGTAGAGCAGCAAAAAAGTTACTCCAAAAATACAGCAACAAAGTAGAAAATAAAAATTTTTATAATTTTTTATTTTCTACTTTGCTGCTTTCAATCACATTTACATTATTGTATTGTAAAACTTTCACTTTTTGCTGTGTTTTTTCTGCTGCTTTAAGACTAACGCATTAAAGTTTGTATTTTTCTAGTTTTTCTGCTGGTCGGACAATCTGTTCCACCCATTCAATATCCGTAAGCAAATGAGCAAAATAACCCAAATAGAAGGATTTCTTTTGTACTGTATACTTCTTATACTTCTCACAGTCCAGATAAGCTGCCACATATTGCTCCAAATGAATATCCTTTAACCCATCCGCGGCAGTCGTCTTAAAATGGGAAATATCACTGCTCGGTGTAAAAGCAGACCAATCCTTATTTGGCACACCGGAATCCGGCGCAATATTGCCAAAAATAAATTCAATCTGAGAAAGCTCTTTTTGTACATCAAGCAGCGCATCTGCAATTCTAAAATGTACCATCCATGATGCCATTTCTACAAATTCTCCTTCTTAGAAATCAAAGTGTAAATGCATTCGCTTTTTTTGAAAATTCATCACTTAAATTTAACAAAGTATCCGTACCTGCCATACACTCGTCAATCGCATTTGAAAGATCCTGCATACTTGCACTGGTTTCTTCTGTTGACGCTGTATTCTCCTGTGAAATCGCTGCCAACTGCTCGATAATACTGCTGATCTCCTCTTTCATCACCGTCACGCTCTTCATCTGTTCTGAAATATTTTCTGCTGCTCCAGACACCTTGCTAATCTCGCGTCCCAGCCCAGTAAATGTACTGTTCAGATCCTCTAATTGGCTCATTTGCTGTTCCACGTTTCGCTCCACGCTGTCCATACGTTCCACACTGACATTACTGTCATGAATCAGCTGACTTACAATAGATGCAATCTGTTCTGCTCCCTTACTGCTGCCTTCTGAGAGATTGCGAATCTCTTCCGCAACAACTGCAAATCCCCTGCCGGAATCACCTGCTCTAGCCGCTTCAATAGAAGCATTTAAACTAAGTAAATTTGTCTGTTGAGCAATACCTTGAATCAAACTAACCGCTTCATTAATTTTTTGCGCAGATTCATTTGTATTGTTTGTTTCTTCTTTTAACACGGTAACTTCCTGAGAAGTCTTTTGACTGACATCCAGCAATTCTTTTAACGCAGTGTATGCCTGTTCTGCATAATTGTTCATTTCCTGAACCGTTCCATTTAATCCCTGAACATCATCAGCATTTTGATCCAGCGCCACACCGATGTTTGCAATACTCCCCGACGCTTTTGAAGTCTGCCCTGCCTGATCCGTGGAACCTTTCGCAATCTCCTCAACAGCGATATTGATATTCCCAATATTTTCCGAAATCATATGAAATCGCTCTAAAAATATCTTATTCTCTTTTCCAAGCTCAGCAGAAGACTCCTGCAATCCGCCAATCACTTCATGCAGACTTTCTTTTACCAGATCAAGGCTGCGCGAAATATCACCAATTTCATCCTGACGCTTTAAGAACCTATTTTCAACGTTGGACGACAAATCTTTTGCAGCAAGTTTTGCAAGATAATTGGAAGTAAGCAAGAGAGCCTTTGTAATAATGCGCAGAAACGTAACACATCCAATCCCGACAAATACAATGCTGACGATAAACATAATACCAGATGCTTCTAATACATTCGTATCAACATATCTATCAACAACACTTCTCGGTTTTCCAGTAAATACAATCCCAACAATTTCTCCTGTGCTTGGCTGCATTAACGGTCGATAATAAGTCGCGTATTTTACACCACTTATTTCATTCTCAGGAAGAAAAAGTGTGGAACCACCCAACACCATACTTGCAGTACTGCTATCCAGTTTTGTATCAATCAATCTGTTTCCATTCTGATCAAATACCGTAGTTGCTTTTCTTACGTCTCCCCAAAGAATCGTCACTTCAAGTCCCGTCATCGCTTTCACGTTATCCAAAGCTTCTGTAGCTGTTGTAAGGTTAAAATCACCTTTGCACAGTTGCCCATCCACCAATTGATAATCATCATTATTCATATTGCTGAGAATCTCACCTGTCAAAAATGAAGTTGCCTCCAACTGTTCCTCCATCAGCTGATTTGCCAACTTATTTGTTTTTGAACCAAAAGAAAACATAGAAATAACAATTAATAAAAACGCTTGTAAAAATACAAACCCCATTAATTTAACATCAAGTTTTTTCATTCTTTGCATTCTCCAGCCCCTCCTTTCATACGAAATACTTTTATGTATATATTTATCAGCAATCCTATTCCCGGACCTTGTACTAAAACTAAGGCTTGATAATAGTATATCATTTTATTTTTAAATTGACAAGTTGTCTTATACAGAATTTCCAAATTATATTATTCGCTTGTTTCCTTTTTTTGTAATATTACACAAATAAATCTAAAATTTCCTTAATATAGTATATTCCAAAGGATATTTTTGTTTATTATACCTAAATTTTTCATTCTCTTGAGAAATTTGCTGTCCTTTTTTCTTCCCTATTTTCAAGATTCCTGCAATTTCTTCTTTTTTGCGCAGTTGAGGTATGCCTGATTCCTTGCTCTTTGAAATTTCCTCTGCCGCAATCTGAAAAATGCCGCAACCTTTAAGATTGCAGCATTTTCAAGCCTTCCAGCACTTTTTATTGATTCGTTCTCTTTAGAACTTTCAACAAATTCTTTAGAATTTGTTTGCCTTCGCTGCTTCCTCGACCAAGACAGCGACTGCTACGGTAGCTCCTACCATTGGGTTGTTGCCCATACCGATCAATCCCATCATCTCAACATGAGCTGGAACGGAGGAAGAACCTGCAAACTGCGCATCGCTGTGCATACGGCCAAGCGTATCTGTAAAACCATAAGAAGCAGGACCTGCTGCCATATTGTCTGGATGGAGCGTGCGTCCTGTACCACCGCCGGAAGCAACGGAGAAATACTTCTTTCCTGCCTCGACCCGCTCTTTCTTGTATGTGCCTGCTACCGGATGCTGGAATCTGGTTGGGTTTGTGGAATTTCCGGTAATGGAAACATCCACGTTTTCTTTCCACATAATTGCAACACCTTCGGAAACGCTGTTTGCGCCATAGCAGTTTACTTTCGAGCGAAGTCCCTCGGAATAAGCAATGCGCTCAACCTCATTCACTGTGTTTGTGTATGGATCGTATGTAGTTTCAACAAAAGTAAAACCGTTAATACGAGAAATAATCTTTGCGGCATCCTTGCCAAGACCATTTAAAATTACGCGCAAAGGTTTCTGACGAACTTTATTTGCCTTCTCAGCAATACCGATCGCTCCTTCCGCAGCTGCGAAAGACTCATGTCCTGCAAGGAAGCAGAAACAATCTGTCTCCTCCTCAAGAAGCATCTTGCCAAGATTGCCGTGACCAAGCCCTACCTTGCGGGTATCTGCAACAGAACCTGGAATACAGAAGGACTGAAGTCCCTCACCAATTGCAGCAGCGGCTTCCGCAGCCTTTCTGCAGCCTTTTTTGATCGCGATTGCAGCGCCGACAATATAAGCCCAGCACGCATTCTCAAAACAGATTGGCTGTATCTTCTTCACCTGCTCATATACATCAAGACCAGCATCCTTGGTAATCTTTTCCGCCTCCTCAATGGAAGCAATACCATAGCTGTTTAAAACCGAATTGATCTTATCAATTCTTCTCTCATAGGATTCGAATAATGCCATGATGATGTTCCTCCCTTATTTCGTGATTTCTTTGTCGGTTCTTGGGTCAATAATCTTAACAGCGTCAGCAACACGGCCGTACTGTCCTACAGACTTCTCATAAGCTGTCGTCGGATCGTCGCCCTTCTTGATGAAATCTGTCATCTTCCCAAGATTTACAAACTGATAGCCGATAATCTCACTATTCGCATCCAGTGCAATGCCAGTTACATAGCCCTCCGCCATCTCAAGATAGCGAGGTCCTTTCTTAAGAGTACCATACATTGTACCTACCTGGCTTCTAAGACCTTTTCCAAGATCCTCAAGACCAGCGCCGACTGGAAGACCATCCTCGGAGAATGCGCTCTGCGTTCTGCCGTACACAATCTGTAAGAACAGTTCTCTCATCGCTGTATTGATCGCATCACAGACAAGATCCGTGTTTAATGCTTCCAAAACCGTAAGACCTGGGAGGATTTCTGCTGCCATCGCCGCAGAATGAGTCATACCGGAGCAGCCAATCGTCTCGACAAGAGCTTCCTGGATAATCCCCTCCTTTACATTGAGTGTCAGCTTGCATGCACCCTGCTGTGGTGCGCACCAGCCTACACCGTGTGTCAAACCGGAAATATCCTTAATTTCTTTGGACTGTACCCATTTTGCTTCTTCCGGGATCGGCGCAGCGCCGTGATGGACACCCTGGGTCACCGTACACATGTTTTCTACTTCGTGTGAATAAATCATGTTGAAACTCCTTTCAAGCTTTCCATATTTGCAGACGGACATCCGGGTGACGAATTCCCCAAAAATCCGATCGCACTCAACATATTTTCTCATAAAAACTAGAAATAGTCAAGAGCTGTTGGAACAATTTGACGGTGCTCCAACAGCATTCTGTTCATTTTTCCTCAACGAAAAAGCAATCAAATTAAGGAAGTTTTGTTCTTTTATACAGTATCTTACTGTGTTTCTCATATATCACTATAAATTATAATATTATGCATGTACATGAGAAAACATAACATTGTATCAAATATTTATAATTTTTATTTTACCTCAACAATCCATCCCTTTGTATCCTGAACCTGACCGCGCTGAAGACCGGAAACCGTATCATAAAGTTTCTGGCTCAATTCGCCAATGCTTCCATCTTTTACCATAAGCACATGATCCTGAAAACGCAGGTGGCTGACTGGAGAAATTACCGCTGCTGTTCCGGTTCCAAAAACTTCCTCCATCGTGCCGTTTTTCGCTGCCTCATACAATTCATCAACAGAAACACGTCTCTCTTCTACTGGAACGTTCCACTCCTTGCAGAGCGCGATCACAGAATCTCTTGTAATTCCTGGAAGAATGCTGCCATTCAGTATCGGAGTAACCACCGTACCACTGATTTTAAAGAAAATGTTCATCGCACCGACTTCCTCGATATATTTCTTCTCAACACCATCCAGCCAAAGAACCTGCGAATATCCTTCCTTATGAGCTTTCAGCTGCGCTGCCATCGAAGCAACATAATTTCCGCCTGTTTTCGCCTCCCCGATACCTCCGCGAATCGCACGCACATAATCATCCTCAATCCATATTTTTACCGGATCAAGTCCTTCTGGATAATATGGTCCAACCGGGGAGAGAATAATCATAAATTGGTATGTGTCGGATGGACGCACCCCAAGAAATGGGTCTGTGGCGATAATAAACGGTCTGATATAAAGAGAAGTGTCTGGTTTTGTCGGAATCCACGCTTCATCTACTTTTACAACCGCCTTCACTGCCTCCACAAAATCTTCCTCTGGAATTTGTGGAATACACAACCGTTTGTTTGTATTGTTCGTGCGCTTTGCGTTCATATCTGGGCGGAACAATAAAACTCTGCCATCCGCCGCACGGTAAGCCTTCAATCCCTCAAACATCTCCTGCCCATAATGAAACACCATTGCAGCCGGATCTAACACAACTGGCTGATAAGGAACAATCCTCGCATCGTGCCAGCCTTTTCCTGTTTCATAATTCATGATAAACATATGATCCGTAAAAATCGTACCGAATTTTAACGGGTTGTCCTCTGCTGGAAGCGGCTTTGGTGTTGTTGTTTTCTCTACTCGGATACTTAACATAGTCAGTCCTTCTTTCTTTATTATATTTTGACTAGCTCTATCTTAGTATCCTTGTCCTGTTTTTTCAAGTAGAAATTTTATGATTGACGCAAAAAAATCTTTTTGACAGGAATATTACTGCTTCTTTTTGCCGGTAAATCCCCATAATAAGTATTTTTTACCATGTTTTTTTGTACCGATATTATTTTTAATTTGTCCTGATTTTATAATATCAGTACTAATAGATACCATGGTTTTCTTTTTTTCAGTTTTTCCTGTATCAAGATCTTCTTGTTTTGACTTTTTGATATCCTCAGAGATTGACGTTTGATCTTTTTCTTTCTTCTGCTTCTTTACATAAATACTTTTTCTGTTCTCTTTGATCTTTTCTAATTTTTTAACATTCGCAGATACGGACTTGCTTCGAGCTTTATTTTTAAACTTTGTTTGTTTCTGCAAGTTATTCTCTGTATTCCTACCTGCTGCACTGCGTTTTTTCGTATCTGACCGTATCTTATTAAGATATTTCTCTGAAATTCCTCGATTCTGCCGAAATCCTTCGACCACGGCACCCATCACTTCAAAATTCAGGTTCGTTCCTTTTGCATCCGCAATATAATTTACAGCACGGTCTGCGTGAATCCCTACCTGCCCCGCTGCTTCTACTGCGTCAATATTTGCGCCTAGAAATATAAATTCCCACCCATCTTCCTTCTTTCGGTTTACCTGCTTTTTTACCTGTTTTGCTGTATATTCGCGGCTTGCATTCTCAAATCCGTCAGTGATAATCACAAACATAATCTTTTCTGGCTGGTATTCTTCTGCTGTACGCTTCCACGCATTTTCAATCTTATAAATTGTTTTTCCAACTGCATCAAGCAGCGCTGTCGAACCGCCGACAAAATAATCATCCTCCGTCAAAAGACTGACCGCGCGAAGGTCAATACGGTCATGGAGCAGTTCATAATCATTATCAAACAGCACCGTAGTAATCCGGCATTCTCCCTCCACTTTTTTCTGCTTTTTTAACAGCGCATTATAACCGCCGATGGTGTCGCTTTCCAATCCACCCATCGACCCGCTTTTATCCAGAATAAATACCAACTCCGTCAATCCTTTTTTCATTTTTCCTCGCATTCCGCCGCACAAGCGGCATTGTAATCCGCAAAAATTTTGCGATATTATATTTTTTTATTATGTGGTGAATGTATCATAAGAATAACAGAAAAAGAATTTTTTCAGGTCGCATGGAAAGCGACATTTCTACAGAGTGTATTATTCTTTGTTCAGCCTCCAAGCAATGGCTGGTCATACTGAAATAACACCTCATTAATCTTAAAAATATCATAGTTTTTATTCACAAGAAAATACTCGACAATCACATCAAATTTCTGACTGTGTGACAGAGCAAATCCCGCTCTTTTCAATAAATCGTCAGTTTCTTTGACATTAAGCTCCAAAGCAACTGCCAGTGCAAGTGCTGTTCTTTTGCTTGGCATATAATTTACATTTGTGCGAATCTTTGAGAACAATTTCCGGTCAATATTTGCACGCTTATAAACTTCCACATCCGTCCGCCCTTTTATATCAATTAAGCGCAATAATGTTGTGGAAAATGGCTCGTCCAAAGAACCTACCAAATCATCAAAAGTCTGCTTATCAGCACTTTCAAAAATGTCCGTTGTCTTTTCCTTATACAGTTCTTTTGAATTTATTTCCGTATCATTTGAATTCTTTGATCTTCCTTGTGGTTTGACAGATTTTTCGATATCCGTTTTTTTATTATTCTTCTTTTTTAAATCCAGTTTTGCCGCTCGGCTTTCTCTGTCTATTCTCGTATTTCGCTCTGCAAAAAGTCTTTTTAAAAATGTCTTTTTACCGTACTTTTTCGATGTTTTTATTGCTTCTTTTTCTACTTCAGTCGATAAATCACCCAAAGAAACTGTTTTCGCTTCCTTATAAATTTTGTTATAATTTTTCGAGAGATAATTCTTTACTCCATCAGACAGTTCTTTTTCCACCTCAAACGAAGCTTTATCAAAAATAACAAGATATACATTAAGTTCCTGATATTCCAGAAAATCTCTAATTGCTGAAACCGCCACCCGCAGAGCTTTTGCTTTTGGATAGCCGTAAATCCCGCTGGAAATCAGCGGAAAAGCAATACTTTCACAATGATTTTCACAGGCAACTTGAAGTGAATTTATGTATGACGCCCGAAGAAGCCGCTCACTCTCTGCTTCATTTTGTTGACTGTAAACGGGTCCTGCCGTATGAATAATATATTTGGCAGACAGAGCAAATCCCGGCGTAATCACGGCTTCACCTGTCTGAATTGGAGAGATTTTGGCACAGACCGCTTCCAACTTATCTTTCCCAGCAGCTGAAAAAATTGCGCCGCAGACACCCCCGCCCGCAGCAAGTTCAGTATTTGCGGCGTTGACAATCGCATCTGCTTTTATTTTTGTAATATCTTGACAAATAATTGTGAAAGGCATATGGATTCTCCTTAACAGCACGTAGATTTTCAGAAATAATACACCAAAAATTTATTCTTTATATAAATAATTTTATTTTTAAAAATTTTATACTATATATAGATATTAAAATTTTAATTATTGAAATATAACTATATTCTTCTTAATTATATGACAGATTATATAGATTTTCAAGAAAATTTAATGAAGTTAAACTCAAAATTTTATCATAAAGTAATTTTTATCCAATATCAAAAAATTATCAATACCGTAAGCACTTTCTTTATAATGAATTTAGTGTTTAGGGTATTGATAATTATTTATCTATAAAGCTTTCGTTATTACTGCTCCTTATCTATTTTTATTTCTATTTTATCATATTTATTCTTATTTTTTTGATTTCGTTATATAAATAATATTCTAATCTGCAAAAATTTTGAATTCTAAAATTAAAAAGTCCCATTTTTAAATCTGATAAAATTCTTTATACCATTCTGCAAATTGTCGCAATCCCTTCTGTAATGAAGTTGATGGATGAAAATTAAAATTTTGTTCTAACTCCGAAATATCTGCATAAGTTACAGGAACATCACCTGGTTGCATCGGAACCAATTCTTTATGTGCTTCAAAATCATAATTTTTAGGCAGTACACCTGCATTTACCAATTCTTGTTGCAGAACATTCACAAATTCCAGCAAATTCTCTGGATGATTATTGCCAATATTATAAATTGCAAAAGGCGGAATTGGCAAACCATCATTTCCAATCTGGCGTTCTGGCGCTTTTTGCATAACACGAATAATTCCCTCTACAATATCGTCAATATATGTAAAATCACGTTTACAATTCCCATAATTAAAAATCTGAATTTTTTTCCCTTTTAGCAGCTTATCTGTAAAATTAAAATATGCCATATCTGGGCGTCCAGCTGGACCATAAACAGTAAAAAACCGTAGACCAGTAGATGGAATATTATATAATTTTGCATAAGCATGTGCCATCAGCTCATTTGACTTTTTTGTGGCAGCATATAAAGATATTGGATGATCTACCTGATCTTTAACAGAATATGGAATTTTTTCATTAGAGCCATAGACAGAAGAACTTGAAGCATAAACAAGATGTTCTACTCCTTTAGCACCATTATCGTAAGAATGTCTGCATGCTTCCAAAACATTATAGAAACCTTCAATATTGGAAGAAATATAAACGTCTGGATTTATAATAGAATAGCGTACACCCGCTTGCGCTGCAAGATTTACAACAATATCTGGCTGATAAATCTGAAATAAAACTTCAATAACTGCTTTTTCCGAAATATCTGCTTTGACAAATTGAAATTTTGCAGAAGTCTTTTTCTCTAATTCTTTAATTTGTACAAGACGATATTCTTTTAAAGAAACATCGTAGTAATCATTTAAATTATCAATACCAATAACATAAATATCTTCTAAAGAACGCAGCAAAGAAAGGATAAGATTTGCTCCAATAAAACCTGCTGCACCAGTAACTAAAAATTTTTTCTTCTTTAACTCAATCATTTTATAATTCTCCTTAATTTATAATACCAAAATACTTTTACAAATTTTTTTGTTTGCAAATTTAAAATATTCTTTCCATTCAACTTATTAATAGAAATATTTTTTTACTTTTCCCACCAAATTCCATGTTCAATCACTTTTGCTGGAGTTCCTCCAATTAAAACATTTGTTTCAAAAAACTTTCTTGTAACCAAACTTCCCATCGCTATAACACTATAATCTGAAATTACAACACCTTTTAATATTTTCACTTCACTGCAAATCCACACCTGTTTCCCAATTACAATTTCTTTCTGCCCTGTTTTTTGCGTTTCATGAATATATAATTTATGCCCATCATTATCTCGTAAAGAAATACCCCCCCCCAATAAACAATTGTCTCCTATTTTTATTCCTTTTGTGCAAGTTATATTACAATTTCTATTAGCACTAAAATTGTTTCCAAGCTCCATTTTCCCACAATCTACTCTTAAACTGCAACCAGCTGCAAATTGAGCATCTCCATAAAAATGTAATTTTGCTTCTGTTCCAAGTTGAATTAATCCATATTGGTTTGGTATAATATCCATTGAACCACCATTTCCAAATCTAATACAAAAAGTTTTTAAATTATCAATACTAATATTTTTTGTATGCTTTGGTAAATCCAATTTATAATTATGACTTACATAAACCGGAAATCTAATTGCTTCCTTAAACGGAAACATTTTAAAATTAAAATAGATTGTTTTTGGAAAATCCAAAATATATTTTACTTTAAATTTCATGGTTCCCTCACATTCCCCGTTTGTTGGTGTTCTTAAAAATAAACTTTGTTATGAATCCAATAATTTATAAGTTTTTAAAAAGATTACACCATATTTTATCTGCCAAAATAAGCATTTGTTTTTTAATAATCAAAATATTTATTATATGATATTTCTAATGATCTAAAATTAAAAGCTGGTAATTCTGTATTACAAACTGTGAATTAATTATTTTCCATTGTTTTTTTTACTGCTTTTTATTTTTGAGTGTTTTTAAAATTTTTAATAATTGTTTTCGCCATACTATGCCACTAAAAATCAATAACAAAATAATTGCATATCTGATTGTATTATATTTATAAAACAAATTACAAAATAAGCAAAAACAAATAGTAATAATCGAAATAGTAAATATTACTTTTATATTAAAAGGTGGAACAGTTATTTTACACATATATAAATACTGCATAAGTGCCAATAAAGAATAAGAAAATAATGTAGTATAGGATGCAGCTGTATATCCATATTGTTTAATAAAAATATAATTCAATATTATATTCGTAATAGAAACCATCACTGTAGCTTTCATAATGCTGGTTGTAGCTTTATAATAAAGAAGTATATTTGAAAAAATATTATATAAAGCAGTAACAAAAATTCCAGCTGCAATTGGCGGCATAAGATATATCGCTTCAAAATATTCTTCTGTCGCCAATACTTTTACAATTTCAGGTGCTGCAAGTGTTAAAATTATAGATGTACTTCCATAAACCGATAACATAATTACAATTGTTTTATTCAAAGAATTATTATTTTCCTTTTTTCTTAAATATTCAAACATATAGGGAATTAAAGAAGCGTTAATTGCATTCCATATAATTAGGGACAGAGAACTAACAGAATAAAGTACTCCATAAATTCCAACTTCCTGCTTTCCAACAATATAAGAAATCATTGTTTTGTCGGAAACATCAAGAATATGCTTTGACAAAGAATGTATAAATAATGGTGAATTTACAACAAAAACAAATTTCCAATACTTTTTGTTATATAATACTTTTCCTGTCTTGATAATAATATAAGCAAAAAATATTCCTGTAAAAATCAGCACAATATTTCCAGAAAATAATCTTACCTTTGCAAGATCCACCCCGTCCCACTTACTTGCACAAAATGTTATGCCTGCCGAAAATATAACCGATACTCCATTTGATAAAACCGTGGTAATCGCAATTATTCTATACTTATATTCATATCTTTGTTTCATTACCCAAAAATTTGTAGCGGGAAAAACAAAAAAACTAAGGATCATCAATATAATTAAAGAGCTATCTAATCCCAGCAAATCAGATATTGCAGATTTTAAAATGAAAAATATAGCTCCTACAATAAACGAAGATAAACAGGACAAACTAAAAATCGAAGAGATATATCCCATACGATCTTCTTTAAATTCTTCCATTGCAATGTGAAAAGAGCCTGAATCCAAAGAAAGATTTGCAACAGCAGATAATATTGCATACCATGATGTATAAGTTGTAACTATACCCATTTCTTGTGTAGTAAGAATTCTAGTAAATATGGGCATTGTAATAATGTTGATACCTTTACATAAAAATGTTGCAACTACTAATACAATTGCCGACTTTGTTTGAATAGGTATAGAACTGACAACCTTTTTTATTTTTGTCATTTCAATTTACTCCCATCAGCCGAATAAAGTTTCTATATATTTTAATAATTGTACTGGTGAATATTCTTCCTTATATCCATAATCCATATCCGCATGATATAGGTACAAATTACGATCAATAGAACAACCTTCTTTTAAATAATATATTTTAGGAGAAGTACTATATTTTATTTCTGATATTATCGGATTGTCTGTTATTAAATTTTTATTATAAGCAAGCGCCTCTTCCAACCTTAATGTAAATCCATTGGATCCCGTTTGCACAATTTCCAAAATTCCGCGAGTTTTTTCTATATGCTGCAATAATTCTGTATAAGTTATCACTGAATTATAATGAATACCTGGATATATTTGAAGATGAGCTGGAACATCCACCACATAAAAATCACATTTAAATCCGCAATGTATTAAGAGATTATAAATATTGTGAATCTTCTCCAATCTATCTTTTGCCCTTCCAACAAAAAGTATATCTGTATCTTCTGATCCTTTTTTTATCCAGTCTAATTTTGAGTATATTCCAGGATAATAAGTAAAATAATATTTTTCAGCATCTATCTTATTATATGTAAGCACATAGTCAAACTGTTTCTTTATATAATCCACCTCAAAATCACCGTAATATTTTCCTTTAAAATATTTCAAATAACTATCTACTGTATCCATCAATATAAGTACGCATATACAGCCAGGATACTGTTTATGAAGAAAAGAAAAATAATCAATTGCCCGCAGCCAATAATAATATCCATGAAAAATAAAAACTATCGGCTTTTTTGTTTGAAAATCATCTTTAAAATAAAAGTATCTCCACTGCTTTCGGAAAGGCAATTTTACAATTTTATTTATTTTAGAAGATTGATGAAACTTATGTATCTGTGAAACAAAAATATTTCCTCCATGATACATTTTTCTAAAAAATCTAACATTTTCTAATAATAGAATATCTTTAAATGCATAAGTATAATAATCAGCATCACTCCAAAAAAAGACATAATTTTTCGAAAAGTTATCCATGCAAAATCCTTTCTCTATTTTTTTGTTTTTGATTATAAATTTTTATTTGACGATTGGCACTGTTTATAAATAACTTATTTATAATATAGATATAAACAAGCAACATTGGAAAAGATACTACGCTGATTAGTTCCACATATCGATCTGCAATTACAACAAAAAAGTTTCCATATAATAAATGTCCCAATATAACAGTTACTAAAATATGATTCGAAATTTCTCTTTCTTTTATTGCTTTTTTTCTAATTTTACTAAAGATATACCCTATCAAAATACGAGTAAAAAGCATTCCTATTATACCAAAATCTTGTATCGGAAATGCAAAAGCTGTATAAATATTACTTTTTCCAACTTTATAAGAAAAAAAAGGAAGATGGTATTCTGGAATATGAAAATCTGACATAAATAATTTATTGCACCAATAATATAGATTTGATAGGGTATATTCCCCTATCAAAGTATTTTTTTTCCAAGGTTCTCGAATAAAATCATCCAAACCATATAAACCCGCGGATAAATACTCAACAAAATATTCTGATAAATTATGGGTTGATTTTCTTATAAAATACCCATAAAAATAAAATATTGCCAATATCAACAAAAAAGCAAGCAAAATAAACTTAAATGCTTTTTTCAATATATATCTTAAATTTTTATTGGAACGACTCAACATACAATACACAACTGCTATGGTTATAATAAAAAACTTTATATATCCCGTGCGTCCTGTTGTAGTCATTAAATAAAAAAAATAAGCTGCTACTGGAAATAATAACTTTGTTTCTGTTCTTCTAAAAAAAATTGTATTATATATATAATAGTATATAAAAACAAATGCAGCTGCCTCTGTCATAGTAGAGACCAATCCTATAAACGTTCCGTCATCATATTCACCAGAGGTAAGTGCTGAACGAATATAATATGCTGTTAATAATATATCTGTATTTCCAAATATTTCTTTTGTATATAAAAACATTTTCCACAACTTATACAATCCAAGCAGAACAATAACAATTGTAATTAAATAGATAAATATCGTTCCACTAATCAATACTCTCCCTTCCATATCTCTGTATTTTTTGCTTTTAAGCTTCAAATTAATATATTTTAATGAATTTTTCTTTCCAAGAAATTCACCAATAAAATAACAGATCGGTGTTAATGATACTACGGCAACTGTAATATACGTAAAATCTCTCCCAAATATAGATATATTAATACTATACACAGCAGCTGTAAAAAACAACATCGCAGCCACCCACAAAGCAGAAGACAAAACATCAAATTTTGTGACAAAAACAAATACTATTATTTCTATTAACAAAATTATAGTAAGGTATATTGCATTCATTTTTGCTTACCCTCATTTTCTAAAAAAATCTCATAAATATATGTTTTCCATTTGTCATATATTATGCTTGCGCTAAAATTCTCCAAATATTTTTGCGCTTTAACAGTATTTTTTTCTTTTAACTTTTTATCTTCAATATATGTTATCATTCCCTTCGCCAGTTCTGATACATTTCCTGTCCGAACTAAAATACCATTTTCACCATGATTCAAAAGGAGCGATGCTCCTCCCGGAGAACAGTCTGTTGCAATACAAGGAATTCCTGCAGCCATAGCTTCAATCAGTGTATTTGGAATACCTTCTGAATCTGAAGCCATCACAAACATCTCTGCATCCAAATTTTTTTCTGCTGCATTTTGAACAAAACCCATAAAATGAACTTTATTATGTATTCCTAAGCTTCTCACTAAATTTTCCAAATTACTTCGCTCTTCTCCATCTCCAAAAATATATAATTCATAATCTGAATATTTATCTAAAACTTCCCGAAATGCCAATATTACTAAATCCATTCTTTTTCTGTATTGTAATCTTCCTATGGATATTATTTTTTTTCTTCGTTCTGGATGATCTTTCTTTATATCAATAAATGCCGGATTTGGAATAACACGACATTGATCCACCATACTATAATATTTCTTTACCTGTTCTAATTGAAATACAACTCCGTCACAGTGATGATACACATACTTCAAAACTTTGTTTATCCACGCTGATTTATCATTTGGATCAGCTCTCTGTGACATTAATAATTTAATATTTCGTTTTCTAACTGCCAACCATGTTAAAAAAGTTATTCTATCATTAAAAACAATTATCATATCTGGCATTAATTCTTCTGTATATTTTCTAATCTCTCTGCTGATATTACGCACCAAAGAAATAGAGGTAGATACGCCCATTGATTTTAATGATATATTTAAATTATAATTTTTTTCTATAATTGTAATTTTTTCATTTAAGATAAAATTATGCTTTTCTGTTTCTAACAAAAGAAAAATAATTTCAAACTCTTCACATAAAAAATTCGCCAAACTTGTTATCATTTTTTCCATTCCCCCTATAACAAGCCCGCTATGTATTATCATAATTTTTTTTCTTCTGATATATTCCATTTTTTCCCCCGCTTTACAGTTTATAAATATTGTTCCACTGCAATTTTATTTACTGTATAAATACTTCTGCATTCCAATTCCGAATATTCTGATAATATTGTTTATATGTTAATTTAAAAATTCAAAATTCTTTTCTTCTAACAGACAAATTCCATCAATACAGCATATAAAAGAGTCTAAACTATTTATTATTATAAATTTATAGCTTCTCACTTTAATTTTTTAATTAATTCTTCTTCCAGCTGTACTGTATTTTTATAACTGAATTTACTTGATTTTGCATAAGGTATCCCAAGCAAAAGTTCTTCAAACACCTCTTTTAAATTTACAGTTTCAATCTGATTACTGACCATTCTTATATTTTTTATATCGCTGCAGATTTCTCTGCATACATCAATATCAGAAGTAATCATCGGAATTCCATAAACACTTAATTCACATGTCATAACTCCCTGTGTATCTTCCCTTGTAAGAAGAATTCCGCACCTGCTCTGGTCAATATAATCCATAAGTTCCTGATGAGATAAAAAACGGTCAATCCATGTTACATTTTCAGGTACCTCATGAACTTTATAATAGTTTCCCTTTCCTATTATTACAAAACGATACTGCGGATAGTTTTTTGCAAACTGATCCACCAAATCAATACAATATTTGGCGTCATCCATGTAACTGCGAATGGTTATAAAATCATATTTCTTTTCTTCTTTATATTTATATGTATTTTCCTCAAATACACTGCCTACACTGTTATGAATGATATGGACATGCCCTTTCAAATCTGCTTCGGTCAATCGAACGTAATGTTGAAATTCACGAAACAGCCAGCTGCTTACAAAAACAAAGTCTGCCTGATCTGCAATTTCACGAAAATATTTTCTCCAAATCCGCAATTTTAAATTATCATATCCATTCTGTAAAACCCTTCGAATCACTCCGTTTCCTCTAACATAATCATAAGGTTTCGGATATACTTCATTGATCTTTAAAACTTCGTGTCCATGGAAAAAAAACAATAATCTAGAAAATTTCTGACCATATTTCTTTAAAAATTTATAATGATTTCTAATATTTGCCGCATGTAATACGAGCACATCATATTTTGTATTATCATTCTTGTAGGATTTCAGAGATATCACTTTAATTCCATCCATCACATAATCCGATTTTGCCGAAAAATTTAATACAACAACCTCTATTCCATGCTGCATATAATATTTATTTCTTACATGCACATACATCAAAGAAACTCCGCCGTCATTGTTTGGATAGTTTGCTACAAGTACAAGTATTTTCTTCATATTTCCTCTTACTTTTCTATGTTGAAATTTTTATTTTCTCCTACCCGCTTTACGCAAACATACCCCCTTTTACTCAAAAAAAATATTCTCCCATCTGTTTAGAATATCTTTTTGTCCAAATGTGGAATCTGCTCTTTCCAATGAATTTTTTGACATAGAGTATAACAGTGTTCTGTTTACGTATAAATTTTCTATTTTTTTGCTCAATGCATTTACAAGCATAGGGTCAATCTTACAAGAATATATTGTTTTTCTCCTGTGATTCCATACATCAGGATTTGGCATATCATCCTCTTGAAAAAAATAATATGCCGGCGGCAGCAAAAATCCATTTACTCCATCCGTCACCATTTCTTTAAATGCATACATCTTACTTGCAATAATCGGCAATCCTGCTTTCATTCCTTCCAAAACCGTCATTCCAAAAGAATCATCAGAACTTGGCTGTAATAAAACAGAATGACTGGCATAGATTTTCTCTAATTCACAATACGGATACTGAAATTCTAACAATTCCATTCCCTGTATGGATTTGATCTTTTTGATAAGATTCTTATCCATTTGATTGATATTTGTAATAATTGTCAAAGAGATATTATACTTTTCCCGCAACTTTACATACGCAGCAATCACCTCCAACCCTCCCTTGCTGTAAAAGCGCATCCCCTGAACAATATAAAGCAGCTTTAATTTTTTGTTTTGACATCTTTTTGAAATTATAGTATCATCCACGTGATGATTTTTGGGTACATACGGATAAATCTGAGTCAGTTTTTCCTTTGGTATCGGAACTCCTAACACGTTCTCCGCGGTTGTTTCACAAGCCTTACTCATACAGATAATCTTTTTTAATTTATTATCTTGAAGCAGTTTTTTTAATTTCTGCTTTACAAATGGCGACTGCAAACAGGTCAGGGAATAATTGCACAAAGCGGTGGGATTTTCCAAATAAATAACATAAGGTTTTTCTGATTTTAAAAACCGATTAAAACTCATATAATAATCTGCTGTATCGTTTGTATTAGAAACTTTGTTTACCTTGAAAATCCCCCAAAACCCAAGGATTCTAGTGCGCAGCATATCCGCAATTATTTTTTTTATTGCCGAATTAACCTCATAAGTATTTTTTTCTCCAGTAAATAAAATACCCCCCCCCAATATTTTTTTCTACCAGATGAGCAAAAAAACCTCTTACTTTACCTAAAATATGTATATAATACATACAAATCTCCATTTCTATAAGAAAAACCTCTTTTTAAAAACATAACAACAGTATCCGATCAGATGAATAACGACTTTTGTTTTTGGTATTTTTTCCTGAAATACCTGTACTTCCCAGAGATCTCTTAGGTTTTGCAGCTTATTTTTCGATAAAGAACCGCCTCTGCGCGTTAGGTGAACCAATACTTGATCAATTCCATAAGCATTTGTCTGCCGCAGTAATTTCATCCAAAATGCATAATCCTGTCCTGTTCGGCGAAGGGGCATTGTTTTATTTCCAAGTTTCTCTCGATCAAACATTACCGTCGAAGTTGTAATTATCGTTTTTGTCAACAAATCCTGATACGTGACACATTTTTTAATTTTAACTTTTCCTTTTCTTTTTTTCCCGCGGGAATTGATCCTATCATAAGCAGTAAACACAAACGACGCTCCATTTTTTTTGATCTGCACCATCTGTTTTTTCAGCTTTTCTTTCACCCAGATATCATCGCTGTCCAAAAAGGCAATATACCTTCCTCTCGCTTCGGTTATCCCGCGGTTTCTCGCTTTTGCGGCGCCTGAATTTTTATCTTGTCTATAGTATTTTACCCGGCTGTCTTTTTGCGCTAATTCCTTGACAATACGTGCAGATTGATCTTTGGAACAATCATCAATCACAAGAATCTCATAATTATGGTACGTCTGACGTAAAACCGAATGGATTGCTCTTTTAATATATTTTTCTGCATTGTACATAGGAATAATAACCGATACAAAATCATCTACAAATAAACCGCCGTCACCCATTCTTTTTCTCCCCCTCTTGCCGCATCCAAATAAGCTTTGTGCAACACGGATGTAATCTCTCCTGCGCCGTTCTCCCTTTTCGCGATATTATACTTGTCCACAGAAAGTATTGGCGTAAGTTCCATTGCAGAACCGCACAAAAACGCTTCATCGCACAAATAAAGTTCCGTCCGGTCAATGCTTCTCTCCTGCACAGGAATCCCCATTTTTTTTGCCAGTGTGATTATGGTATCTCTCGTAATACTTTCCAAAACACTGTCTGTCAATTTTGGAGTGACCAGAGTGCCTTGTTTTACCATAAAAAAGCAGGATCCTGGTCCTTCGGAAACTTTTCCTTCACCGTTTAAAAAAATACAAGTATCATAACCATTGCGAATGGCTTCTCTCTGCCCAAGCCGACTGTTTATATAGTTTGCCCCGCACTTGATGCGCGGCGAAACATCGTGTTCGGAAATTCTCTGCCAGGAAGCAACACAGCAATGCAAGCCTTTTTTATTGTATTCCGCGCTTGTTTTTCTTCTTGGAATCGGCGCCACAAATAAATCAGTAGGACCTTCCGATGCCCAAGAACCAAATCCATCGACAAACAAAGTCTGACGAACCGAAAGATCCTCCTGATATTGATTTGCTCTCACTGCGTCAAACAGCGCCTGTTGCAAATCGTTTCTGGAAAATGGACATTCAATCTGAAGCAGTTTTGCCGAGCGCATCAGACGATCATAATGCGCATTCAGCCGAAATGCATAAAGCTGTCTTTCGTCTTTATTCCAATAACAGGGAATCCCCTCAAAAACATTTAATCCAAACTGGGCCGTGGGCGCCAACACATGGATGTTTGCATGATTGCAAGGAACAACTTCTCCCTTAAACCACAAAAACCGGTTTTCTATGTTCTGTTCCATTTTTCTTTTTCTCCTTTTCATCAGTAGAACCTTCTATTTCGAGATTGAAAAATTTCTGATTTCTATCTTCTTATTTAACGAGTAATATTTTTTTAATCATATAAATCCTATATTTTTTTCTACGAATCAATAATTATTCGTTTAATCAAATACTTTATAAATAAAGATTTTATATTATAGAATCTTTATTATTTAAAATTCTTTCCTATTCTCAAGCTTCGCACAGAATCTCTGTACTGCCTTAATCATTCGATTCTTCTTCCGGCAGATGAGCAAGCCAAATAATCTCTGCTTCTGCACATTTTGCCGCCGCAATTTCATCCATCGCATCCGCCGTTTTTTCCTCATAAATATCTTGCTTTTTCAGCACTTTAAATACCGTAATGGCAAGAATCCAAAGATCAACGAAAATGCCATATTTTTTAAACAGGTCAACATACTGATTGTCATAAAGCACTTTTTCTTCCCAACAAATTTCATTTCTTCCGCGAATTTGCGCAAGTCCTGTCAGTCCTGCTTTTACTTCAAAACGCTTGCGGTACTTTTTATTTAATGTATCAAAGTCGCCTAACTCATCCATTACACATGGTCTTGGTCCTACCAGAGACATATTGCCTGTTATAACCTGAAACAATTGCGGCAGTTCATCGATACTGCTGTCCCGAAGTTTTCTTCCAACCCTTGTTACTCTTGGATCACCTTGATAATTAAAAAGCCCTGTCCCTTTATGCTCTGCACCTACAATCATGGTGCGGAATTTTAAAATCGAAAAGATCGCTCCATCTTTTGTTCTGCGTTTTTGTCGGAAAAAGACAGGTCCTCTGGAATCCTTCTTTATTGCAACTGCAACACCAATCCATAACGGCAGCAAAAGAATTACAGCAACTACCGAAAAAAGAAAATCAAAAATTCTTTTTATCCATAAATGAAACAAATACATTTTTCCTCACATCCCGCCATACAGCATTTTTCCTAGAAAATATTGCTTTCACTTTTAAGTAATTTTAGAGATTTTTTGTTGTATTTTCCAAAGGAATTTCCCAAAAAATAAAAGGTACAAAAATAAAAAATTCCTAAATCAAAATTCAAACGTATGGAATAGGTCATCAAAGCATTCTGCTTGTTTGATCACGTTTCCTTCCAGATCAATTACTGGAAAATTCGGCAGAATAAACGGCGGTTTTAAAACAACGGAATAGGACCCTACGTTTCCAAATCCCACAAAATCTCCAACCGCCAGTGCTCCATCAAAATTTCGATAAAGATAATCCGATTCAATGCAGGTAAATCCTCCAAAATCAAGATTATAATAATGTTTTTGTATCTCTCCCATCGGATAAATAGAAATCGGTGGATTTTTCCCATTCAAAGTTGGATTGATGTTGTAAACGCTCCCCAGCAAGGTTGCAATGGCTTTTCCCCGCACGGTTTTAATATTGATTACTTTGGAGAAAAAATGCATGCAATCCCCAACCAGCGCGCTTCCTGGCTCCAACAGCAAAAGCGGCTTGTTTTTTTTGGAAAAATATTCTGCAAACGGCTCAGCGGTTCTGGCATACTCTTGATAGGTTGGAATTTTACAAGGAAACTGTTCTTTTAACGATTCCTCCATCCTTCCAAACAGCCCTCCGCCCAAATCAAGATATTCTGGATGGATTCCTGTCTGATCGATTAGCTTTAAAATCTGCTCGATTCGAACTTGCCATGTTTCCAGACTTCTTGATGCAAAGTGACAGTGGATTCCCGCGATATGAATATTTTCAATTTCTTCCAGCCGCAGCGCTTCCTGAAATTCTTCCGAAAAAATATCAAATCCAAATCGGGAAACCATATGGTCTTTGATATCAAAATTTACTCGGATACCAAGCGAAATTTTTTTGTTTGGATATTTTTCTGCAATTTCTTTTACCAGTGGAATTTCATATACCGAATCCAGATTTACCATTCCCCCTGTCAAAAAGAGCTTTTCTACTTTTTTATAATTTTTATATGGTCCATTCCATATAATTTTTTCTTCTGGTACACCAATGCGCAATGCAAGTTCCAGTTCCATATCCGAAACCACTTCCGCATAACCGCCAAGCTGCTTTATTATTTTGCACAGCTTTGGTGTATAGTTTGTTTTATAGGAATATGCCAGAGCAGCGTTTGGATATACAGCCAAAAATGCTTCTTTTAATTCCAAAAAATTTTGCTGAAACCGTGCGGTATCCAAAAGATAAAACGCATCCCCAAACTGTTTTCCCCACTGCGCTATCCTTTTGCTATCCATTGTTGTTTTCCTTTCCGTATTTTTTCTGTTATTTTATTGACACGTTGTATTACTTCATTTTGATTCAATACGTATGCACTTTCTCCGGCACTGGCGGCATAGATTTCATAATCGCGCAGTGCTTTTAGATTCCCTTGAAATGTCTTATCCAATTCTTCGATTTTTTTAATTTTGGCGCTGTCGCAAAACGATCGGGACAAAATCGCTCTTGTAGAACCAAGCCGGTAATGTTCCATAATTATGTTTTCTGCTGGCAGCAATCCTTCCCCAAGCTTTGCAATCCCGCCAAATCCAAAAGGCAATCCTGCCGCGTGTATTTTTCTGCACAAAGTTTCGATTTTTCCATCTGCTAATGGCTCAAACATAAAATCCATACCATAACTTAAATGCAGATCATTTAGCCCAATATGTATCTCGTCAATCCCACGAAGCAAAAGTACTTCGTCAAGACATTCCACCGCTTCTTTTGTTTCCAGCAAAAGAATGGTCTTTGCCCGCCCAAAAGCCACACGGGCAAATTCCTTTGCTTCGCTGACGGTTTTCCACATCGGCAGCATCATCAAGTCTGCACCGCAGCGAATGACTTCTTCCATTTCTCCAATCGAATCTTTATTCCATGGATTGATTCTCACCATCACTTCGGATGTGGTTACAATCTTTTTGATCGCTGTGATATCTTCTATTTTATGGTGTGATTTTACAGAATTCATTTCTTTTTGTCGCTCTTGTTTCCCAAGCGTTTCCAGATCAATCCAAATCCGATCCACCCCATAAGTTTCTGCAATTTTTGCAACCGCCGGTTCGTTTGTAATATACATCAATTTTAACGGCATACCTTTCCCCTCCCCGGTTTTGCGCTCCACACCATACCGATTGCATTTAACTTTGCAATCTGCTCCGTATTCAGCTCCTTTTTTGCACTTTTATGATAAGCACTGCGCTGATTGGAAATCCATTTTCCAAGCCGGTATCCATCCTCACATAAATAAGTGTTTGGAACCATTAAATGTCGGTGTTCCTTCCAATATTCCTCTGCATGTCGGTAACCAACGATCCAAGGATTTTCAAATTCCCAGATCATACCGATATGATCCAACATGGTAATTTGCCAATCCGCCAGTCTTCCGCTTCTTTTTCCTTCCCTTTGATGTTGCAGCCAAACACCAAGGTTCCTTCCATTGTTTCCTGCATATCGCTTTGGAATCGAAAGTGTTCCATACTGTTGATAAAACTTCATTGCCTCATCATAGTGCTGTCTCCAGGAAGATTCGTTTTTTGGTATCTGTAAATCAAGCCCAATGGAATATAATTTTTCTTTTTGGAGATCCGTCAATGCTCTTGTGGATTTTCTTGTTTTTTTTTTTTTTTCTCTTTGGAGATTTTTTTAAATAATTTTCTTTTTGCGTCGATTCTTTTATTTTTTCGTTTTCTTTACCATTCTCAGGTTCCTGCAATTTATTTGACAACCCAAAATGTAAAGTGGATTCCTCTTTTTTCGAATTTCTTTCTTTACTTTTTAATTCGGAATGTTGTCTCCATTTTGCTGTATTCTTCTGTACATCTTGTACTATATTTTGTGTTTTCCTCTCTGATGCAATCTCTTGCTTTTGCTCTTTTTTTAGTGTTTCTTCCAGCTTTTGTTTCTGTTCCCGAAGCCACCGCCCTAACCAGACTCCTTCCACAACATAATCTGCTGGCATATCCAAATTACCATGTTTTTTATAATATTCTCTGGCTAATTCAAATCGCCGTTCCCAAGAATTGTTTTCCCAAACCATTCCAATCTGTTCCAAACATTGGATTCTCTTAATGTTTTTTAAAGAGATCTCTTTTTCTGTACCGCTTTTTTGTGTTATATTAAGAGAACCGGATTCTGCAAAGTAATCTTTCTTATCGTTCTCTTTTTGTAAGGTTACCGCCGTTTTTTGGTATTTTTCTCTTTGCTGCCGAATCCAGCGACCAAGCCGAAAACCATCTGCGGTAATATAAGCAGCTGGAACTTCCAGATCGTTATATTCCTTATAATATTTGCAGGCAGCAGCATAAGATTTTTCCCATGTTGTATTTCGTCTGCCTTCCCAGTTCATTCCAAGCGCAGTAAGACGCTCTTTTTGTCTTTTGGTGAGACAGCAATTATTTTTTGCTCTTTCTTTTGTAAGTTCTGATTCCAGCAATGCTTTGTTTTTGGTGAAATCATTGGAATTTAAACTTGTATCTAAAAAGTTCCTTTTTTCCTGATAAAGTTTTCTCTGTTTTGCAACCCATTTTCCAAGCCGGATTCCATCCGCATTCACATAGTATGTTGGCACATCTAAGCTTCCATATTTCTTGTAATATTCTTCTGCAGCAGCAAAGTGCTGTTCCCATATAAAATCCGGCGCGTCCCACACCATTCCAATTTCATCCAATAGTGCAATCCGTTCTGAAGTTAAACTTGTTCCTAAATTTATGTTTTGATTTTGTTCTCTGATTTCAATAGATTCTTCTTTTTTCTGTAGTTCTGTTTTTTCCTGTAATAATCTTTTCCGTTCCAGGCGAAGTCTTGCAAGCCATCGCGCCAGACTGGCATCTCTTTTCTTATTTTCTGCTTTTCTTTTTTTCTCTTGAGCAATGATTTCCTGTTCTGTTGTTTCTTCTTCTAAATTCTGTTCTGTCGAAAAGGTTTTTAAAATAAATTTTGTCTTTGTATCATCTTTATTTTCTGTTTTTTCACAGCTTTGGAATTCTTTTTTCTCTGTATCTTTTTGTGTCAAATCCTCAATAAAACTCTCTTTATTTTCGTTGTCCTGCTCTTTTTTCTTATTATAAATTTCCTGTATTCCAACCAATAAATGTCCATGTTCGTTGTAATACTCCACTGCTTCTTTATAATGTTTTTCCCAGGCAAGTTCTCTTGTTCCCTGCCATTTCATCCCGATTTTTTCTAATTTTTCCATCTGTGTTTTGCTTAAGTTTCCAGCGACTTTTCCCGCATACACTTTTCTTTGTGTTGTAAGCCACATTCCAAGCGAATATCCTTCTGGTGTACGATATCGTTTTGGAATTTCAAGAGTTCCATATTGTTCAAAATACTGTTTTGCCATCGCATACATCATGTCCCACGACGCGCCAAGCGTTTCATTCAGCTGCGCAAACAACGTCCGACCGTCCTGCACTTCATCAATAATCTGGAAGGTTTCATTTACCAACTTTTTTTCTCTTCCCAAAGCACGGTAAGAAAGCACTGCCTCGCGCAGTTCTTTTTCCACTGCGCCAATGCTGTAAAGATTTTCAATATTCATCACAATATCAAAAATCACGGGCTGTTTTTTCTTTCCTGCTGCCAGGGCGCGTCCAATCTGCTGTTTATAAATGGTCGGCGATACCGTTGGACGCAGCAAAATCACACCGTCAATGTCCTTCAAATGAATTCCTTCATTTAACATATCAATACAGTACAGCAGTTTTAAATGAGAACTGGAATCCTGCTGGAACGCCTGAAATTCCTGCGCTGCTTCTGGCTGCTCCGAATAAACGGTATAAATATGAGGTTGTGCATCCACTCTGGCAAACCACTCCGATGCAAGTTCTTTCATCTCATTTAAATGGTCATAGTTCGCACAGAAGACAAGATATTTGCCGTAGGTTTGCTCTATATTCTTTTCTTGATTTTCTTTCCTATTTTGTTTTTCCTCGATTTTTGTTGGCAGCATGTATTTTGCAAAAATCTCTTCCAGTCCGTCCGCCTGCGCTAACGCCCGCCGCAGTGCTTCTAGCTGCTGTTCTGCTTTCTCACGTACTGCGCTGTTTTTTGTCCGCTGTATCTGTGCTTCGCAGCGTTTTAATTCTTTTTGATAAGAATAAACCGAAAGAATATACGTTGGCATTGGAAGAATCCCTCGCGCAATCGCTTCTCCCAGCGTTAGTTCCGACGCAATATTTCCCTCAAACAATTCCCACGCCATATCGCGCTGATTGTCCAGATAACGGACACTGGTCGCGGACAATCCTAACACTTTTGCTTCCGGGTACATTCCGCAAAGCCGCTTTACTCCGCCGCCCCACTGCGCTGCACCGCAGCGGTGAAATTCATCCAGAATAATATAATCTGGTTTGATTTCGGAAAGCGCAGATTCTTCCATCCGCATTAGTTTTGCATAAGTAGAAAAAGAAATATTTTGCAGCATCAAGGATGAAATCGATTTTTTTGCTTCTTTTTCATTTTTTCTAACTGCCGTACGATAGGTTCTCTTTGCATTTTCTTGCAGTTGACCTGCAATCTTATGTTCTTTTTCTTTTGTTGTAAAATCTGGTATATTCAAAGCAGCATTCCAGTTTTTGATCTGTGTCTGAAAAATATACTCCGAGGGCGACAGCCAGCACACTCTTTTTTCTGGATTTTCCTCGCAAAGTTTCAACGCAATAAATGATTTTCCGGTTCCGGTTGGATGGATTACAGCAGCTTTTCCTGTGGTATTTAACATGGCAACCGCCGACTGATAAGCTGTTTTATTGTGCCAAAACAAATCAACTGACATGCCGTTTTCCTCCATTTAAACCTGTAATGAAGTATGTACCTTCATTACATACTGCTATAAAAGCCTTATAATACAAGCTTTTTTATATTTCTGACGGCGAATTTGACGGCGAATTCATAGAATAATTTAAAACAAAAAAGATGAACTATATTTATCAAAAAAATAAAAATCGCCGAGTATATTGCTTGGATAATAATAAAACCTGCAATCAATTTGACGGCGAATCTGACGGCGAATAAAAAAAGAATATTAAAAAATCTCTCTAAAATATTTACCCATATGATAAAAACCTTCTATTTTCAAGAATTTTTGTTATTTTATACATCAAATTTATATTTATTTTTAGTAAATTTATAATTTATAAAAGAAAAAACAAAATTTTTTTGCTTCTATTTTTTTAAGATAAACATTTGTAAAATTTCTTAAATCCATTGACAAGATTGTAATGTGGTGGTACAATCATGATGCAATTTGAAACAAATTCTCGGTTTTTAAGGCATTTTTAGTAAATTTTTAAATATGTAATGAAGGTACATACTTCATTATATGTTTTGTTTTTTATCTTTATTTTTTAATATATTTTATTAAATAATATTATATAAATAATCTATCAAATTAAGTTTATTAAAAACTTTTTTCTATTATTTTACGGTCTTATGATCTGTTCTAGGTCAGTATACTTTCCCTACACGGATCTGTACATAAAAAAACAGCACTATACTCTTTTCCAGAGTTGTAGTGCTGCCTTATTGTCAGCAGTCCGTTTGAAAGTCAATGCAAAATTTTTATAAAATGAAATCACAAAAAACTTTCTAAATACGCAGATTTGTTATATTCTTTTTAAAATCTTTTATCCATTTACTTTTATTCGAATTTGCTGTGGATTCATATTTTTTAATCCCGCCTTTTCCCCGTACATTCTCACAATTTTCCACACGGACTGACGGCTGATCGCTTCTCCTGCACGCGACAAAAATACAATATCGATATCTTTATTGCGTTCTGTAAGATAAGCTTGTATTGCTTGTGCTGTTTCCTCAGCAATGCGAATATTGCGCTCTCTGTTTTCCTCATGGGCTACCAAGTGCCGATGTTTTAAAGAAAGTTCTGAAATTTTCAATGCCACCAATTCGGATGGCCGCAAGCCCTCCACAGCAAGCAGCATCAATATGGCATAATCCCGCTTTCCTTTTAAGGTTGAACGGTTCGGCATGGAAAGCAGTTTTTTTTGTTCTTCTTTTGTCAGAGCTTCCGCTTCTTTTTGCACCAAATGTATGGACGGTACAAATTCTGCCGGATCTTCTTTTATATATCCTTTTCGAATCAGATAATCAAAAAATCCTCGGATGCAGACAAGTTTTCTCTGAACGCTCGCCGGGCTTTTTCCTTCTGTTTCAAGGGAAAGCAAAAAAGAATTACAGCTTGTTGCCGTGATCCTTTCCAGCCTGTCTATCCCCTGCTTTTTCAAAAAATCCGCAAATCGAAATAAGTCCTGCTGGTACGCGGCAAGTGTATTTGGCGTGCGTCGTTTTTTTTCCTTTAAATATTCCAAATATTCCTCAATATAATCTCTCATACTATGCCCTGCTATGTATTTATACAAACAAATTTTTAACTTTTCCGATATTTTGCGAAACAGCCAAACAGTCCAATAAAAACTAAAATAAATTATAGCAAAAAATAAGCATTATAGCAATTATTTGTTTTGCAATCTGAATTTTTTTAACGTTAAGATTATATTTTATAAAATCATTTGGATTGCTCTCTGAAGCAAATTTGTTCCTATCCATGATTCTGCCGCGCTCTCCGCAAAGCAAAGAACCATAATTAACACAGCTTGCTTTCCATCCAGATGCAGCATTCCAAACTTACGCCAGCTTGCATCCGAGCCAAGTTTCTGGCGTCGATAGCTCTTAAATGCAATTAAAAAACAGCAGATCCAGAGCGGAATTCGAAATAAAACTTGCGGAAAATAGTAACTGCACACCAGCAAAATTCCCTTGGCATGATATTTTGGCAAAATACTTGTCAGGAAATACCCTAATAGAAATCCTTGCTTAAATGTAAGCCATCCCATGTACGGCAGATTTAACCAGGTCATTGCAAGCATTAAAAATAAAAGAATTCCTTTCAGCTTTTTCCATGTTGTATAGAGGTAGAGGTCAAAATCGGGCTTCTGCGCCAACAATTGCTGCAAATAATCCTCGTCTACCGCCAGCTCCATCCCTTTGACGAGCATTGACATTACCTTTAACAACAAAAAACCAGCCAAAACACCGAAAAGAAAAAGAACTGCAACACCGAAAGCCAGTTCTTTTTCTTTCCACACCACCTGTTGCTTTTCCATAATGTCCCTCCCTTTTGCAGCCAAATTTCATGCCTGCGTTTGGAACATTGTATGAAAAAGGGACGACTTCTATGACACTGCTTTTACAGCCCTTTCTTTGTTTTATAAGCAAGCAGCGCCGCAATGGTTTTCGCATCCTGTATTTTCCCGGAAAGAATCATATCGATCAATTCGGAAAGCGGATGAACTTCCACATTTAAAAATTCATCTGGATCAAGATGCTGTTTTGCCGGTGTTAATTCCTCCGTATAATAAATGCCAATCAGCTCGTTACAGAATGCAACTGTCGTGTATAAATCAAGCAAATGTTCGACTTTGCCGCTTTTATATCCCGTTTCTTCCTCCAGTTCGCGCACTGCCGCCGTCAACTTATCCTCGCCTGCATTCAACCCGCCTGCCGGAATCTCTAACGTATAACGTCCAGGAGCGTTTCTATACTGGCGCACCATAATAATATCCCCATGTTCATTGACTGGAACAATCGCCGCCGCTCCTTTATGTTCAATAAAATCCCATGTTGTTGTTGAACCATCTGGAAGCTGCATTGTATCGCTGTAAAATTTAACAATCTTCCCCTCAAACTCTAACTTTCTTCCAATTCTTTTATAACTGTCCATCGTTTTCTCTCCCTTATGCCTTTTCACTTAATCTGGCGGCAAAACTTCTTGCACCCAATAAAAATACACTGCGATTACTTTTTGGTTAAATCTTTATCGTTTGACATACTGCATGCTCTTTCATAACATGCAGCTGCCCCTCTGATCACCGCACCGCGCAGCCCGTATTCTTCAAGTGCCGCAATTCCGGCGATCGTCGTGCCGCCAGGCGAACATACCGCATCCTTTAATTCTCCGGGGTGCTTTCCTGATTCCAACAACATTTTTGCGGAGCCAAGCATTGTCTGACCGACAAGCCGGTACGCCATATCGCGCGGTATTCCATACTGTACAACTGCATCGGAAAGGGCTTCCATAAACAGATAGGCAAACGCCGGAGAACTTCCGTTTGCACATATCGCCGCATTCATAAGCTTTTCCGGGATTTCTTCCACCTTTCCAACACTTAGAAACAGCGTGCGAACCACTTCCCTTTCCACCTCACTCACACGGTCAGAATAGCTGATGCACGTCATTCCTTCTTTCAGCATTGCAGGAGTGTTTGGCATCGCGCGCACAATCTTTAATGCTCCTGTTTCCTTTTCCAGTTCTGTAATATCAACCCCTGCCATTACAGAAATCAAAATTTTTTCTTTGGACATTGCAAGTTTTACATCGGGATAAACCTCATGCGCATACTGCGGCTTCACTGCCAAAACAATAATATCCGACTGTATTACCATATCGAGCAGACGCTGTGCATAAGGAACGCCTAATTGCTCAGAAACTGCCGCCTCGTGTTCCCGATGTTTTGATAAAAAAGTTACGTTTTCTTTCCCGTAAGCCTCCACTGCGCCTTTTAACAGCGGAAACCCCATACATCCCGTTCCGATAAACCCAATTTTCATACTGCCTCGCATTCTGCTGCCATCGATTTGTGCAGCATTTTTTCTGAAATCTTTCTCCGTTACAAACAAAAAACATCCGTCTAAAAACTATGCTTTTCTGAGAAATATTTCCTGATTCCCTCAACTAGTATAACACAAAAACCTTCCTTTCACAACCTTAATACACCATTGAAAATTTAGACAATTCAGGAAGTAAATTTTTTATCTATATATCATCAAACATAAATTTTTCTTGTTGGTGCAGTTTCCGCTTCCTCTGACATTTTTCTTTTAAATGTCCGTGTGCATAAAAAAACGGGGGTTAGCCCCCGTTTTTTATTTTGCGTAATCTGTCACTCTGGACTCACGAATTACATTGACCTTAATCTGACCTGGATATTCTAGCTCATCCTCGATCTTCTTTGATAAATCCCTCGCAAGCAGTACCATATCATCATCGCTGATCTGTTCTGGCACCACCATAACACGGATCTCGCGGCCTGCGGAAATTGCAAAGGACTTATCAACACCCTTGAAGCCGTTCGCAATATCTTCTAACTGATTTAACCTGTTGGTATATGTTTCTAACGTCTCCCTTCTTGCACCTGGTCTTGCAGCGGATATTGTATCTGCTGCCTGCACAATGCATGCAATCAAGGACTGGAACTCAACGTCGCCATGGTGAGCTTCTACCGCGTTGATAACAACTGGGGATTCCTTGTACTTGCGGCACAAATCCACACCGATCTGTACATGGGTACCCTCTATCTCATGGTCAACCGACTTCCCGATATCATGTAAAAGTCCGGCACGCTTTGCAGTCCGAACATCCACACCAATCTCCCCTGCAAGCAAACCGGAAAGGATCGCTACCTCGATAGAATGTTTTAATGCATTCTGCCCATAGCTTGTCCGAAACTTCATCTTGCCAAGAAGCCTTATAAGTTCTGGATGAATGCCATGTACTCCGACTTCTAACGTCGCAGACTCTCCCTCCTCACGGATCATAATATCGACTTCTTTTTGCGCCTTCTCCACCATCTCCTCAATTCTTGCCGGATGAATACGACCATCCAGAATCAATTTTTCAAGTGCAATCCTTGCCACCTCACGGCGAATTGGATCAAAACTTGAGAGAATCACCGCCTCTGGTGTGTCATCAATAATAAGATCCACTCCAGTCAGCGTCTCAATCGTGCGGATATTTCTGCCCTCACGTCCGATAATCCTTCCCTTCATTTCATCATTCGGCAGCTGGACAACGGAAATTGTGGACTCAGCAACATGATCTGCAGCACATTTCTGAATGGCTGTGACAACAAGGTCTCTCGCTCTTTTATCGACCTCCTCTTTCGCCCTGGCCTCCATCTCTTTTACAAGAACCGCAGTTTCATGTTTCACTTCATCTTCAACAGTTTTAATAAGATATTCCTTAGCTTGTTCGGAGGTCAATCCAGAAATCTTCTCCAGTTCTGCAACTTGCTTGGAATAAGAATCTTCCACCTCACGGCGAAGTTTTTCCATCTCCTGCTCACGCGCAACCAGTTTTGATTCCTTTCGTTCCAGTGACTCCAGTTTGCGGTCCACAGCCTCCTCTTTGGAGAGGACTCGCTTCTCGTAACGCTGTACTTCTGCTCTGCGGTCTTTGGCTTCCTTCTCAAGCTCATTCTTCGTCCGAATCGACTCTTCCTTCGCTTCAAGAAGGGCTTCCTTTTTCTTTGCCTCCGCCGTCTTTAACGCCTCGTCGATAATCTCCCTCGCCCGTTCATCCGCATTGCCAATCTTAGCTTCAACAAGCTTTGTTTGATAGGCGATTGCAGCCTTAAAAACGACAAACCCGACCACGAGTGCAGTGACTACAACCGCGATTACGATTTTCACTACATCGTCCACAGGAATTCCTCCTTATTTTGTTTTCATTCTATGTAGGTGAATCTTCTTCCCCAACTATAAAACACCAACATACAACATATAAATTTTATACTGTTTCTCTGGACATGTCAATAGCAATGCAAAAATTTCATTAAAATTCATTCCCATTTTAAACACTATTTTTATTGACATCCTTCACTTCTTCACCAAGGTAATAAAATCCCTTGGACTCGGAAAGTTTTACGGTACAATAACTTCCAAGCGTCGATTTTACTTTAGGAAAATGGACAAGCAGATTGTTTTTCAGCCTTCCTGTCATAAACCCGTCAGACTTTTCTTCCTCCACCAGCACTTCTTCTATTCTGCCTACTGCCTGTTTTGCAAATTCTGCTGAAACTTCCTGCACCGCGGCAACAAGCCGGTCAAATCGCTCTTTGGCGATATCCTCCGGCACCTGATTCGGCATTGCTGCGGCAGGCGTTCCACTGCGCGGGCTATATAGAAATGTATATGCGCTGCTAAAATGTACGCGGCGCACAACATCAAGCGTCTCTAAAAAATCCTCCTCGGTTTCTCCGGGAAATCCGACAATAATATCCGTTGTCAGCGCCGCTTCAGGCATCGCTTTCTTGATTTTTTCCGCAAGTGCAATATAGTTTTCTTTTGTGTAATGCCGGTTCATTTCTTTTAACAGCCGCGAGCTTCCTGACTGCAGCGGCAGATGGATATGATGGCATATCTTTTTTGACTCTGCCATTACCTGAATCAATTCATCGGATAAATCTTTTGGATGCGGCGTCATAAACCGAATGCGCTGGATTCCTTCCACTTGTTCTGCCTGTCTTAACAGCTCTGCAAAATGAACTGGATTTTCCAGTGTCTTTCCGTAAGAATTCACATTCTGACCAAGCAGCATAATTTCAGTGATGCCACTTGCAGCAAGCTTTTTTATTTCTGCAACAATATCTTCCGGCTTCCGGCTGCGCTCCCGTCCTCTTACATAAGGGACAATACAATAACTGCAAAAGTTGTTGCAGCCATACATAATATTAACTCCTGCTTTAAAATTATATTTTCTTTCGCTCGGCAGCTCTTCCACAATGGTTTCTGCTTTATCCACAACATCTACAATCATTTTTTTTGAAGAAAAACTTTTCTCTAAAAGTTCTGCAAGTTTATAAATATTATGTGTTCCAAAAATCAGATCGACAAATGGATAACTTTTTTTAATCTTTTCCACAACATGCGCTTCCTGCATCATACAGCCGCACAAAATAACTTTCATATTGCCGTTTTTCTGCCGTTTCAGCCGACCGAGATACCCGATTCTTCCATACACCCGCGTGTTTGCGTTTTCCCGCACAGTACAAGTGTTATACAACACAAGATCCGTGTCCTCACTTTCTGTTTCACAATAACCGATTGCCTGCAAAATTCCTGCAAGTTTTTCCGAATCCTTCGCATTCATTTGACAGCCAAAAGTTTGCGTGCAGGCGAGCGGGCGGCGTCCGTTTTTTTGTTCAAACCCGCGAACCCACTCCCGGCATTTCGCCATAAAATAATATTGTCTGGCTGGTTCTTCCATCGGCGGTTCTAAATTTAAGTCGATCTTGTCCAAATCAATTTCATTATACATTTCTCTTGACTTTTTTCCTTTCTATAAAATAAAGAATCGGTTTTCTTACTCTATCGAATCTGCCCATCCCCAAACACCATATATTTTGTTGTTGTCAGTGCTTTTAGTCCCATCGGTCCACGCGCGTGAAGTTTTTGCGTGCTGATTCCAATCTCTGCGCCAAATCCAAATTCCTCCCCGTCGGTAAAACGTGTCGAGGCATTGACATAGACTGCCGCGGCGTCGATCTCCCGCAAAAATCTTCTTGCATTCGCATAGTCTTTTGTGATAATTGTCTCCGAATGCCCAGTATTATAATGATTAATATGCTGTATTGCCTCGCTGATATCCTCCACTACTTTTATCGAAACCATCCGTCCAAGATATTCCTTTGCAAAATCCTCTTCCAAAGCTTCTTCCATACTATTACAAATGGTTCTAGCCTTTTCATCCGCGCGCATAACAATCTGTTTTTCACAAAGTCTCTGTTCCAAAAGCGGCAGAAAGTTTTCTGCGACAGCTCTGTGGACTACCAAGGATTCACACGCATTGCAGACACTGAGCCGACTGGTTTTCGCATTTTCAATAATGTTAAGCGCCATGTCAAAATCTGCGCTTTCATCCACATAAACATGGCAATTTCCCGTTCCTGTCTCAATTACAGGAACTGTGCTGTTCTCCACAACGGAGCGAATCAAACCGGCTCCGCCGCGCGGAATCAGCACATCCACATACCCGTTTAACTTCATAAGCGCAAGCGCCGCTTCTCTTTTTGTATCGCGCACAAATTGCAGCGCAGTTTTTAAAATCCCACAGCTTTCAAGCGATGCACAAAGTACATCAACAATTGCGCTGTTCGACTGTACCGCGTCGCTTCCGCCTTTTAAAATAACCGCATTTCCAGCTTTAAAACAAAGACCGAACGCATCTGCTGTAACATTCGGTCTCGACTCATAAATAATACCTACAACGCCAAGAGGCACACGGCAATTCATAATCTCCAGTCCGTTTGGGCGTTTTTCCATCAATACAAGTTCGCCGACTGGATCTTTTAACGCTGCCACCTGTAAAAGCCCCAACGCCATTCCTGCTACGCGCTCTTTATCAAGCGCAAGCCGGTCTATCATAATTTCATTCATTCCCTTTTGCCGCGCCGCCGTGATATCTTCCATATTTGCTTTTAATATCTTATCTGTATTTTCCACCAGCTTTTTTGCTGCGAGTTCAAGCACTTTATTTTTTTGTGTTTCCCCAAGCAGCCCGCACTGTCTTGATGCAAGTTTCGCCTGCTTTCCAAGTTCTAAAATATCTGTCATATCAATTTTCCTTTCTGTGATATATTTCTTAAATAAGTAATTTAATCTTTTATAAAATATTTAGATAAATAATATATATTTTAAATTTATTTATAGAACTATATACCATACAGTTCTATGATTTCATTTTTCAATCACCGCCATAAACACCGCTTGGAGCAATCACCAGATCCGCGCGCAGGTCGTGTGGTTCGCAAGGCAGATTCTTCAACAGAGAAAAATCATAGCAAAGAGCAATTCGAAACGCTTTTTTCTGTGCGGCAAAATATCGGTCATAGTAACCGCCGCCATAGCCGAGTCTTATGCCGTCCACCGTAAACGCAAGTCCCGGAAGCAGCGCAAGCGGCGCTCTGCACTGGCTTGGCGTTATTTTTCTTTTTGCTGCAGGTTCCAAAATTCCAAACGCTCCTGGCACACAGTCAGAAAGGGAAGATATTTCAAAAAACTCCATTTTTCCTGCGCCGACTACTTTTGGCACAGCAATATGCTTTCCTTTGTCTAATGCATGTTTTATAATGTCATGCGTAAAAAGTTCTTTTTTATAGGAAATATAGGAAAATAAAAAATCACAGCATAAGAATTGTTCCAACCGAAAAAGCTGCTCCTCACAGCGTTCTGCCGCAAGCGCCGCCTCACAATCCGAAATTTCTTCTCTGCGCGCCTTTTCCTGCTTTCTCAATTCCTTCTTTTTTTCTGCAATATCCATTATATTTCCTCTTATTTTTTAATTCGCACAAATTTTAATTTTTTATCTTAGTTTTCATTTCTTTTTGATAGATCTGTAATACTTCCATCTGGCTCAACAATGGAAATCTGACTTAGTGTTCCGCGAAGATTTGCTCTTACTGCCGCGATATATTCCGCCCGCAGCAATGCCTGCTCTTCCTTCTCCGCCTTTGTCAATCCCTCCTGCTTTGATTTATGATAAAGCTCATTGATTCGGCTAATTTTCTGTTCGTCCATATATAACCTCTCTTTTTTATACTGCTGCAATCAATCAAAAAAATGTAATCAGCTCTTATAAATCCCAATTTAACAGATTCTAATACCTGGGATTTTATCTTTAAACTCCTGCGGTGATTCCTGTCCTTCTCTCCTCAGATAATCCTTAAGCTTAATTCCGCCCTCGCCATCTGCTAAAAACAATGTTCCAATGGTCTTTCCTGCTATAATATCCCGGATAATACGGGCGTTGGCTCCGTTTGCAATCACCATATCTGCACCGCACCCCAGCGCGATTCTCGCCGCTGTAATTTTGGTGGACATGCCTCCTGTGCCGACATTGCTGCCCGCCCCCTTTCCCATCGCTAAAATCTCTTTTGTGATCCCCGGCACAATACTAATAAACTCTGCTTTATCATTTTTTCTTGGATCATCTGTATAAAGCCCGTCGATGTCCGATAAAAGAATCAGCAAGTCTGCGCCGACAAGCGCTGCCACCAGCGCGGAAAGCGTATCATTATCGCCAAACTCAATCTCGTCCGTAGCTACGGTATCATTCTCATTTACAATCGGTATTACTTTCATTTTTGCAAGCTCAAGAAATGTATTGTGTGCATTCTGGCGGCTTGTGCTATCATTTATTGTGTACTTTGTCAAAAGAATCTGCGCCGCCGACTGATTGTACTCCGCAAATAATTTTTGATAGAGCATCATCAGCCTTGCCTGACCAACCGCCGCACATGCCTGCTTCACTGATTTTTCTTTTGGTTTTTCACAGATTCCAAGTGCTCTGCGCCCCGCTGCAATCGCTCCCGACGATACGAGAATCACCTCTTTCCCCTGGTTGCTTAAATCTGTCAGCACACGGACAAGCTGCTCCATCTTATCCAAATTGATATCTCCCGTCTCCTCGTGCGTCAGAGAAGAAGAGCCTATTTTTATCACGATTCTTTGTTTTTTTATCAGTTGTTGCCGGTATTCTTTCTCGATCATAAAACTCCTCACTTTTGTAAATATTCAGCAGTTTATCAGTTTTTCAAAATTGATAGCACCTGTCTGCAGATCTTTGAATTTTATAAAAAATATAGAACCAAATTATTCTTGTCCTGCACAGACCTTTTCAAATACTTTAATTCCATCAATGGCGGCACTCATAATCCCCCCTGCATAGCCAGCTCCCTCTCCGCACGGGTAGATCCCTGAAATACTTCCCATAAACTGTGCATCTCTCACAATGCGAACCGGCGACGAAGTGCGCATCTCAACCCCGGAAAACACAGCTTCCTCATCGGCATACCCCGGAATCTTTTGACCGAACGCATCCATTCCTTCCAGCAGCGTTTTCACAACATAGTCCGGCAGACATTCCCGCAAATCCGACGGTGCTGCGCTTCCTCTGTGGTCTGGAACAATCCGCCCAAACCCAGTGCTTTTCTTTCCTGCAAGCAAGTCGCCATAAAGCTGGTATGGAATTGCCCCGCCTGCAATTTGGTACGCCAGCTTTTCATAATGCTGCTGAAACTGAATGCCTGCAAGCGGCGTATCCGTTGGAAAATCCTCAGGAGTCACTGTGACAATTAACGCGCTGTTTGCATTTCTGCCATCGCGCGCATGGTTGCTCATCCCATTGACAACAAGCCTTCCCTGTTCTGAGGACGCATTGACAACATAACCTCCTGGACACATACAAAAAGAGTAAACTCCCCTGCCGCTTGCCGCTGTGTACGTCAACTTATAATCTGCCGGCGGCAGAATATCCGCCGCTGCTTTATATTGGGCGCGATTGATAAAATCCTGTCTATGTTCCACTCTCACGCCGACCGCAAAAGGCTTTTTCTCCATACAAAGCCCTTTTTCATACAGCATTTGAAATGTATCGCGCGCGCTGTGTCCGATTGCCAGAATAAGTGTACTTGTATTATACCACTGTTTTTTATTGCAAAGAATTCCTGAAAGCTTGCCGTTTTCCACAGCGATATCATCCAGTCTTGTCTGAAATAAAAATTCTCCTCCAAGCCTTTGAATCTCCGCCCGCATTGCCGCGACAACATTCCTTAAACAATCCGTTCCAATATGCGGCTTATTTTGATATAAAATTTCCTCTGGTGCGCCAAACTGAACAAATATTTTTAATACTCTTCGGATACGCCCATAAGTGTCTTTCACCATCGTATTTAATTTTCCGTCCGAGAATGTCCCTGCGCCGCCCTCTCCAAACTGCACGTTTGTTTCTGGATCAAGCTCGCCTGTATTCCAAAAGTGCTCTACGATCTGCGCGCGCTTTTCAACAGGCATTCCCCGTTCAATCACGATCGGATTGAATCCGGCAAGCGACAAAAAATAAGCGCAGAACATTCCTGCCGGTCCGCTTCCGCATACAACAGGCCGCTCTTTTTTCTTATTTTTCACAGGTTCCGGCAGCGCGTATAAAATGGTTCCAGATTTTACAATATTTTTATTGCGGTTTTGTTTTAGATAATCTGCTTCTTTATCAATTTTTACATCAATACAGTATGTATAATGAATGTCGTCCGCTTTTCTCGCATCGATGGAGCGTTTTATCACCTCATAGCCAAGCATTCTCTCCGGCGCAATACGAAGCGCTTTTAAAATTTCCCGGCGCAAAAACGTATCGTCTAAATTTTTTGCTGCGCTGTTCATCGGCATTTTTAACTGATTAATGCGAATCAAAGAAAACCTCTTTCCAGCATCTTATTATGCTTTTATTTTTATTTTTTGTGTTATTCTTAAGATGCCTTGAAAGTCTGCGTATCTTTTTGGAATTTTTAAGAAGATACTTTGATCTGCGCTTTCTTAAGAATATCCGCCGCCGCTGCCATCCCAGACATCCACGCCCAATGTAAATTGTATCCGCCGCATGTTCCGTCCATATCCGCAAGCTCTCCTGTCACATAAAGACCTTCTATTTGTCTTGTTTCCATTGTGTACGGAGTAAGCTCCTCCATATTTACACCTCCGGCAGTCACCTGCGCAGATTCAAATGCATTTGTCCCGTATACGGTAAGCGGAAACCTCTTTATAAGACAAGCCAACTTTTTTGCTGTTATTTTTTTCTCTGCTGCCGTTAGTTTCAATCGTTCCTTCTGCGGCTCTTCCACCATCGCGGCAAGCACAGCGTTTAACTTTGCCGGAAACAGTCCCAGCAGCACTCCTGCAACATCCCTTGCAGGAAAGCGCAAAAACCGCTCGTTTAACATTTCCGCCAAATCATTTTCCTTCTTGTCAGGAAAAAAGTCAAGAAAAAGTTGAAACTCACCGTTATTATTGCTGGCATTCCATTCATCTTTTTGAATTTTTCGATTAAAAAATACCGAGACAAAACGGCTTAACTGCATCGCTGGAATGCCTGATATTCCATAGTCAGTAAACAGGAATTCTCCTTTTTCCCGGTAAACTTTATTTAAAACTGCAAGCTCCCCTTTTGCCGTCAATCTCACCCCGGAAAGCTGTCTGCATACTTTTTCTTTTATCTTTAGCTGTACCAGCGCCGGAACTGGCTCTACAACAGAAAGTCCAAGCTCCTTTGCCAACATATATCCGCTTCCGCAGGCGGGATTTGTGCTTCCCGCCTGTCCTCCACAAGCAAGTATAATATAATCTGCAAAAAAACGGACTTCTTCCTCTTTAAAATTCTCCGGTTCTGTTTGTTTTTTTCTTTTGCTTTTACAGGTTTCTTTCTCTTTTGATTCGGGCTTTTTTCTTACAGCCAAAACTTCAAAACGCCCTTTACCTTCTTTTAACCGGCGAATCTTTTTGACATAACAATACAGATATAACTTTGCTTTGTGATAGATCAGTTCCTGCTCAAGCGCTTCTCTCACCGACGCTGCCTGGTAAGAATTCGGATACCAATAGCCGTTTTTCTGCGCCGGATAAATGCCGATTCCTTCAAAAAATGAAAGTATGGCATCAACGCTGTACTGTTCTAACAATTCCATTGCCGCCTGCGGTCTGCCGCCCCGGTAACATTCAAGTTCTTGTATGCTGTTTGTAAAATTGCACTTTCCGTTTCCGGTTGCCAAAAGCTTTTTTCCGGCAATGCCGCCTGCCTCAAGCACCGCGACCAAAGCCCCTGCCCGCGTTAGCTGAATCGCCGCGGTCATACCAGAGGCACCTGCGCCGACAACGATAACGTCAAATTTCCAATCCAATATAACTGTCCCTTTCTGGTATTTTTAAAATTTATCTATGTGCTTTAGCTGGAATAACTCTCAAGCAGTGAAAATAATTCCTCCGAGTCATGCACACAGATTCCTTCAAGCAGTGAAAGGCGCACATCCTCCTGCAAGCTGAGTGCCTTAATCCCTGTATATTCATACACTGTTCTTCGATCGTTAAAATACACGACAATCTCACCGTTTTTAATTGCAAGATAATACATATAATCGTCCTTTGACGAATCATAACTTTTCCGTATCACAACTTTATTTTCCGAGAAAGTAATCAGCTCATTTGCATACAGTCCCTTCTCGTACTCTGAAATTGTCATATCTTCCAGTTCCTTTGCAAGATAATCCACCAAATCCTGTCTTGTCATTCCGACAAGCACAGCGTCGGGAACCATCTCTTTTGTCACAAAATCGCCTGTTGAAATCTCCAAAGATTCTATCACAATCTTTGTCTCGGGCGCGATCACAGCCTCTTTTACAGTTGCTGCTTCCTGGCTGTCATCCAAAGTTTCATCTGGTACTTCCCCCGAAGCTTCAAGTTCTCCTGAATCTGGTATCCCGGTGACGAAAGCTGGATCTGTCGGATCGTTTTTTTCGGACTCTTTGTTTGTTTCTGATCCATCAATAACACCGACCAGCAAATCGGAAAACATTGTTTCTGCCTGTTTTTGTTTATCGTCCAAAAGGGAATTGATATCCTGCTTTGTCTCCATCTCTCTCAGTTTCTTTATCGCGTTTTTATAGCTCGCGTAATAGCAGGCAGAAAACATCACGCCGAGCAGCATAATGCAGGAAAAATACCTCACTGCACGTTTCATAGCCGTCCTCCTTATTTTCATTTGCTAAAAGTATGGACGGCTTTTGTAAAATTATACCGTTATTGGATGAAGTGTTATAATTCGTTCCAAACAGTTTCTAGCGCAATACTCTCACTTTTTTCAAAAGACGCACCAAGGATTTTCCTTTTGGAAAGCCCCGGACTTCCTCCTCCGAAACGGTGCGGGTCGCAACCAAAAGCAACCCATAACATAGAACGGACACTCCCATTGTAACGATTACACATACGATATTGCTCTGCAAAACTTGGTACATACTGTGATAAACAATATATGCTACTGCACCCATCACAGTGGCACAGAGTGTCGGCATTAAAAATGTATTTCGTATTTCCTGGCGGTATCCGGTACATCGCTCGATCGCTCTCCAGTTTAACACGCAGACCCCCAGAGCGTACAGCACATTTCCAATTACAAGCCCATAAGCACCAGCGTCAAATCCCCAGAGCATGATCGCTAAGCAAACTACATGGATGCCCAGAGAGATTCCCGCGTGGTACACTGGAAGTTTCATCTGGTCAATCCCCTGCAGTACCCCATTGGTCAGTGTAGAGTAAGCAAAAAGAACCACTGCCACCGCGCCGACCGAAAGCAGGCTTGCACTCATTTCAATCTCCGTTCCAGAAAACAGCAGCTGAACAATCGGCTTTGCAAGCACGCCAAGCCCAATGGCGGAAGGAATTGCAATCAGCATATTAAACTTTACTGACGATGCAATTTTTTGCCTTACCCCCTCGTCGTTTCCCATTGTGTAAGTATCGGCAAGAGCCGGTACAATCGAGGTGCCAAGCGCCGTTGCAACCGCCACAGGAAGGTTTGTGAGCATCCGATATTTATTTGCATAAATTCCCCATAAAAGAGATGTTGTTTCCTCATTGGTTTCTTTTAAAAACATAATCTGTCCAAAAATTGCATTATCAATGGTTCCGCTTAATTGATATACCGTCTGACTTAAAATAATCGGCAGTACCGTCAGCCCAAACAGCTTTGCAGTCTGCGCAGTTTCTCTGTAACTTCCGCTGTGATCCTTGCGCACCTTGCGTCTGATATAATTCCGGTTCATCCCGTAGACGCCAAGCAGCACCAAAAACGCCACAACGGAACCTGCAAACGCACCGAATGTACCTCCAGCTGCGCCATAGGTCTCCATATCTGCCGACGCATTGTGTATTTCCATCAGGCGATATGCGGCAAGCACACTTACAATCGCGTGAACAACCTGCTCCACCAACTGAGACAGCGCCGTCGGCAGCATGGTGTGTTTTCCCTGAAAATAGCCCCGAAACACTCCCATCACCGCAAAAATAAAGATGGTCGGCGCCAGCACGCGCAGCGGGATTGCAACTGGCGTGTTGCGCACAAGTTTTGCCCAAGCGTCTGCAAGCAGATAGACCGCTCCTGCTACCACTGCCCCAACTGCCGCCGCAATCTTTAGCGCGGTCAGAAACACATTGTGAGCGTTGCGGTACTGCTTTTTTGACTCCATGCTGCTCACCAGTTTCGACACTGCAACCGGTATGCTGTAGGAGGATAAAATCAGCGCGAGATTGTACAGCTCATAAGCGGAACTGTAGTAACCCATCCCTTTATCGCCGATAATGTTTGTAAGCGGCACGCGGTAAAGCATCCCGATAAATCTTGAGGCAATGGACGACATTGCCAGAATTGTACCTTGCAAAAGGTAATTGTTGTTGTTTTTCAATTTTGCCATTGGTAATTACAGCCTCTCTTACTCGATTGCAATGTGTTTCTCACGGTTTATCGGAAATACGGCAATATACGTTTTTCCTGGATTGATTATAAGTTCCTCACCGTCCTCGCTATAATAGCGCATAAACCGCTTCCCCTCGTCCTTTTTCCACGTCACTGGCTGTACTGTATTGTTTGTGATATAAAAGCCAGTTCCCTCCGCCTTCTCAATATCCATTGTCTGATATCCATTTTTATCAATATTCCACTCTTTTACAAGCTGGATAATAATATTTTTAAATGCAAGCTGTTCCTTTGTGTTATAATCGACATGTTCCCCGTCAAACTGATAGCGCATATAGACTTCGTTTTTTGCGTCATAGAGAAAATATGGCTTTATATAATCCGAAAACCCCAACGTGATTTTTGTGGCGGGTGTCTGAACGCCCAAAGCAGGCAGCCCATCTGTCTTTTCGGAGCTTTTCGTTACAATCTCCGGCACCGTATTTTCCGCGTAAAACTTAAAGTGTGATTTGTATCCCTCCTCATACTCTGTGCGGAACTTTCCTTTTTTCACTGCGTTCTCAATGCCTTCAAGGGAAGCGAACGCATTGTGCGGCGCTTTTATACTTTTATCCCGGTAAAAACTGGATACCCCAACACCATACATCCCCGTAATATGATCGATTTTAAGCTTGTCCATCTTTTTCTTTGCGTAAGTCGTCTCACCAAAATGCACAAAGATCGCGTCGTACTCGTCCGCAAAACTGACAAAATAATGTCTTGCACTGCGCACTGAACCAAGCCTTGCAGCCGCTGGCGTATCTTTCCCGATCTCTGAAAACAGCGCTAAAAACCGTGTAATTCCAGCCTCTGTAAGAGCTTCATACACAATATCTGCCTGTCCGATTCCGCTCTGTGGACTAGCGACTTTAATATTGTTTAACATCACAGCATAGGGTCTGTGTTCTACAACATCCTCATCGATCCATTCTCCATTTAACATCCCCTGTTTCTTTCCCTCGTGCAAATCAGGAGCAGGCTCAGGCGGCATTGTCGGAGTCGGGCTTGGAACGGGAGTAGGGCTTGGTATTCCAGAAGCTGCGATCACATCCAATCCTTTCGCACCGTTCTCCAAAATACCTCCTGCTGTTCCTGGATTATCCTCTTCTCCTTTTTTTCCACAGGCTGCAATGCAAACCGATATCGCAATAAGCACTGCTATCAAAAGCTTATTCTTTCTCTTTGTTTTTCTCATCGCTTGTCCTCTTTCCATGTACACGCTCTATACCAGTTCATCAAGCAAAAAATAATTTAATAATGACAAAACACTCTTCACATTATGCAGCGGATCAAATCGTCTACCGCGACAGTCCAATTCCATCCAAAATCTCTCGCTGCTTTTGCTCCATCACAGCTCTTTCCTCCTCTTTTATATGGTCGTAGCCAAACAGATGAAGCATACTGTGAGCGACCAAAAAACCTAGTTCGCGCTCCCTTGAATGACCATACTCTTTTGCCTGTGCCACTACATGTTCCACAGACACAACAATATCTCCAAGAAAAAGCTCCCCGGTATCCTGATTAAAATACAATATAGCTGCTTCATCTTCCAGCATATCAAAATCTGCCGGAACTTTAAAATCAACTGCCGGAAAAGAAAGCACATCCGTCGCCGCATCAATTTCCCGATGTTCTAGGTTTAGTTCTTTTATCTGCGGGTCATCGGTCAGCAGCACACTGACTTCCGTCTCGTAAGGGCATTTTTCATAGTCAACTGCCGCGGAAATCACCCTGCAGATCAGCTCCTTATAATCAAAATCAAACGTCTGCTTTGCTTCGCTTTCTATCTCGACTGTCATTTTCTATTACTCCTTTTTCGTTCTATTGTTTTTGCTGTAAAAGAAAACATAGCTGCTAAAATCAGCAGTGCTGCACAAAAACCAATTGGTATAAGCAGATTCATCCCTTCCAATGGTTTTGTTCCAAACCGCGTTATCAGCGCAATTATAATCACGGTGGCAGCCTCTCCTGTCACAATAGCGCAAACAATATTTTTCCATCCGTGCAGCCACTGTGCAAGAATACAATATGCAAAACACAGTACCATAGCGGCAAACAGATATCCTTTTGCACCGCAAAGCACCGCCACTGCTCCAAGATAGCTTGCGAGCGCAAGACCGTTTCCAATTCCTGAAATCGCCGACGTAAATACTGCTCCAATCAAAAACAGCGGAAGATTTTCAAGATCCTCACACACCATCGCAAGCGGCGCACATACGCCCGCACACAAAAGCATCGCCCATCCGCTTCCCTGCCATCTTCCCTTTGCAAGCCAGTACACCAGAAGAATTCCCCCCAGTACCAGCAGCCATGCCACAAACAAAGCAAAATCCAAAAAAGGCAGTTTTTGAAACAGCCCGTAAACCACGCCTTCCGCCACAGGCACAAAGGAAAGCAGCACGCCGCAGCCTCTGTTCCCTGCCCTATTTTTCTCCATTGTTTTCTTATGCCCCTTCCTGCGTTTTTCCTACTGCCGCTTATCGCTGCGTCTCATCGATTTCACAGCTTTCCCCTTCACTGCATCAGTTTTTTTTTGCTGTCTTTTCTCGTAATTATCATAAGCAGTGACAATCTTTTGCACAAGCGGATGCCGTACAACATCCTGGCTTGTCAGGTAAGAAAAACCGATATCTTCAATTCCTGAAAGTACTTTTAACGCCACATCCAGCCCTGACTGCTGACCTGTCGGCAGATCCTTCTGTGTCAAATCGCCTGTGATCGCAACCTTCGACCCAAATCCGATTCTTGTCAAAAACATTTTCATCTGTGCCGGCGTTGTGTTTTGCGCCTCATCAAGAATAATAAACGCATTATCAAGCGTTCGACCGCGCATATAAGCGAGCGGAGCAACTTCAATCAGTCCCTTTTCTGCATTTCTCAAGTAGCTTTCCGCACCCATAATCTGATAGAGCGCATCATAGAGCGGTCTGAGGTATGGATCGACCTTGCTCTGTAAATCTCCCGGCAAAAAACCAAGCTTTTCGCCTACCTCGATCGCCGGGCGTGTCAAGATAATCTTGCTCACCTCATCATTTTTAAACGCGGTGATTCCCATTGCCATTGCAAGGAACGTTTTTCCTGTACCTGCCGGTCCTATCCCAAACACCACCATCTTCTGGCGTATCTGGTCTACATAAGCCTTCTGTCCAAGCGTTTTTGGCTTAATCGGTTTTCCCGATGTCGTGTGACAGATCAAATCTCTGTCAATCTCAAGCATCGACTCCGCCCGGTCATCGCTATGAAGCGATATCGCATAAGTTACACTTTGCTCCGTAATCTCCGAGCCGTTTTTTGCAAGCTCTAACAGCGCGGTAAGCACGCTTTTTGCCTTTTGTGCCGGACCGGGTTCACCGACTAATTTCACTTCTCCATCTCGCAAAATCAATGTAACATGATAAGAGCGCTCTATTATTTTTGCATAAGCGTCGTATTCCCCAAAAACTTTTTTTCCGTACTCCGCCGGCAAATCAATTGTTATCTGTGTTATTCCCATCCCCGTTCTTCTGCCTCCACTCGTCAGGATTTATGGAACTGTACTGCCATGCGCTTCCGCAAAATACCAAAAGCCCGGACGTCTCGCACGAACCATCCGCAAACGTTGTCCGAACATCGGAGGAAAGCAATGTCTGCCCCCCTGACTTCTTTTCCTCAAGGTAACGAATCAAACGCTTGTCTGCAACAATTCTTGCCTCCTCCCGCGAGTAGACGGCTGGTTCTGTGCGGTATTCGCACAGTGTTGTCGTCCACGCCTTCACCGGCAGGAAAAAAGAATCTCCGATGCAGTACTGCCCCATCTCTGTTATTATATCACATTCTGGATAGGAATTACTAGGTACATAGGAAAATATTTTTATTCCTGCAATCTCAAAGCGCAGTCCCCACTTCTTTTTTCCGGTATACGTCTTTTTTTCGTACTTCATCGAAAAGCTGTCCTTGTAGTGTTCTGTCGTCTTAAGCTCAACGGTTCCGCGGGCAAGCACCGGGCGCTGTTCCATCAAAAGTTCTCCGTCTCCCACAATATCAAGGATGCCGGAAATCAGTATTTGCCCCTTATGTACAACATCTCCTGCGCGCACCATAGCAGTTCCGCCTGCAACGGAAATATTTGTGACAACCCCGTCGCACGCCGCCACAATATGCCCTGTTTCCTGCTCCCACACAGCGCCGCTTCCATCGGTCACTTGATCCGCGTCCAGTTTTGGCATTCTTGTTTCCTTAATCCGAATTTTCATAACTGTTCCGCTGATCTCCGCGGACACCCAGCCGATATCTGTAAACTTGCTGCGTATCTGCTCCTCAATCTTAGGGCAGCTTACAGCATCCTTTTGCACTCCCTCATAAATACCGCACTCTTCCAAAAATGATTGAAGCTGCTCTTTTGTGTGATAATAACATCCTTCATACTCAATACGCCACAAAAAACCAGACAAATAATATATCAGTCCAGCAAACAGTATTGCACATACCAACAGCACTTTTCGTTTTCTATTTTTTTTTAGAAAAAACGGGAACCCATATTTTTCGATGATCGCTGGATACACTCTGGTTTTTCGAATAATTGGTCTTAAGCGAAAATAATCTGCCGCGGGAAGTGTCGCAGTAAAGTCCGCTCCCTCTCTGCAAATTCCCCCTAATAAAATATCCTGATACTGACAGAGATTTAAAAAGCGTTCCGCATTGCTCCCTGAAATTTTAATTTTAATATAACCTCTGCGGTAACGGTTCAAGCGGCTTAACAGCTGATTTTTCATAAAAATCCCCCATGCCGCCTTTAGCGGCTCAAATAGAAATGAAAAACGCAGTTTTTTGCGTTTTTCCTGTGTGAAACTTAATCGTTCTTAGACCGTGCCTTTTGCTGCCTTAGAACTATTTTTCACACTACTCCCCCAAACCATTATCCTCCCTGATAAGTAACCTGTCTGACAAAACCGCTGATCTTCATTTCTTCTTTTGTAAAATAATCAATCTTAAGCCGCTTTCCCTGGACAAGAACACTGCAAAGTCCAGTCTGTACAACAATCTGCTCTTCACTGTACTCGGATATTTTTTTATGATTTTCTATAAAGACGGCATTTCTGCCATGCATTGTGACAATCGGCGCGCCGGTAAGAACATCCGGCGGAAGAGAAATACTCTCGGAAAGAACCTCAAGAAATCGAAGCCGCTCTTCTTTTTCCTGCCGTTCCTGCTGCCTTAACTGCTGATACAACGGACCGTTTTCCCTTTTGCGGTTCTTTGTATGTAGGGACTTAGCTTGACCTTGTCTTGGCATAAGTTCGCTCCTTTAAATCTGGTTGCTACTTATTGTATTCCGCAAAATAAAAAAAAGACCTTGACCCACCAGATTAAATCAACCTGCCGGGTCAAGATCCCTCGCACAAATACTATTTGAACTTTCTCTTACGAGCCGCCTCAGACTTCTTCTTGCGCTTTACACTTGGCTTTTCATAGTGCTCTCTCTTGCGGATCTCCTGCTGGATACCTGCCTTCGCACAGTTTCTTTTGAATCTGCGGAGAGCGCTGTCCAAAGTCTCGTTCTCTTTCACTATAACGTTCGACATCTTCTCACACCTAACCTCCCTCCAGTTGTGTATTGTGCTTACACCAACTGTTTGGGTTTTTAAAAAAGCACTACTTAGATTATAGCATATTTTTCTAATTCGTCAACTGTTTTTTTATCTTTTTTCAGTTTTTTTCAAATGTGAGTAATTTTTCCCAACTGAAACGATATAATTGCATCAAATTTTTTCTTTCTTCACCAAAATTTACTTTATGGTAAAATCAATCCTTTTTACAATTTTGGATGAAAATCCACGAGACGGAATCCTTTTTTATACACTTTATTTTAATTGTTCCTCGACCGTTTCATAAGCCTTTGCAACCGCGGCGTCAATGCCGTCTGGATTCTTGCCGCCAGCCTGCGCCATACCAGGCTTTCCGCCGCCTCCGCCGCCAACACAAGCAGCAGCCGCCTTGACAATGTTTCCTGCATGTACGCCTTTCGCAACGGCGCCTTCTGTTGCCATCGCCACAAGATTAACTTTGCCGCCAAGCACAGACGCAAGAAATACAACACCCTCGCCAAGTTTTTCTTTTGTATTGTCGCCGAGATTTCTAAGTCCGTTCATGTCAACTTCTGGAACCTTCGCTGCAAGAACCTTTACACCGCCGATTTCCTTTACTCCGTCCATCACATTGCCCAGCGATTGATTTGCAAGCCTTGCCGTAAGTTTTTCATTCTCGGAATGCAGCTGTTTTATCTCGTCTAACATCGCTCCAATCTTTATGGCAAGCGCTGCTGGCTCCGCCTTCGCAGCTTTTGCCGCGCTGTTTAATTCTTCCTCAATCGTTTTATAATAATCGAATACCCCTGCCGCTGTAACCGCCTCAATACGGCGCACGCCAGCCGCCACACCAGATTCGGACAAAATCTTAAATACTATAATATCCTTTGTATTATCCACATGAGTGCCGCCGCAGAATTCTTTTGAAAATTCGCCCATGCTGACCACGCGCACGGTCTCGCCGTACTTCTCGCCAAACAGAGCTTTCGCCCCGGTCTTTTTTGCATCCTCAAGCTTTAATTCCTGCGTTGCAACCAGAAAACCTTCTGCAATCTTTTCATTGACGATCGCTTCTGCCTTCGCAATCTCCTCTTTTGTCATCGCGGAAAAATGCGTAAAGTCAAAGCGCAGCCGGTCTGGCGTCACAAGAGAACCCGCCTGCTCGACATGCGTGCCGAGTACCTGGCGCAGCGCCTCCTGCAAAAGATGCGTCGCACTGTGGTTTTTGCATGTTGCATTTCGCTTTTTATCATCAACGGACAATGTTACTACATCGCCGGTCTGAAACATTCCGCTCTCAACTACGCCTTGGTGCGCCACTCTTCCGCCTTTTAGTTTCACGGTAGCTCCCACAAAGAACACTGCATCGCCGCATGTAATTATGCCGGTATCGCCTTCCTGACCGCCCATCGTCGCGTAAAACGGAGTCTGTTCTACAATAATCGTTCCTTCTTCACCCGCCGCAAGCTTATCTGTAATTTCTTTTTCTGTCGTTAAAACTGTAATTTTTGATTCTGCGCGCGTACTGTGATAGCCAATAAATTTTGTTGTAAGCGCCGGGTCAATCTGATCGTAAACCGTCGCGTCCGCACCCATATAGTTTGTGACCGCACGCGCGTCTCTCGCTGTATTCTTCTGGACTTCCATCGCTTTATGGAACCCTTCCATATCAATGGAAAAACCCTTCTCCGCCAGAATTTCTTCCGTCAAATCAACCGGAAATCCATAAGTATCATAAAGTCGGAATACATCGCTGCCGGAAAGTACCTTTGTTCCTTTTTCAGCCATTTTCGCTTCCATATCCGAAAGAATTACAATTCCCTGGTCGATCGTCTTATTAAACTTTTCCTCCTCGTTTGTAAGCACTTTTAAAATATATTCCTGCTTTTCAAAAAGCTCTGGATAGCCGTCTTTTGACTCTGCAATCACTGTTTCTGCAAGTCTTGCAAGAAACAGCCCGTCAATGCCTAAAAGTCTGCCGTGGCGCGCGGCGCGGCGCAAAAGTCTGCGCAGCACATAACCTCTTCCCTCGTTCGACGGCAAAATACCGTCCGAAACCATAAAGGTCACAGAGCGGATATGGTCTGTAATCAATCGGATTGAAATGTCTTTTTTCTTATCTGTCTCATACACGACCTGCGCCATCTCGCACACTTTATCCCGGATTGCTTTCATGGTATCAATATCAAAAACAGAGTCCACATCCTGCATTACAACAGCAAGGCGCTCAAGCCCCATTCCAGTATCAATATTTTTATTCTCCAGCTCGGTATAATTGCGATTTCCGTCGCTCTCAAACTGAGTAAACACATTGTTCCAAACTTCCATATAGCGGTCGCACTCACAGCCGACTTTGCAGTCTGGTTTTTTGCAGCCATACTTTTCCCCGCGGTCAAAATAAATCTCCGAACAAGGACCGCAAGGGCCTGCGCCATGCTCCCAGAAATTATCGCACTCACCGTTCTCATCGCGGTAAAAGCGCGTAATGCGCTCTGCTGGAACTCCAACTTCTTTGTTCCATATTTCAAACGCCTCGTCGTCCTCCCCATAGATCGACGGATAAAGCCTGTCCTCCGGCATTCCAAGCGTTTTTGTCAAAAATTCCCACGACCACGCAATCGCCTCGTGTTTAAAATAATCCCCGAACGAAAAATTTCCAAGCATCTCAAAAAATGTCAAGTGTCTCGCCGTTTTGCCGACATTTTCAATATCGCTTGTGCGCACGCACTTTTGACATGTCGTTACTCTGCGGCGCGGCGGAATCTCCTGCCCGGTAAAATACGGCTTTAACGGCGCCATTCCCGCACTGATTAACAAAAGGCTCTTATCGTTCTGCGGCACAAGGGAAAAACTGTTCATTTTTAAATGCCCCTTGCTTTCAAAAAATTCCAGGTACATTCTTCGAAGCGCATTCACTCCGTAAGCTTTCATACTTTTCACCATTCCTTTCTAAACACAAACAAGATGTGAAAGGCGTTTTTGTACTTTAACCTTTCTGTGTAAACTCTTAATCTGCGCTGACAAGTAATTAAAACATTATTAGTTCCCCATTATAAAGAATCGCGTTTTTTTTGTCAATCCTGCAAATACTTTCTATTTTCTGTTTGACACGCAAAGCAACGACCGCTCATTTTCATCCCTGCGCATAAAGAAAAACAACCTCCGAATCCAATACAAATTCGGAGGTTATGCTAAAACAGCCAGTAGGGGAATCGAACCCCTGTTTTCGCCGTGAGAGGGCGACGTCTTAGCCGCTTGACCAACTGGCCTTGAACGAGTTATATAATACCATACCCTTCCACAAAATGCAAGTATTTTTTTATATCATTTTTATCCAAAATTACAGTTCAATACATTTTTATAATATATTATTATATTGTAGGACTTCTGTCTTTTGCGTCTCTGTTTCCTGTCAAGCAGAAATGCTTTCTTTCTGTTTGGCGCGGTATATTTTTTTCATCCCTGCACAGGTCTATGTAATCGAGTAGGGAAGGTTTGTCTTCCCTACTCGCCGCGCGACCCGTGCGCCGCACCAGCGGCATAATTCCACTGCACGGGTCTGTGCATAAAAAAAAACCTCTGAATCCACATCCGATTCAAAGGTTTTATAAAACAGCCAGTAGGGGAATCGAACCCCTGTTTTCGCCGTGAGAGGGCGACGTCTTAGCCGCTTGACCAACTGGCCTCACTGCGAGAATTATAATACTACAATCTAAGCCAAATTGCAAGCATTTTTTTTAATTTTTTAATTAAAACAATCAAACTTTAAAATTGCTTGTATTATACAGTGATTTTTACAGAAATAAATTTTATACTTTATACAATTCTTTTGTAAATCAAAATTCTTTTTTCTATATCCATTTCTCACTGCCGCTTCAGCCTTCCATAAAAAAGTCCATCAGCGAGATCTGATTGGAAACTGGAATCGAGCCAAGAAGCCCTAGCTCCGCCATTTTATCTGAAATTGTAGCGCTGACTTTGCAGCGGTTTCTGAAATCTTCGCGCGACAAAAAAGGACCGTCCGGCACCGCCTCCACAATCTGTTCCGCCGCTTTGTCTCCAAGCCCGTCGATTGTTGAAAGACATGGCATAATTTTCTTGTCGCTTATAATCTGAAATGCATGCGCTTTTGCCGTGTAGATATCGATCGGTTCAAAATCATATCCTCTTGCGTACATCTCCTCAACTAACTTCATATCTTTAAAGGTATCTTCCTCCTTCTGAGAAAGCTTCTCCGCAAAATTTGAGGAATTCATACGTCTTTTGTACTCTGTCATATGCATACGCAATTTTTCTTTTCCCAGACACATCAATTCATAGTTAAAGGCAGAAGCGCGAATACTAAAATAAGCGGCATAGTATGCAAGCGGATAATACACTTTAAAATAGGCAATGCGGAACGCCATCATAACATAGGCGCAGGCATGCGCTTTTGGAAACATATATTTAATGCGCTCGCACGACCAAATATACCATTCTGGCACATCGTTCGCTAACATTTCTGTTTTCATCTCATCGGTCAGCCCTTTGCCTTTTCTTACGCTCTCCATAATTTTAAATGCATGTCCATTTTCCACGCCTTTTTGAATCAGGTAAGTCATAATATCATCGCGCGTACAGATCGCGGTGGAGAGCGTGCAGGTTCCTTCCTGAATCAGCGTCTGCGCATTGTTTGACCACACGTCCGTCCCGTGGGAAAGCCCGGAAATTCGTATCATATCAGAAAAACTTTTCGGTTTTGCTTCCCTTAACATCTGCATAACAAAATCGGTTCCGCACTCTGGAATGCCAAGACTTCCAAGATCACAGCCGCCAATATCGGACGGATTGATATTAAGCGCCTGTGTCGATTCAAACAGCGAGAGGACTTTCGGATCGTCCATACGGATTTTTTTTGCGTCAAGACCTGTAAAATCCTCTAAAACACGGATCATTGTCGGATCATCATGCCCGAGAATATCCAGTTTCAGCAAGTTGTGATCGATCGAATGATATTCAAAATGTGTTGTGATAATTTTTGATGTCATATCATTTGCCGGATGCTGAATCGGCGTAAAGGAATTGATTTCCTCCCCGTGCGGAAGCACAACAATACCGCCTGGGTGCTGTCCCGTTGACCTGCGCACTCCAGTACACCCGATCGCAATGCGCTCCACCTCCGCCGGACGCTTGTGAACCTCATGTTCTTCATTGTACTTTTTCACATAGCCAAACGCCGTTTTATCTGCCACAGTACCGATTGTTCCAGCACGAAATGTATGCCCTTCCCCAAAAATCACCTCGGTGTATTCGTGGGCTTTGCTCTGATACTCCCCTGAAAAATTTAAATCGATATCCGGCTCTTTATCCCCGTTAAATCCAAGGAATGTTTCAAAAGGAATATTATGCCCGTCCTTTTTTAACATTGCGCCGCATTTTGGGCAGGCGCGGTCCGGCATATCGCACCCGGAACTCGACGCGTATGGTTTTACAGCCTCGGAATCAAAATCTGCAAAATGACATTCCGAGCAGTAATAGTGCGGCGGAAGCGGATTTACTTCGGTAATACCGGACATTGTAGCGACAAACGACGAGCCGACCGAGCCGCGCGAACCGACAAGATAACCGTCCTCGTTTGATTTCCACACCAGTTTTTGAGCGATAATATACATCACCGCAAAACCGTTGCTGATAATGGAAGAAAGCTCATGTTCAAGCCGCTCCTTTACCTGCGGCGGAAGCTTAGGACCGTAGATAGAATGTGCCTTATCGTAGCAGATATTACGTAATGTCTCGTCTGAATTTGGAATGATCGGCGCGCATTTATCCGGGCGCACCGGCGATATTTTCTCTATCATATCTGCAATCTTACCTGGATTTGTTATAACTAACTCCTCTGCTTTCTCCTGGGGCAGATAGGAAAATTCTGCAAGCATCTCCTCGGTTGTCCGAAAATACAGCGGCGCCTGATTGTCCGCGTCCGCAAAACCTTTTGAATGCATAATCACCCTGCGGTATACCTCGTCCTCAGGATTTAGAAAATGAACGTCGCACGTTGCAACTACAAGCTTATTATACTGCTCTCCTAACGCGATAATCTTCTTGTTGATCTGAATTAAATCTTCCTCCGATTCCACTGCGATCTTTGGATTTTCAATCATAAAACGATTGTTTCCGAGCGGCTGTATCTCATAGTAATCATAAAAATTACACAGTCTTGCCACCTCATCCGGCGCTTCCTGGCGCAAGATCGCCTGATACAGCTCCCCCGCCTCGCACGCCGAGCCGACAAGCAATCCATCGCGGTACTTCGCAAGCATACTTTTTGGAATTCTTGGACGGCGCTGAAAGTAATCAATATGCGACGCACTTACCATGCGGTATAAATTTATTCTTCCAATCTCGTTTCTGCATAAAAGAATGGCATGGTATGTCGGCATTTTTCGGATAATTTCCGGCGCAATCTCACTTTTCTCATTGATATCGCTCAGCTTTTTATAGCCCTTTTCTGCAAGCATCTTTAAAAACTTCACATAAATCTCCGCCGTACAGCCCGCATCATCCACCGCGCGGTGATGGTTCTCCAACGAAACTCCAAGCGCTTTTGCCACAGTATCCAACTTAAAATTATGTAATTCGGGCATTAAGATTCTTGCAAGTCCCACGGTATCCAAAATTGTAAAATCCGCCAAAATCCCTAAGTCCGCTGCATTTTTCGCAATAAATCCCGTATCAAATGATGCATTGTGCGCGACAAGAATACATCCCTCACAAAATTTTAAAAACTTTGGAAGTATCTGCTCGATGGTTTCCGCCTCCATCACCATCGCATCGTTAATGCTTGTCAGCTTTTCAATTTCCAAAGGAATTGGCACTTTCGGATTTACAAAGGTTGAAAACTTCTCCGCAATCTGACCATCTATCACCTTTACTGCGCCAATCTCAATAATTTTATCATGGCGGTTGCTAAGTCCTGTTGTCTCAATATCAAACACAACTGCCGGGCATATAAGTTCCTGCCCTTTCTCTTCCCGCACCACTTCTTCCAGGTCATCGACAAGGTAGGCTTCCATGCCATAAATAATCTTAAATGCCTTTGCCCTCGCAATTTCCTCCTCGCTTTTAAGCTTTTTTATATCAATCGCATGGTTTGCAACCGGGAACGCCTGAACAACGCCGTGATCTGTGATGGCAACTGCCGGATGCCCCCACGCAAACGCTGTTTTTACTAATGTTTCCGGCGAAACCACCGCGTCCATATCGCTGAATGTTGTATGTGCGTGCAGTTCCACGCGCTTTACTGGCGCTTTGTCCACCCGCTTCTTTATAAAATCTGGTATTTTGCGGATACCTGCGACAGATCCAAGCGAAATTTCATGGTCGTATTTATCCAACATCGCCATCCCTTTTATTTTAATATAACTGCCCGGCGCAAGATTTTTCTCCAACGCTTCTTTTTGTTCCGCCTTTACAAACAGCTTCGCCGCAATGGTATCTGTAAAATCTGTAAATGAAAAAATAAAAAGCAATTTCTCATTTTTCAGCTCCCGGATATCAAGCTTTAAAATCTTTCCTCGAAGAATAACGTCCCCAATCTCATCCTGCACTTCTGAAATTGGAATCGACTCGCCGTCAAACGTTCTTCCATAAATTATATCTGGATCGTCCGGCGGCAGTTCTTTCTTTCCAAATCTCCCTTTGTTATAAATATTCTGCCTTGAAAAATCACGGCTTCGAAATCCTGTTTTTTTATCGCTGTCATAAGTTTTTTCTATTGTTTTTCTGCCGCTTTCTGAGCTTATAGTTTTCGCAGAAACTTTTGAAACACTGTCCAAATTTTGTGCGGCAGTTGGAGAAGGCATAAATATATATTCCTCCTCCGAGACTTTTTCTGGTATTGGAGTATATTCAAAATGTACGGAAACTGGAAACAAATATCGTTCTTGATATAAGTTCTCCAGCCATGCAGTAATTCTAGTACATTTTTCACGGTTAATAAAATTATCCGGCACTGCTGCCGCCATTGTATTTCCTAGAAAAGATACTTTTGCAGCTTTTAAGATTCCTGCCCAGACCGTAGATTGTTCCGATACTTCCTCCAAAATACTCTCTTTATAGGTATTCCACAAATTTTCTGGAGTGTACTGCCCGGAAAGACGGCATATTTCATGGAAATTTATTTCTCCTTTTGCCTGCATAAAAAGTTGTTTTTTTAAATAATAAAGCATTTTCTTTTTATCTTTGTATGGTATTAGATGATTACTCTCAATATGTATTGTAATACATCCTGACAATTTGGAGGCTGCTACCTTTGTGGCAACAACCTCCTCAAATACTTCTTTTAATCCTGAATCCACGGTCAGCATATCAAACACTTCAAAAAATTTCATAATGCCCTCCCCCAGACGATATTTCCCCTTACCGATATCACAATCAAATATTTCCGAGTTGATCCAGCTCTTTTTTTAATTCGGAAAGCAGCATACTCTCCGGCACTTTTCTAAGAATTTCTCCTTTTCGAAAAAGAATTCCCTCCCCGTTGCCGCCGGCGATGCCAAGTTCCGCCTCGCGCGCCTCCCCAGGTCCATTTACCGCGCAGCCCATTACGGCCACCTTAATATCATAAGGATAGTTTCGGACAAGTTCCTCCACTTTATACGCCAGAGAAATCAAGTCAATCTTTGTTCTGCCGCACGTCGGGCAAGACACCACTTCCACGCCGCCCTTTCTCAAACCAAGCGTTTTTAAAATCAGTTTTGCAGAATAGACCTCCTCGACTGGGCGGTCGGTCAAGGACACCCGTATGGTATCTCCAATTCCTTTATATAAAAGAATGCCAAGCCCGACCGATGACTTAATATTGCCGCTTGTTATGGAGCCAGACTCTGTAATGCCAATATGAAGCGGATATTTTGTCTGCTGCGCAATCAGTTCATGCGCTTTTACACACATCATTACATCGGAGGATTTTATGGAAATCACAAGATTGTCGTAATCCATTGATTCAATCAGCGCAACTTGATTTTTAGCGCTTTCCACAAGTGCCTCTGCTGTTACATGCCCGTACTTTTCAAGTAAGGATTTTTCCAGCGAACCGCTGTTGACTCCGACGCGGATTGGGATTTTTCTGTTCTTTGCCGCAGCGACAACCGCACGCACTCTGTCGAGATCACCGATATTGCCCGGATTGATACGTATCTTGTCCGCACCGTTTTCAATCGCCGCAATCGCAAGCCGATAATCAAAATGAATATCTGCTACAAGCGGAATATGAATTTGTCGTTTTATCTCACGAAATGCCTCCGCCGCCTGCATTGTTGGGACTGCCGCGCGGATAATCTCACAGCCAGCTTCCTCAAGTTCTAAAATCTGACCAACCGTCCCTTTCACATCTTCTGTCTTTGTGTTTGTCATCGACTGGATGGCAACTGGATTTCCGCCTCCAATCAACACTCCTCCCACATTTACAGCCTTTGTATTATCACGATAATTCATAAAAGTTTCCATTTCTGCGCTGCTTTTCTTAATATAAAGCTTTGTGCCAAGCAGCGCCAACACACAAAGTGAAAAAATCTTAAAACTACAGCAAGTTGCGAATATCGTTATAGAATACAAACACCATTAAAATCATTAAAAGAATAAAGAAAATTCCGTTGACAATTCCTTCCTTCTCCCTGTTTAAAGGTTTGCGTCTCACCGCCTCAATGATAAGGAACAAAAGCCTGCCGCCGTCGAGTGCCGGAATTGGAAGCAAGTTCATAATACCAAGATTTGCACTTAACAGCACGCACCAGTTTAATAGCTCTACAATGACAATCGTCGCCCCATAAGGTTTTGCCTCGGTCACAACATTGCCAATCTCGTTGACAATACGAACCGGTCCTGCCAAATCATTGGTGCTTACTTTGCCCTTAAAAATTTGTCCAAGACCTTTTACGGTTGTGACAATCCAGTATTTCACCTCAGCGGCGCTGTATTTTATCACATTGAAACCGCTTGTCTTTTCCACATAGGTATTATAATCAAATCCAAGGCTGTATGATTCCGATACCATCGGCGCAACCGCAGCTTCGTACTCCAAACTGTTTCTTTCATAGCGCAGTACCACGCTTTTTTCTGAGAGCGGATGTTCTTTAAAATATTCTGACAGCGCGCTTCCTGTAGCAATCTGGTTTCCATCAATGGAAAGGATTGTATCGCCCGCCAAAAGACCTGCTGCCTCAAGCGGAAAACCTTTTGACACTTCTTTTATTTTTGCCGGTGAGTCTGTCGCCTCATAGGTAAATCCCAAAAGATATCGGACATTCTTTTGCGGAATCAACGTCTGTGTATAGGTATTTTTATCTCTCTTGTAAGTTATGGAAATCGGCTTATCGCTCGTAATTGGATCATAGGTATATTTTACAAGAATCTCCCGCCCAAAATTGATCTTTGAACCATCAATTTTTGTGATAATATCGCCTTCCATAAGTCCAGCCTGTGCGCCGGCGCCTCCTTCCGGCACATTTGTAACCCGCGCCGGGTCGTAGCCAACCATCGCGATCATAATCATCGACAGCAGGAACGCCAGAATAAAATTAAAAAACGGTCCTGCAAAAATTACCTGAAAACGCTGCCATACTGTCTTGTTGTTAAACGCCTTGGCATCGTTGGAAGTCTCATCTTCCCCGACCATCATACACGCTCCGCCAATTGGAAACAATCGAAGAGAATAAAGAGTTCCTCCCCGCTTGATCCCAAAAAGTTTCGGTCCCATACCCAAACAGAATTCTGTCACCCCGATACCATTTTTCTTCGCAAAAAGGAAATGTCCCAGCTCATGAAAAATCACAACAAGACTGAACATTAAAATTGCAATAAGAATACTACCTACTTTCATCGATCCTCTCATTCTGTCGCCAATCGGCGGCTTTATATTTTATTTTTATTTCAACCGCGCATCCAGAAACTGGTATGTTTCTTGCTCTGCTGCCAGAATTTCATTCAGATTTGGATTTTCCACTATCTTATGCGCCTGCATTGCCTCGCTAATATAATCTGTAATTTCCGTAAATCTTATTTTTCGATTCAAAAACTTCGCAACGGCATACTCGTTTGCAGCATTGAACACAACCGGCATTGTCCCGCCTTTTTCTGATGCCTGTACCGCGAGAAAAAGCCCTGGAAGTTCCCCCATATCCGGCTTTTCAAATGTGATGCTTTTCAGGTCTGAAAAACTGAGTCTTTTCCCCGGCAGATATCTGCGCTCCGGGTAGAACAGCGCGTACTGAATCGGCAGTCTCATATCTGGGACACCAAGCTGGGCGATAATACTTCCATCGATAAATTCCACCGCGGAATGAATCACGCTCTGCGGGTGAATCACAACTTCAATCTGTTCGAGCGGTGTATGAAAAAGCCAGTGAGCCTCAATCACCTCAAGTCCTTTATTGACCATAGTCGCAGAATCAATTGTGATTTTATGTCCCATACTCCAATTTGGGTGGCGCAGCGCCTGCTCAACAGTAACCTCCGTAAGTTCCGCCCGCTTCTTTCCGCAAAACGGTCCTCCTGAAGCGGTCAAAATAATTTTTGCAATCTCCTTTTCTCCCTTATCGTTCTGGAAACAACTTCCCTGAAGTGCCTGAAAAATTGCGGAATGTTCGCTGTCCACCGGCAGTAATTTCACTCTGTGCTTTTTTATAAGCGGCATAATCAAATGCCCTGCTGTCACCAAAGTTTCCTTGTTGGCAAACGCGATGTTTTTTCCCGCCTGAATCGCCTCAATTACCGGGCGTATACCAATCATTCCAACAACTGCCGAAACAACGGTATCCGCTTCAGAAAAAACAGCACATTCCACAAGCCCCTCCATGCCGCTTACCACCTTAACGGGCAAATCTGCAACCCGGATGGCAAAATCCCTCGCAAACTCTTTGTCGTAGATACATACAAGAGCTGGATGAAACTCCCTTACCTGCTCTTCCAAAAGCACTGTACTTTTGTTTGCTGCAAGTGCTCCCACACGCACATCTTTATTCTCACGCACAACCGAGAGCGTCTGTGTTCCAATGGAACCAGTCGAGCCAAGAATTGATAAAACCCGCATAACTACCTCTCATTCTGCCGTCTGCTGCCGACTTTTTTCTCTATCTTACACCTTACACATTTGCCACAATCTGCGCTATATAATAGATCACTGGCGCTGTGATAATAACGCTGTCAAACCGATCCATAATGCCGCCATGCCCCGGAATCAATGTGCCATAATCCTTCACATCATAATTTCTTTTAATTGCCGACGCCGCCCAATCTCCAAGCTGCGAGATCACAGAAGAGACTGCTCCAAGCATTGCATACACGAGAACAGGCTGTTTTAACACCTCCATCTGACCGGAAAAAACAGCGGCGAAAACAGCACCTAATACCGCGGCGCCAAGCACTCCGCCAACACAGCCTTCCACTGATTTTTTCGGTGACAGTTTCGGCACAATCTTATGCCTGCCAAACTTTCTGCCGACAAGATATGCACAGGTATCAGAACCCCACGAGCCAATAAAGATCATCCACACAAGATACTCGCCGCTCTCCATCCCGCGCAGCTGCCACACATAAGAAAGCATAACCGGCACATAGAAAAGACCAAAAAAAACCAGTGTAATCTGTTCTGAACGGTACTTTGGAAAAGTTATTACATAGCAGAACATAAGACATAGAAAAAATGCGATCAAAAACGCGACAATCCACGTCTTCCACCCAAAAAGCAGCAGTATAAAATATACAGCGCAGGCAAAATAGCCAGTTATTCCCGGCGCAGCGCGGTGTACGTTAAGCACGCGGTACAATTCCATCATTCCGATTAAGGAAACTGCAAGCAGTACGCCCCAGAGCACGTGTCCTCCAAGCACGAGGGACAAAACCGACAGCACGACAATCACGCACGAACTGCGAAATCGAACCCAAAACATCTATATTCCTCCAAATCTTCGGTCTCTTTTATTATAATAATCAATTGCCTTTTGTAGTTCTTTTTTATTAAAATCCGGCCAGAGGACATCAGTAAAATAAAATTCGGCGTAGGCCAGCTGCCAAAGCATATAGTTTGATAATCGAAGTTCACCGCTCGTTCGAATCAAAAGCTCCGGCGCTGGTATTCCTCTTGTATCCAGATAGTTTTCAAAATCCGGCTCATCAAGCTGCGCGAGCGTTCCCGCTGTCATTTCACCTCTCATACACTCGGACGCAAGCTTTTTGGCCGCGCGCAAAATCTCATCTCTGCCGCCGTAATTTAAAGCTACCTGAAAATTTAATCCCGTATTTTCTTTCGATGCTTCCTCAAGCGTCCTGATACTTTCCTGTAAATCCTGATCCAGTTTGCTGATATCCCCGATAATGCGCACACGCATATTATTTTTTTTACTTGTCTTAACGCAATCTTTCATATAATCGCGGAGCAGATCCATCAATGTATGAACTTCGTCTTTTGGTCTTTTCCAATTCTCCGTAGAAAATGCGTACACAGTCAGATATCGTATCCCCATTTTATATGCATCCTCGCATATTTTCTCAACTGTCTTACTTCCCTGCACATGACCATAAGTCCGCGGCATCTTTCTTTTCTTTGCCCATCGCCCGTTGCCGTCCATAATAATAGCAACGTGCTGCGGAACCACATAATCTCCTTCGTTCATCCTGCCTCCGATCCGCTTTTCATATCTGCGCGCCAAAAGGTTAGGGGGTACATTGCTGCACCTCCTAACCTGTCTAATGTCCCATTCTTATGTGTGAAGAAACTTTACAGATCAAACAGTTAAAATCTCCTTGGATTTTGCTTCTGTCTCCTTATCTACCAAATCCACATACTTATCTGTAAGCTTTTGAATTTCCTCCTCGATCTGCTTTTGATCATCCTCTGAAATCTCGCTCGCCTTTGCCGCCTTTTTAATCACATCGTTCGCGTCTCTTCGGATATTGCGGACTGCAACTTTCGCATTCTCCGCTTTCTTCTTAATATCCTTTACCAGTTCTTTTCTTCGATCCTCAGTCAGTTCTGGAAACACAATCCGAATCACCTTGCCGTCATTTCCTGGGGTCAATCCCAAATCCGAAGCGAGAATCGCCTTTTCAATCTCCTTGATCATTTTTGATTCCCATGGCTGTATCTGAATTACTCTCGCCTCCGGCACGGAAATATTCGCCACCGACTGAAGCGGAGATGGCTGTCCATAGTAATCTACGCGAATCTTATCGAGCAGATGCGGATTTGCGCGCCCTGCCCGTATCGTTGAAAAATCCTCGCGCAAGGAATCCAAAGACTTTCCCATCTTCTCCTCAAACGGCTTCAGTCTCTCATTCATCTTTACTTACCCGCTGCCATCCGGCAGCTTTTCCTTTCCCCAATTTTCTGATTTTTTTATTTTCTCGTTACGCTGTGACAACTGTCCCTGTAATTTTACCGTTGCCGTTATTTACAATACTATTCTCTTCATTTAAAGAAAATACAATCAGCGGCACACTGTTTTCCATACACATTACTGTCGCTGTCAAATCCAGAATCGCAAGCTTTTTATCAAGCAGTTCCTGATAGGACACGGTATCGTACTTTTTCGCAGCAGGGTCTTTTTTTGGATCTCTGTCATAGACGCCGTCTATAGCCCTCGCCATCAAAATCATATCGCACTCCAGCTCAATCGCCCGAAGTGCTGTCGCTGTGTCTGTAGAAAAATACGGATGCCCTGTTCCGCCGGCCAAAAACACAACCTTGCCCGCCTTTAAGCCCTGCAACGCCAAATCTTTGGAAAACAGCTCTGTCATACTGCCAAGCACAAACGGAGTTAAGATCATTGTTTCTATGCCAACATATCGAAAAATCTCCGACACATAAATACAATTCATCACGGTAGCAAGCATTCCAATCTGATCCGCCTTTGTGCGGTCGATCGTCTCGCTGCTTCTGCCGCGCCAAAAATTTCCGCCCCCGATCACAACGGCAACCTCAACACCGTCCTTTACAAGCTTTTTGACCTGCTCTGCCACACCGATACACGTCGCCTCGTCAAAGCCTGTTTTTTTATCTCCGGCAAGAGCCTCGCCGGAAAGCTTCAGCAACACTCTTTTCATATTCATTGTCCTGCACCTCATTTTGTGTCAAATACCGCATCGATATCAACACCTGGAGTATTTGCCAGCGATACGCGGCCATCAAGCACCGCTCCGTTGTTTACTTGGATGGATCTCGCATTGATATCCCCCTGAATCACAGCGGTAGAATCGATCACAATTGGACCGCTCACATCAATGCCCCCTCTTACGGCGCCTGCAATCACGCCCGAAGCGGCCTTGATATCCCCAATCACAACGGTCTGCTGTGCAATCTTGACAATTCCCTCGCTGTTGATGCTTCCCTCAAGACGATCTGTATTCACAAAAACTTCGGAAGCGGTCGAATTTCCAGTTACCTTTCCGGTAATGGAAAGCTTGCCAAGGCACTCGATATCTCCCGTGATGGTTCCCATTACATCAAGAGAACAATCCGAGATAATACTGCCGTTGATGGTGGTGCCTTTTGTGATCACTGTCGTTCCTTCCTGACGCTCCACAACGCGCTCCTGCACATCCTCTTCCGGCAACTCCTGACTGACAACTTCCTCGCCGGAAAGCAGACTGTCAAGAATATCTGCATCTACCTGATCCTTATCATAGTCCCTGTCAAGCTCCTCATTCTCCATTTCCGCTAAAGTAGAATCTTGTGTCTCCTCGTCCATATAATTTCTGTACAAGTCCATACTTATACTCCTTTCCTAATGTTCCCGTTTATTTCAACCGTCTATTCATCCGCCGGCAGAACATGTCTCACCATCGGCGTATCTGCCGTAATCGGTAAAATCTGTGCTCCCTTTTCCTGCAACGTAGGAATTACAATTTTCATAGACTCCAACGTCTTTGTCTTTGCATTTGTATCATGGCACAGAACAACAGAGGATTTCTTTTTCGACACTCCGTCGAGCAAATTCTCGGCAAGCTGTTCAACTGTATAGTTGACTCCAGTCGCATCCCCATTTTCCACGTTCCAGTCAAAATATCGGATGTCTCGCTCCTGCAGAAAACGAATAAACGGCTGAATTGTCAGCTTCTTACATTTGCCGTTGCTGCTTCCGCCCGGAAAACGGTACAAGTCAGGAACATATCCTATAGTATCATACAATAAATCGCTTATCTTTGTAAAGTCTTTCTCGAAATCTTCTACGGAATTATAGATCTCTTCATACTTATGCGAGTAAGAATGCATCGCCAGGCTATGTCCTTCATCCACAATCCGCTTATAGAGTCTAAGTGATTCGTCATCCGTCTTGCCAATCACAAAAAATGTCACTTTTACGCCATACTCTTTTAACAGATCCAAAAGATCGTCTGTATTGCCGCTTGGACCGTCATCGAACGTTAAATATACCTGCTTGTCCGCCCAAGGCAGCACCTCCCCGGTTTCTGGATCAACGGCGAGCGTCGGTGTCGGACTTGGCTCTAATGTTGGCGTTGGGGTCAGAGTTGGCGTCGGAGTTGGTTCCACATCATCTCCCCCGACAGGTACGCTTGCACCATCCCCTCCGGCAGCGGTGCCATCCGTCGGCTGTGGGGAGGATGTAAGTGTCGGAGTCGGAGTCGGAGTTGGAAATGGACTTCCTCCCGTTTTGTTCCCCTGTCCCTGAGACTGCCTTAACTGCTTTTCCATATCCTCCACTTCCCGACTCAGCTTTGATTGTTTTGTAAACAAGATCACACACAGCACTGTCGGAATTAAAGCAAGCAGCAGCACAAACATTATAAACTGCTCCCTCGCCCGCTTTGCTTTTTCTCTTTTTCTTCTTCTTAAGTCCTCTTTCCTCCTGTAACCAGAAGCCATTTCTTTCCCATCCTTCCTTTTTTGATACTTGCGGCGCTACGCCACACCAAAGAATGATTGGCTCGTATTCCAAAAGCCATAATAGCTGCCCATGTATCTTGTTTCCTATTATTGTCTGCACCTGCTCCATTTGTATAACAGGGAATTTCTCACAAATTGCCAAAAAGGAATTGAGGGCATACGGCACGATCCATCATAGGCATTGTACCACAAACCCTCAAAAAAAGACATATCCTAAATGAAAATTCATATTATTGTAAGATTCGCAACAGTTTTAAACATTTTCATTTTTTAATGTCTCAACCAAACTGTTTTTTTTCAGTTTTCCGGCAGCGTAAAACATTGTAGCAAACACAACCGCAAACACACTGAAAACTGCGATAACTACACTTGCGGCAGGAATATAAAAATCTGCTGCAAAACCATTATTGACTACCCGGTAGATTGCATAAGTCACAAGCAGCGCGACTGGCATCCCGTATATCAGACTTTTAATTCCGTAAAGCAGACATTCATAATTCAGCATTTTGTAAAGTCCTTTTCTTGTCATGCCAATCGACTCAAGCATTGCAAACTCTCTTCGCCGCAGCGAAATATTGGTCGAAATCGTGTTAAATACGTTCGCCGCAGCAATCAAGGAGATCAGCGCAATAAACCCAAACGAAAACACATTGATAATCAGCAGCATATTTCTCTCAAACTTATTTTGTTCTGCCATATTATAAAATTGCCCTGTTGAAATACCATTTTCAATTAGTTTTTGCTGAAGTTTTGCATATAATTCATCCACATTGCCAGAAGCCTTTATATTGACGGTTATAACAGGCACAGTAAGTTCTGGAAATAATTCCAAAAGAGCAGATTCAGGGTACAAAAAAACAATATCCTGTTTATCAACGCCCAGCGGTAAAGGCGCGTCAGTCACATAGTAAGCAAGATTTTTCTCCTCTCAGGGAACAAAATACTGTTGATATTCTATTCTGCTGCTCTCTCCTTCCGTTTGACCATCCTGCGCCATTTCATCGCCGTTAGAATCTACCACAACTTCCTTCTCGCGCCATTCATAAGTTAAAACCGGCAATATTCCTTCTTGTTCTTTTAGATAAGAAATCTCAAGATATCTCCCATCCAGAGATTTTCGAACATGATCGTACACCAGGGCATTTTTTCTACCGCCAAAATATCCTTTTTCTGTCAGATTGTTCTTTTCTGTATAATCCCGATAATTCTCATCAGAAAGAAATCCAACGCGGATTTGAACTGCCGTGCCGTTATCTCCAAACTGCTCCCTGTACATCTCGTTGATATAACCAAGATACCCTCTTGCTTCTATCCAGTTAAGCATTTCTTCTGTCAGCATTTCTTTTGGAAAAATATACGATACGGATTCATAAGTATAAATTGAACTTTCTTTCACGCCCTCCGACTCTTCAAGCAATGCTAATAGCTCCTCCGCCTTTGGACTATTCTCTACATTATACGTATAATACACAAAATCATAATTGCTTTCCAAAACAGTTGCATTGACTCCTGATCTCAAATAATCCACAAAACTGCTTGCCGAGATAAATAATACAATGCTGACAAACAAAGAAATTACGGTTGCGCGGTATTTTCTTCGATTTCTGCGAAAATTTTTGTCCGCGAGTGTTCCCTCCATACCAAACAATTTATAGAGAAATCTTGGCGTATGCAAATTTTTATTTGGCACGCGGATTTCATTGTTCTGCCGTATCGCCTCAATCACTGGAATGCGCATTGCCTTGCGCGCTGGAATTGTCGCTGAGACAAGCACAGTCAAAAATGCAAGCGCCGCCGCTACAAAAACTGCCCACCACTCAACAATGAGTGTCAATGGTATTTTCGCATCGTTCAATATACCAGAAAAGCGATAGCGCAGAGCGTAAAACGTGATTCCCATACCGAGAATCCCTGCGAGAATTCCCAGAGGAATACCCACTACACTTACCACGCACGCTTCAAACATAATGCTTTTTTTCCGCTGCCGCTTTGTCGCTCCAACAGAGGCAAGCAGACCAAACTGCTTGATCCGCTCATTGACGGAAATTGAAAATGCATTGTAAATCAAAGCGACCGAACCAAATACAATAATAATACATAAAATTATGCCAAGTCCCCAAAACACGGTAGTGTAAGCGTTCATCTTTGACAGACCATCCATACGCAGAAGATCATAGTGATATCTTGTCTGCTCGGTAATTTGTCCCAAATCCTCATCTATGCGAAAAATATTATTTCTGTTTTTTAGGGAAAATATAAAATGAAAACGTGCGTCCGGCACGGTGTCAAGCGGTTTTTGCATTCCAGTAAACACCGTATATCCCGGGCATGAATAATTTTCTATATAATAATTTAAACGCTCATAAGTGCCAACAACCGTATACGTTTTTTCCTCCTCAAGCTGAATCAGTTTTTCACCGGGATCATTTCTATTTTCATTTGCTTCTTTATAATAGTTGTCTGAGAAAAGAATTTCTCCCTGATATTCCCGCTGACCGATGCTTCCAGTGATTGTATCCCCAATTTTCAAATAAACGCCGCCATTTAATGCCAAATGTTCTGGAATCAGTACCTCATACTGATTTTCTGGCATTCTCCCAGATAAAAATGTAAAATTCATCAGTTCGCTTGCGGTCTTTTCATCGCATGTCATCGCTGCCATCAACAGATATGGTTTTGAATCATTGTGACATTCTATGGATTCGGTACCGTTTTTCTTTGCATCTTTCATCGACATATAGCCAATCTCACAAACCCCGCCATAATCTTTTATATCGTCTCTTGCGCCAAGCTTTTTAAAATTTTCTGCGGAAATTCCAATCGCCATTCCTTCCCAGCTTCCATCCTCTGAGATAATCGATTCGACCATATAATTCCGAATACTTGAAATACTTGTTGTCACCGCAGTAAACATCGCTGTTGACAAGATAATGCCGATAATTGTCACAATGGTGCGCACTTTATTTTTCTTTAAGCTCTGCAGCGTCACTTTATTTAAAATATTCATCTGCGGATCACCTCATCTCTTGTAATATGACCATCCTCAATTGCAATAATCCGGTCTGCCTGCAAAGCGATTGATTCATCATGTGTAATTACGATAAGCGTCTGATTGTATTTTTTGTTTGATGTTTTTAAAAGTTCGATAATTTCATGGCTGTTTTTTGTGTCAAGATTTCCCGTAGGCTCATCGGCAAGCATAACGGCAGGCGCATTCATCAAAGCGCGACCAATCGACACTCTCTGCTGCTGCCCGCCGGAAAGTTCCCCCGGAAGGTGCTTTTCTCTGCCGGAAAGCCCCAATGTTTCCACCAATTCTGACAGACGTTCCTTGTTTACCTTTCTCCCGTCAAGAAGTACCGGAAGCGTTATATTTTCCGTGACGTCAAGCACAGGAATCAGATTATAAAACTGATAGATCAGACCAACTTCACGGCGGCGGAAAATTGCCAGCTCCTCGTCTTTTTGCGCATACACATCCGTATCGCTCAAAAACACTTTCCCTGAAGATGGTCTGTCCACGCCGCCCAAAATATGCAGAAACGTTGATTTTCCTGAACCGGAAGGTCCGATAATCGCCACAAACTGTCCCCATTCCACCGAAAAACTAATGTCGTTCAGCGCAACTACCTTGTTGACGCCCTCTCCATACACTTTTGTTAAGTGTTCCACACGTAATATTTTCACAGAATATACCTTCTTTCATAAAATTTTATAGATACTGGCAAAATCTTGTTTGCAGTTTCATTTCTTAAAGATAGTATATCCTGCCTTTCTTACTGTAGGGTGACTTTAAAATGACAATTTCGTCACTTTCCAATCATTCTGTTTTCACCTTGTTGTGTCTTTGTATTTCCCATCTCCCGAAATATCGATCGCGACACAGCAAAATAACTGATAACAAGAACGATGTCCGCGCCAAACCAGGCTAAAATCTCCGCGAAAAAGATTCCGTTCTCTCCCACGAAACGCGGCAGAAGAAGCGCTGTAGAAGTCCGCATAAAAAATTCTACAATTCCAGAAATCATAGGCAAAAGAGTATTTCCCATCCCCTGAATCGCAGAGCGCGTCACATGCAAAATATACAAAATTGGAAGAAATACACTCATAATTACAAGATACGTGTATGCCACCTTCATTGCTTGCTCCACTTCATCTGGCGTTCCTGAGATAAACCATCCAAGAATGGTCTTTCCAAATACAAGCATAACTGCTGTAATTACTACAGAAGTAAGCACTGAAATTACTACCGACGCACGCATCCCGTCCCGAATGCGCTCTATTTTTCTCGCTCCCATATTTTGACCGACATAGGTTACCATTGCATATCCATAAGAGGTCGCCGCGACTTCCAGCAGACCGTACAACTTATTTGTCGCGGTAAAACCGGCAATAAAAGTAATACCAGCATCGTTGACAACCAACTGCACAATCATTCCTCCCACCGCGATAATTGCATTTTGAAACGCCATCGGCAAACCAAGCGTCAGCAGCTTTATCATTCTTCTTCCCTGACCGTAAACTATTTTTCGCAGCACAAAATCCGCGCGTGTAAATTTCAGCATTTTCATACTGCTTAAACGATAAAGGCAAAACAGCGATGAGAGCAATTGTGCGGCTACTGTCGCAATTGCTGCGCCTGCAATTCCCCATGAAAAACCAAGCACAAAAACAAGATCCAGTACAATATTTGCAATTGACGCGACAAGCATTGCATTTAACGGAGTTTTACTGTCGCCCATTGAGCGCAGAATACACGCCAAAAGATTGTATAACATCACAACTGGAATTCCAAAAAACATAATCCGCAGATACAGCGCTGCATTTCCGAAAATATCCTCAGGAGTATGCAGTATCACAAGCAATGGTTTTAGCGCGATCTGCCCCGAAATCATAAGCAGCACAGCAAAAAGTGCCGACAAAACAGCAGAATTTACAACCGCCTGCCGAAGTGAGTCCATACGCTTTCCGCCAAACTCCTGCGCCATCACAATTGCAAACCCCTGCGTAAAACCTTGAATAATGCCAAGCATCATCCAGTTTGTCCAATCGGTTGCACCCAGTGCAGCCAAAGCGTCTACCCCAAGGCTCTTCCCAACCACAATCGTATCAACAACAGTATAAAGCTGCTGAAAAATATTTCCTGTCATCAATGGCAGCGCGAACTTGATAATCAGGGATGACGGACGTCCCTCTGACATATTTTGTGTATAAGTTGCCATTTTGTACCCCTTCTTCTTTGTATGATAAATAAAATTTTCAAATACAACAAAAAACATGAAACCATGCTATCTTGACACAAGACGACCTTATGTCATGTGTTCCATGGTTTCATGCTGCGAATTTCCTTGTCTCTGGATGGCAGCCTCTTTTGCAAAAGTCCAAATAACATTACTTATGCCTGCTGCTTTTCAATAAAAATTCTGGAATCTTTATCCCATTTTCCTTTGTTTCCTGGACAGCTGGCTCCCCAAACACTGGCGGCTGACTCGGATTTGGCTGGTTTTGATATGAGTTGACCGGCTGGTTTGGCTGTCTGCCAAAAATCTGCCCTACAGGACGCCCGCCTGCATTGTTCGGAGCAGTGTAACCTGTGTAACCGCTCTGACTCACTCCTCCAAAATTATTTTGATTTCCCTGATTTACGGTACCCGCCGCATTGCCTCCCTGGTTAAAACTTTGCGAACGCTGATACGAATTTGCAGCTTGCCCACCGTTAAAACTATTCTGATTTCCAAAATTTGACGAGCGATTCAGAAAATCCGCCGTCTTTACTTCCGGCACTTCCTCCTGAAGTCCCGTTGCAATCACAGTAATCTTTGCCTGGTCAGGCGCAGCCTCGTCATACACCGCACCAAAAATAATCGTCGCGGTCTCCCCCGCCAATTCCTGTACAAAAAGAGCAGCTTCATTCGCCTCGATCAGACTGATATCTCCCGATATATTGATAATAACATGTGTAGCACCTTGAATTGTCGTCTCAAGAAGCGGACTTGTGATCGCCTGCTTCACCGCATCTGTACATTTTTCATCTCCCGTTCCAAAACCAATGCCGATATGCGCGATCCCTTTATCCTTCATAACCGTCTGTACATCCGCAAAATCCAAGTTGATCAGTCCAGGGACATTGATCAGGTCTGTGATACCCTGAACACCCTGCTGAAGCACTTCATCCGCCTTGCGCAGCGCGTCCGGCATCGTTGTTCTGCGATCCACAATCTCAAGCAATTTATCATTTGGAATAACAATCAGTGTATCAACATTTTCCTTGAGCCGCTCAATTCCGCTAATCGCATTGTTCATGCGCTGTTTTGCCTCAAACTTAAATGGTTTTGTCACGATTCCGACCGTCAGAATACCAAGACTTTTTGCGATCTGAGCCACTACCGGCGCAGCGCCTGTACCGGTTCCGCCGCCCATCCCGCAAGTGACAAACACCATATCATTCCCCTGGATAATCTCCGTCAGTTCTTCTCTGTTTTCCTCCGCTGCCTTCTCCCCTACTTCCGGCTGCGCGCCTGCGCCAAGCCCTTTTGTCAGCTTCTCGCCAATCTGAATGCACTGTGGCGCCTTGCAAGTTTTTAAATGCTGCTTGTCCGTATTGACACAAACAAAATTTACACCCTGTATATTTTCCTCTATCATCCGGTTTACCGCGTTGTTTCCCGCTCCACCGACGCCAACAACAATAATCTTTGCTGATGCATCCGATTCATTCGTCCTGATCTCTAACAAGGTACATCCTCCTTTAACAACACATATTTCGAACGGAAAAGCAAACCTGCTCTTCCACGTAACTATTTTTCATCTGCCGCAACCTTTCCATCCCCTGCATCCCCATCTTAAATGTCAGAACGAAACCGAAACATATGCAACTTTTCATTGCGGGATCTCTGAGCTGGATGATAATACTATGTACAAAATATATATTCAAACAATATGCATATAACCAGCATGTATACACTAGCCCTATACTATATAATATAGTGAAATGCAAAAATAATCAAGCAGAATTTTTTATTTCTTCTATATTCGTTTTTTGAGACAAATTTCCCCTTCTTTTTCTTTTTTTTTCAATTTTTACTCACAAATTGTTTGTAAAAATCGCTTTATTTTTTTTAATTGTCTAACCTTTTTTACTCTTCTTCCTCCGCATCCAGCGGATATGCTGTTATTCTTCCATTTCCATTTTCATAAAGTGTCAAATCAATCCGCAGTTTCCTTCCTTTTGCTTTTGCCAAAACAGATTTTAAAACAGCAAGAACTTCATCATAGAAAGGGCGCTTTCCTAAAAATAGTTCGCATCCCTGCGCCGTAAGCATAACCGAGTCATCGGATGAAAATTTTATTTCATCCACGGCTAATTCATTTCTTTCAATTAAACGGGCAAGGTTTAATATAACATCAAACATTCCTTCTTTCTGCGTTTTCAGTTTCTCATGCAAAACAATCTGAGAAAAACTTAACCCTACGACAACAGGTACTCCCTCAAGCCGCTCCCTTGTACTCTCCACAACAATGCCGTCACGGTCAAAATACAGATAATTTCCTCGATGTTCCACACAACCTGTAATCAGCTTTTCATGTACTGTAATCACTGCCTCATGCCGTCCTGTAAGTTCCACTTCCACCTTCTCGACAAATGGAATTGCACCTGTTCCCTGCCACCGCATCCGCAAGTAAAAAAACAGCGAGACATGATCTGTCGCTTTTGTAAGTAACAAATCTTTTATTTCTTGTTCTGTATATCTTGTATTCCCTTCAATTACAATTGTATTTAATTCAAAAGTTTTCAAAAACACAAACACCAACACTGCAAAAACAAAACATAGCGTCAGAACAATGATTCGCATTCGCTTTTTCTTTTGTTTTCGCTGTTGAAATCTTATTGTTTTTTTCATAGCCCTCCTCTTGGCTTACAACAAACATGCAAATATAAACAAAATTTTTATCCGATTTGTATATCTGCCCCAAGCTGCGACAGATCTCTGACAATATTTTCATAACCCCGCTGAATATACTTTACACCTTCTATCGATGTTGTTCCTTCTGCTGCTAACGCCGCAACCACAAGCGCTGCCGCTCCGCGCAGATCAAGCGCAGTCACATCCGATCCACATAATTTGCCCACGCCGTTTACAATCGCGCACCCATCTTCAAGAAAAATATCCGCACCCATTTTTTTCAGTTCTTCCACAATATGAAACCTCGCCTCAAAAATTTTCTCTTCCAGTACTGTCGTGCCGTCCGCCAGTGCTGCCAGCGCGAGAAACTGAGACTGCATATCGGTTGGAAATCCTGGATATGGAGCGGTACTTAGATAGTCAAATGCCCTGAGCCTTTTTTGTTTTTTTACAAGAAATCCCTCTTTTGTCTCCCTTAAAATCCCCCCCGCTGCAATTAGCGGCTCTGATACCGCGCGAAGTTCTTTTGGGCATACATGCTGTAAAAGTACCTCGCCTCCAGCGGAAAGCACAGCTGCCAGATAAGTGCCTGTGACAATCCGATCCGACGGCACATCAAAATCTATCGCATGCAGCGGCGCTCCTCCCTCAATTTCCAAGTGCATTGTCCCAATTCCGGAAATTCTAGCACCTGCCTTATTTAAAAATCTACACAGCCATTCCACCTCAGGCTCCATCGCAGCATTGTGTATTCTTGTTATTCCTGAAGCCGCAACAGCAGCAAGCACTGCATTTTGTGTCGCACCGACGGACGGAAATTTCAATAAAATTTCATTTCCTGTAAGATGTCCCGCCTCACAGCAGAGCATCTCTCCTCCCTCCATCTTAGCCCCAAGCTGCTTTAGTGCGTACAAATGCAGATCAACCGGGCGCTCCCCAATCGCGCATCCTCCTGGTTTTGCCATTGTAACCTGCCCACAACGGGCAAGAAGCGCGCCAAGCAGCAGCACACAAGCACGTGTTTTTTCTGTACACTCAGCAGGAATTTTTCCAGCGACAACCATAGACGCATCAATACATAAAACAGATTCCTGCCACACAGCTTTTGCACCGCACGTGCGCACAAGTTCTGCCATCGCCTCCACATCTGAGATATGCGGGCAGCCGAAAAGCCTTGTTTCCCCTGGCAGTAAAAGCGCAGCTGCCATCATCGGCAAAACCGCGTTCTTTGAGCCCTGCACTCTAAGTTTACCATACAGCTGGTTACCACCGATTATTGTTAGGGAAGCCATAGCACATACCTCAAAAAAGAAAAATTATAACATATTGTATGCAGATTTCCTCTTTTTGTGCTACTCTTTTTCGCCAGACGAAATATGTTTAAAACGTTTCTGCAGTTTTTATCGTTCTCCCTCTATCCGGTTTGAAACTCCAAGCACAATGCCAAGTTCCATCATTAAAACAAGCAGCGAACTTCCGCCGTAACTGATAAACGGCAGCGGAATACCCGTCGATGGAATTGTGTTTGTCACAACTGCGACATTGATCAAAACCTGTACGGCAATTTGTGCCATAACACCAGTTGCGATCAAACTGCCAAACAAATCTTGTGCATTGATGGCGACAAGAAAAATCCTCCAGAGCATCAGCACAAACAAGAACAGTACTGCAAATGCTCCGATCATGCCAAGCTCCTCACAGATCACCGAGAAAATCATATCATTGTGCGCCTCTGGTATATAGCCGAGTTTTTGTATTCCCTGACCAAGCCCTTTGCCGAACAGCCCACCGGAAGCGATCGCATAAAGCCCCTGCAAAATCTGATACCCTTTTGGGTGCGTTTCAATATTCATCCAAACTTGAAACCGCTCGATTCGGTACGGGAAAAAGATAATCAAACAGACCGCCGCAACCACCAAAAGTAAAAGTCCCCACAAATAATAACCTTTTTTCCGCGAAGCTACAAAACAAATGGAGACGAGAATAACACCTGTCACCAGAGCGGTGGAAAAGTTTTCCCAGGCAACTAGAGCAACCAAAGGCGACATAATAAGAAATATTCTTAAAAATCCTCTCAGATTATCAAGTCTTCTCGGCGCGAGCTTGACCAGATACGAAGTACAGAGCAGCACGCAGATTTTTGTGATCTCGGACGGCTGAAATTTTCCAAAACTTCCAAGCTCAATCCATCGCTGCGACCCGCCGGTCGATTGGCCAAATAAAACAAGATAAAGCTGAAGCCCGAAACACACAATATATAAAAGGACAATTGGTTTTACCGGCAAAAATGGCAATTTGCTGATATAGATGCGGTAATCAATCTTTGATATCACAATCATCATCGCTGTTCCAACTACCGCAAAAATCGCCTGCTTGCGCAAAAACAGTGTCGGGTCGTTATAGTATTTGTTTGCGTTATAATAGCTGACGCTGTACACCATAACAAGTCCAAAGCAGACAAGAAACAATACCAGGAACAACAGCGTATAATCATAATATCGGCGCTTCTTTAATTTTTTCCCCTGCTCCATCTCGTCCCTGGTCATTGCTTCCTCCAATTTCTAAAACAGTTTTGCTAATCAATCCAAAAGTCCGTGAACAAGCTCTTTAAAAATTCTGCCGCGCTCCTCGTAATTTTGAAACATCCCCCAGCTTGCACAACATGGCGAGAGTAATACAGTCTCTCCCGAATGCGCATGTTCGGCGCAAAACTCCACCGCTTCTTTCATGCTGTCTGCCATAACAATATTGTGGAAACCTTTTTTCTTTGCTGTCGCAGCGATCTTTTCTCTTGTCTGACCCATCAGCACAAGATATCGGACTTTACCCTCAAATGCGTCGATCCAATCTTCATACTCCGAACCTTTGTCATAGCCTCCCGCAATCAAGAGCGTCTTTGTCGTCATCGCGCGAATCGCCTTAATTGCAGCGTCGGGATTTGTGCCTTTGGAATCGTTGTAGTATTTCACTCCCCGCTTTTCAGCGACATATTCAATTCTATGCTCCACAGCGACAAAACTTTTCAGCGCTTTTCGAATGGATTCCATAGGTATTTCCATCGCAAGACCTGCTGCCACAGCAGCCATTACATTTTCATAATTATGCCGACCGATAATATTCAATTCATGAATGTTGCAGACTGTTTTTAAAACACCATGATCTGCAAAAATAATTTTATCTCCTTCAAGATACAACCCATCGGAAAGCTTTCTCTCACTTGAAAACCATACAATCCTGGCAGAAATTTTTTTTGCCGCCTCCTGAAGCACACTATCCTCATAGTTTAAAATACAAGTATCTTTGTCCGTCTGATTTTTTGCAATATCAAGTTTTGCTGTAATATAGTTTTCCATTGTGTGATGTCTGTCCAAATGATCCGGCGTAATATTTAAAATTGCGCTGACCTGGGGGTGAAAATCAATTGTTGTCTCAAGCTGAAAACTGCTCACCTCCGCAACCGCAACAGACTCTTTCGTCAGATTTTCCACAATCTCTGTGTACGGTATACCGATATTGCCAACAACGAATACATCATTGTAATAGGCGCGCATAATCTCCCCGGTAAGTGCTGTTGTTGTCGTTTTTCCATTTGTCCCGGTGACAGCCACAATCTTTCCCTTTGAAAACTGGTAGGCAAGTTCCACCTCGCCAAGCACTGTCGCCCCTTTTTCCCGAAGTCTATTTACAAGTGGCAAATCGGCTGGAACCCCTGGACTCAACACGACAAAATCACAACTGTCTTCCATTTCCTGCGGCAGATCGCCAAGCACAATCCGCCCCGAAAAATTTCTTTGCGGCATTTTTATTTTTGCTAAAATATCCGCGATATTTTGTTTTTCATTTGCATCATAGAGCACAACTTGCGCGATATTATCCAGCAATTTTGCCGCGGCAATCCCGCTAAGCCCTGCCCCGATCACCAAAATACGTTTTCCATTAAATTCCATTGTAATCTCCATTCCCTGCATGGTATAAACCAGCAGCAATATTTCTGGTTATTCCGCTATTTTTTCGGCTGCACCCATATATAAAATAATATCACTGTTTTCATTTACCATCTCGCCTGGCACTGGAAACTGTTCTGTGACAACCTCCCCTTCCCCGACAATATAAAGTTCCCCCTCCGAGAAAGACTCAAAAACCGTCTTTGCCTCTTTTTCTGTCTTGCCGACAAAATCAGGTACGGAAATGCTTCCAAGTTTGTAATCCTTTAATTCCTGCTCACTGTAATCTGGATTGATTCCAAGGTACGGTAAAATATTTCCCAAAATCTCACCGGCAACCGGCGCGGCGATTGTTCCGCCGTAGTAAATCCCTTCCGGCTCATCAATCATAACAAGTACCATAACCTGCGGGTCAGACGCTGGTGCAAATCCAAGAAACGAAGCGATATAACGTCCAGAACGCCTCGGCAGCTTTTCCGAGGTCGCTGTTTTTCCCCCAATATGAAAACCTGCGACGTAAGCGCGTTTTCCTGTTCCTTCCGCGACAACCGCTTCCAACAATTCCTTCATTGTCTGGCTCGTTTCAGGAGATACCGCGCCGTCCGTCTCTTTGTACGATAATGTTTTTATTGTCACGCCTTCGGCGTTTTCAACGGACACGCCAAAATGAGGCGTGATAAGCGTGCCTCCGTTGACAACTGCGCTCGCAGCGCGCATCAGCTGCAGCGGCGATATTTGAAACGACTGCCCAAACGACATTGTCGCCAACTCCACCGCCTTGATATTCTCAAGTTTATGTACAATGGAGTTTGCTTCGCCCGGCAAATCAACTCCTGTGCGGCTTCTTAAACCCAGCTTCTCAAAATAGTATAAAAAGCGTTCTGCGCCGACCCTTGCACCAATCTCCATAAAAACAGGATTGCATGAATTCATAATTCCAAGTTTAAAGTCCTCGCTTCCATGCCCTCCGATTTTGTGGCAGCGTATTGTTCTATCTTCAACAATCTTATATCCTGGACAATAAAATGTATCCGTCAGCCGGACAGCGCCCTCCTCCAGCGCCGCAGTCGCAGTGATTACCTTAAACGAAGAACCAGGTTCATAAGTATCGCTGATACAAGGATTGCGCCACATCGTATTGCGCAGATCATTGGTCTGCGCCTTTGTAAGCTCCTCAGCGGCAGCTCCGTTAAGTACTGCTTCGGTCAGTGTATAAGGCTCGTTTAAATCAAATTCTGGAACATTTACCATCGCATAAATCTCACCGTTTTGTGGATTCATAACAATAACACTGACACGATTTGCATTTTTTGCAGTATACACTCGCTCTGCTGCCTGTTCCGCATACTGCTGGATTACGATATCAAGACTTGTGTGAAGATGATTGCCGTTTATCGGCTCCACCCTGTTTTCTGCTGCGTTCTCAAGCTCAAGTCCATGAGCGGTTGTAAGCGTCAATATTGTGCCTGGTGTCCCCTGAAGAAACGAGTCATACTCTACTTCCAATCCAATAATGCCCTGATTGTCGCTCCCTGTAAAGCCAAGCACCTTGGATGCAAGAGAGCCATAAGGATAAAAGCGCTTGTAATCTTCATCGACCATCACGCCGTCAAGCCCCAAATCTCTTATCTTGTCCGCTGTTTCTTTTGGTACATTAGAACGGATACGTTCAATTGAGGAATATTTTTCAACCCGCTTGCGCACAGTTTCCTCTGGAAGTTCTAAAATCTCGGATAATTTTGCAATAACTTCCTCTGGCTCTTTTATCTGATTATGTATCACAGAAATTGTACAAACTGGTTTGTTGTCCGCAAGAACAACTCCATTTCGATCATAGATCAGTCCCCTCTCCGCCTTGATGCTGCGCTCTCTCTCGTGCAGTTCCTGCGCGCGCTGCGCATAGCGGTCCGTGACAAAAATCATAAAATAGGCGAGCCTTCCGGCAATTACAAACACGCCGGCAACCAGCATCGCAATAATCAATAACAACCCCCGCTTTTGGTAGGATAAAAAGTGTCGCACAACCCGCCGCCTCAATGATGTATTCCATCTAGTTTATTCGCGCGGGTCAAAAACTATGTCCCCTGCTGCGGTTCAATCGCCCCCTCCTCATCAATGTCATTTAAATCGGTATCAGGATTTAGCAATGACAAATCGACATGATAATCAATCTCCCCTTCTGGATAAACCGAGAGAAACGGCAGAATTTCCTCAAGAATCTCGCTGGTCAGTTTGGTTGCAAGCGAACTGCTCGCTTTTTTCTCCTCGTTATAAATCTCATCAATTACAACGTAGATTACTACCTCCGGTTTATCCGCTGGAGAACATCCAATAAAGGACACAACATATTTTTGGTTTTCTTTATCGCGCACGCCTTTCTGGGCTGTTCCTGTTTTGCCCCCAACCAGATATCCTTCCACTTTCGCCGGGGAAGCGGTTCCGCTCTCCACTGTCATATAGAGCGCGTCCCTTAAAAATTCCGATGTCTGTGCTGAGACCGACACATTTACAAGCACACCATTATTTTCGTAGATTGTCGCGCCGGAATTATCACGTATTTCGCTGACAACATGCGGCTGATAGTAATTTCCTCCATTTACCAGAGAGCAAAAAGCGGACGCCAGCTGCACCATCGTAATATTAAAACTCTGCCCGAAACTTGAAGTGGCAAGCTCTGTCACATTCAAGTTTTCTTTATCAATCAAAATACTGTTCGCCTCGCCCGGCAGATCAACCCCTGTCGTCTGCCCAAAACCAAAATGCTGCTGATAACTGTAAAACTTATCCCGCTCCAGTTTTTCCACAATCTGCATCAATGCCGGATTGCAGGATTTCATCAAAGACTCGGCGAGCGTGACAGTACCATGCCCGGATCTTTTATTGCAGTTGATACGCCAGCCCGCAATCATCTGATACCCATTGCATTGAAATGTATTATCCGCTGACACAAGATTTTCTTCCAGCGCGGCCGCCACAGTAAACGGTTTAAACGTTGAACCGGGTTCATAAGTATCGCTGATACAGAAATTTCGCCACATTCGATTGAGCGCGGTAAGTTCCTCCGCCTCCGACATCAGCGCAAGCTCCTCCTCGCTATAATACGCGGATAAATCTCTTGGATTATTTAAATCAAACCCTTTGTTTGAAGCCATCGCATAGATCGCTCCATTATTTGGGTTCATAACAAGAACCCCAATATTATTGCACGGCCATTCTGCAAGAAACTCATCAACTTTTTTTTCAACACGCTCCTGCACGTTCACATCCAGAGTTGAAATGATCGTATGTCCATCCACAGCAGATTTTGACACCTTGATCAAGTTGAGTCCGGCATCATAATACCCGTATTCTCTCCCGTTTGTACCGGACAATTCCGAATTGTAATATTGTTCAATCCCCCATGTACCGACGTCGCCTGCCACCGTATATCCAATGACATGGGACGCCAGACGTCCAAACGGATAATTGCGGATATATTCCTCCTCAAACCATACCCCCTTAATATATTTATTTTCCTGTGCAAGCGCACGAAATGCTTCCATTGACTCGTAGGATTGACGGCGCAAAAGCCGAATATACGCGCTTTTGGGCTTTTCGGAAAGAATCTGGTAAAGTTCTGCTGCATCCAGCCCATACACCTCAACAAGCGCTCCTATTGTCGGCTCCCCAAACTTTTCATCCGAGTTTATAATACTGGGATCAAAGATCACGTTGTACACCTTAACACTTTTTGCAAGCGCCACTCCGTTGCGGTCAAGAATATCGCCCCGCTTGTAAGGCAAGTTTGCGTTTGTTCCAATGCTTTGCTGTACTAAAGCCTTCTTTTCATACCGCTCCCCATCGTTGGCATTGATATAGACAATTCTTCCGCAGATAACGCCAACACACAACAAAATCACGCAAAATACAAAGAGCAACGTTCCCTGCATTTTGCGTGTAAGTTTTTTTGCCGATGTCTTTTTTCTTCTTCTCACCATAATGCCTTACCACTTTCCGGACAAATTCTCTTGGCGGTCTATGGCACCAGCTTGTCCAAAATCGAGCTTGCCGCCTCCGGGATATCTGCATACTGTCTGACATAACTCAAATCTACTTCGTCGTAATAGAGTACCTCGTTATGGTTTGGAAATACCATCCCAAGCTCACCGACTGCTTTTTGATAGATTACCTCCAAGTCAATATCTGATGTAATCTTATTCTCTTTTGCATTGTTCGCATCAACAAGCAGTCCAAGTTCGCCTTCCAATGCCTCAATCGCCTGCTCTAATCTCGTCGATTCCGCCTGAAGTTCCAAATATCCAATACATACACGCACAGTTGCAAACATTGCAAATGAAAGCACAACCATCCCCAGCAAATTGATTCCTCTGCCGATTGAAATAAGTCTTTTTTGCTGCTCTTGAGCGGGTCGTTTATGGACAGACGGGTTTTTCTGCGGTCTGCGTTCCGGCTGTCTTGCGGGTCGTTCATGCTCACGGACAAGCGGTTTTTCCTGCGCGCTGTTCTGCCGGTTCAGTTTTTTTACAGTATTTCCCTGAATATAGTACTCTGGATCATACTGGTAAGGGTTTCTTCGGGTTCCCATACATATCCCGCCTTTCTGTCTTAATGCCTGCATCCCCACGGTGCTGTCAAACATCCTCCACTGTTATATTTTTTGAAAAATACGAAGCTTTGCGCTCTTTGCGCGCGAATTCTTTGCACACTCCTGCTCCGACGGCAGAACCGGCTTTTTTGTCAGCTGACTGCCTTTCGGCTTTTTTCCACATACACAGACCGGAAAATTCGGCGGGCATGTACATGGATTTTCATTTTTCCTAAAATTTTGCTTGACGATCCGGTCTTCCAGTGAATGAAATGTAATAATGCAAAGTCTTCCGTTCGGATTCAGCAAATCAATCATAATATCCAACGATTCCCTTAATACCTCCAGCTCCCTGTTTAGTTCAATTCGGATTGCCTGAAACGTTTTCTTTGACGGATGTCCTTTTGCCATCCTGACTTTTGCTGGTATCGCCGCCTGGATAATCCCGTTCAATTCAAATGTCGTTTCAATGGGCTTGTCCTGCCTTGCCCTTACAATATGCTTTGCGATATTTTTCGCAAAAGCATCCTCCCCGTAATCGCGTATTACATGGTAAAGTTCCTGTTCACTGTAGCAATTTACAATATCACGCGCTGTTTTTTCCTGACGGTCGTCCATCCGCATATCAAGCATCGCATCCTCCCGATAAGAAAATCCTCTGCCTGCACAGTCAAGCTGCCACGACGAAACTCCCAAATCCAACAAGATTCCATCCACGCCAGAAATATTCAGCTCCTCCATAATCCCCCTGATTTCCCGATAATTGCTTCGAACAATCACAGTGTGTTCATGGTATGGCGCAAGCCGCTGTCCTGCCGCCGCCACCGCATCTGCATCCTGGTCAATCCCAATCAATCTTCCCGAACCAGACAGCAGCGCTGCAACCCTTGCCGCGTGACCCGCTCCGCCAAGCGTGCCGTCCACATAAGTTCCCTCCGGCTTAATGTTAAGCCCTCGAATGCATTCTTCAAGCAAAACAGGTACATGCTGAAATTCCTGCTGCTCTTTATCCATCGCTGCATCCCCTCCTGTCGTATGCAGAAAGATACTGGAACATGATGTTGCAACCACCTTACCTTTCCTGTCGAGCAGCAAAGCTTTTCTCCTATTTGTCATGCTGGCACTGCATAATTTTTCCGCGTCTGGGCGCGTATAATAAAGAAGTTCCAACTGCTGCACTTCAAACCACTTTCTACCACTTTCTTTGAACATTCTAACCGAATTCGCCCAAAAAAGCAAGTGCTAACCAAGAAAAAAGAGTCTTCCCGCAGACAAGCCACAAGGAAAACTCTCTTTTTCCCCTACGATTTCTCCCAATTCGACGAATTTAGCTATACACAATTTCATGTATTTTACAGACGCAAAAACTACTATAGTTACACCACAAATCATGAAATACAAACTCTTTTATTTCCTGACTTTTCTTGCTGCTCTTCCGTCGGTTTTTCTTTTCAGTCGAATCCGAATCACAACAATAGCGGCAAATGCAGCTGCAACAAGCAATGCGGATAAAATCTGAGACACGGCGATTTCACTTCCCCAAAGAAATAATTGATCCGTCCGCATCCCCTCAATCCATACTCTTCCAAACCCATAACCGACAAAGTACCAGAGCATAAGCTCGCCATCGAATTTTTGATGTTTGGTATACAGAAGCAAAACAGTCATAAGTGCAAGATTCCAGAGAGACTCATACAAAAACGTCGGATGTACTTGAATATATTCAATCTCATTGATCCATACCGTGTTATTGCGAATTTCCATAATCCGATTCAGGGCTTCTTCTCTTCCCGCATACCTCTGTGCAAGAGTGACGGCAGAACAGGTAAAATCACTGCCAACCGCACGCCGATCCAGCTGCATTGCAAAAAGTCCGTCGGTGTAAGTTCCAAACGCCTCCCTGTTGAAAAAATTCCCCCACCTTCCAACTACCTGCCCAAGCAGCAATGCCGGCGCACAAATATCTGTCAGCCTTAAAAAACTGATTTTTTTTATCCTCGCATAAACGACGGCAGCCAGAACACCGCCGATCACGCCGCCGTAAATCGCAAGCCCCCCTGTCCGCAAATTAAAAACAGACAAGGGATTGTCCTTAAAGGAATCCCATGCAAAAATAACATAATATATTCTTGCGCCTGCAACAGCACATAAAATAGCATACAAAGCAAAATCGATAATCATATCCGGCGACTCGCCTGCGCGCTTTGCGCGCCAACATGCGAGCAGCACTCCGAGCAGCATCCCACAGACGATAATTATGCCATAATACATAATATCAAATCCAAATATTGTAACACCGTTTGCAACTTTGGGCAGCGATATCCCAATATTGGGAAAATTGATATCCGTCTTGACCATGTACAGCATACAGCCTCCATTACCACCGTGCAACCTGTCTTTTTTACGGCAGTTTATACATTAAAGCGGAACAATACAACATCTCCGTCCTGAATGACGTATTCCTTTCCTTCGGAACGCACCAAACCTCTTTCCTTCGCCGCGTTAAAGCTTCCGCACGCCACTAAATATTCGTAATCGACAATCTCAGCTCGGATAAAACCGCGCTCAAAATCGGAATGTATTTTTCCCGCTGCCTGCGGTGCCTTTGTTCCATCTTCAATCGTCCATGCCCTTGTCTCTTTTGGTCCTGCTGTAAGATAACTTAAAAGCCCCAGCATTCGGTAGCTTGCGCATACAAGTCTCTCAAGACCTGACTCCTCAATACCCAATTCTTCCAAAAACATCTTCCTCTCATCATCGTCCAGCTCCGCAATCTCCTGCTCAATCTGCGCGCAGATTACAAATACTTCTGAAACATCCGACTGCTCATTTTCGCATTCTTTTTCCGCGTACTCACGCACTCTCTGTACATAAATATTTTTTGCAGCATCATCGGCAAGATCCTCTTCTTTCACATTTGCAGCATAGATTACCTTCTTGCATGTCAGCAGATGAAAGCTCTCAAACAGCTCGCTCTCCTCCTCATTTATCAAAGGATAGTATCTTGCTAATTTTCCCTCCTCCAAATGTTTCATCAGCTTCTCGATTAACTCCGCTTCCGTCGCTGCACGTTTATCGTTGTTTGCCTGCTTTTTCACTCTGGAATATCTGCGTTCAAGCACTTCGAGATCAGAAAAAATCAATTCCAGGTTGATTGTTTCGATATCCCGTATCGGGTCAATACTGCCCTCGACATGGATGATATTAGAATCCTCAAAACATCTTACCACATGGACAATCGCGTCAACTTCACGGATATTTGCCAGAAACTGGTTTCCAAGCCCCTCTCCCTTCGACGCCCCCTTAACCAATCCCGCAATATCTACAAACTCGATTGTCGCAGGCACAATGCGCTCCGAAGCATACATATCGCCAAGTACCTTCAGTCTTTTATCCGGCACTGCCACAATACCGATATTCGGATCGATTGTACAAAATGGATAATTTGCCGATTCTGCTCCCGCTTTTGTCAGCGAATTAAACAATGTACTTTTTCCGACATTCGGCAAACCTATTATACCTAGTTTCATTTTTTCTTATACCTGTTCGAAAACCCTTTATTTACAAAAGTTTCCGCCTTTCTCTGTATTTTTACCATACTAATCACTATACTAATCTTGATTCTTTTTTAATATTCTGCACTTTTATATCTTGTATTGTCTGGTTATACAAACATACAGATTTATGATAATTCTTAATATAAGTATCAAAACACCTTTAAAATCCAAACAACGTCTCTGGGCGCATTCTGGATTTTACACAGCACTTAGTCTTTTGATTCCACCATCAGCAGAATGCCGTCCGAAAAAGATACCGTTCCCGTTTCCTTTACCAGTTCATTGCTGATGCACAGGCTGTCCTCCTGCTTTAATGTATGCTGTGTCAGAGGATATTTAAAACCAGTCAATGTAATTCCTCGAACAACCGGCGTTAATGCGACAAAAGAAATGTATGTTCCATACTGATGGAAACGCTCAAATACAAAACTTTTTTTGTGTACGGAAATTCGATTATACTCATCCACAATACAAGCGCAAAGCCCTGCGTCGGCAAATTTCTCAAGCAGAAGCACATTGGCAATCGCATGGTCAAACCGTTTCCCCAGCGCGCCAAAAAGAATAATATCCTCCTGAAAATCTTCACAAGTTTTTTTGTCTTTTGCCAGTTTTATTGCAAGCTCCACTGCAATCTGCGTATCCGTATCATCCTTTTCCGGCTGAAACTGCTGTATGGTTATACCATATGCGCTTTTATATTTTTCCAGTTTTTCCGGCACAAGTGTGTCAAAATCACCGACAATATAATCTGGCTGCAGCGAAAGTCTCTCCGCTGCGGCAGCTCCGCCGTCCACTGCAATTACATGACTGATCTTTCTGCTTTCCATATATTTTTTGACGGCTTGATCTTGTACTATTCCGCCTGTAATAATAACAATACACATACTGATATCCTCTTGCCCTAACCTTTTTTCACTGCCAAAAAGCCCAGTCTTAATATTTTTTAACCGGAACTGGGAACAGACAAAAAAGTAATTTATGCCCGACAGTTTTACAGCCACAATTTTTCTTCTGATCTAATCTTTATAAAGCGGATCTTTTTTGAAAGACCTCTTTTACAGCGGCAATATTATCCTTAATGCATCCGCCAAACACCGTTGTACCAGCTACAATCATATTGGCGCCAGCCGCCATAACATCCGGGAGATTTTCCAGCGTAATGCCGCCGTCCACCTCGATATCTGCAAACACCCCAAGCTCTTTGCAAAGCCTGCTAAGATCCTTTATTTTTCCAAGTGTCATCGGCAGAAATTTCTGTCCCCCAAACCCTGGATTCACTGTCATAATCAGCACATAGTCAAGCTCCGGCAAAATATACTTCAACACTTCCACCGGCGTGGCTGGATTCAACGCTACACCTGCTTTCATACCATGCTTTTTTATTTCAAGCACAGCGGCATGCAAGTGTTTACACGCCTCGTAATGCACCGTCAGCATATCTGCGCCGCATGCCTTAAAATCAGCGATAAAGCGAATTGGCTCGTCCACCATAAGATGAACGTCAAACGGCAGTTCTGACACTTTGCGGATGGACTCAATCACCGGCATCCCATAAGATATCCTTGGCACAAAACATCCGTCCATCACATCAATATGTAACAGATCTGCCCCTGCTTTCTCAACACAACGTATTTGTTCTCCAAGACACGAAAAATCGGCGGATAAAATGGATGGGGATAATTGATACATAAGTATACCTCCACAATGTTAATATCTTTTTCGGTTTCTGATTTCGTCCAACAAAAGTAAGTAATTTTTATATCGTTCTGGAGGAATCTGCCCAGCAGCAACTGCATTTTTCACTGCACAGTCCGGCTCTTTATCGTGCAGGCAGCTTAAATATCTGCACAAGCCAAAAGCTGATTTAAATTCCGGATAAAAATCTCTCAATTGTTCTTTGTCAATCTCTTGCGGGAGATACAAAGAACTAAACCCCGGCGTGTCAAATAAATAGGTTTCTTCCCCTGCATAAAACAGTTCCGAATGTCTTGTCGTATGTTTGCCGCGCTTAATCTTCTCGCTGATTCCGCCGGTCTGCATTTTTGCTTTTGGATATAAAAGATTGGTCAATGTGGATTTTCCAACTCCGCTTGGACCAGCAAGCACGGTTGTTTTTCCTTTTAGCACTCTTTTAAGCTCCTCAATTCCGTCCTGCTCTTTTGCTGAGACAAGAAATACAAGGCAGCCGCTCTCTGCGTAAATTTCTTTCAGCTCTTTTTGTCTCTCTTTCGCAACTCTGTCTTTTTTATTAAAACATACAATGGTTTTTACCTGCTGCCACTCCATCAGCACAAGAAAGCGGTCCAGCAAATTTAAGCTCGGTTCCGGCTCTGCCGCGGCAAACATAATAACCGCCTGGTCTACATTGGCTACGGCAGGACGGACCAACTCCGTCCTGCGCTCCAAAATATTTATAATGTTTCCACCTTTTGCCGCCTCATCGAAAACCTCAAGCTCAACATTATCGCCTGGCAGAGGTTTTTGCCCGCGATGCCGAAAAATCCCTTTTGCTGTACATTCGTATATCCCGCATCCTTCTACATTGACATAGTAGGCGCCTGCAACTCCCTTGATAATCTTTCCCTGCATCAGTTCACCCGCACTGCTTTTAGCTCAACCATATAAGACCCGTCATAAGGCACTCCTGAGAACCAGACAGAAACTGTTGCGGCTCCCTCCGAGAAACCATCGCCCTCCGCCAAGCTGATATTGATTGAGTACGGAAAATCCGACGCTGTAAACAGCGTATCGCTCTCATAGATCACAAGATCGTTGCCATCCTGCGAAATTGTGACATAGAGCGTCGCCGTGCCTGTCTCTTCAAGCCAATCCGGCCAGTCGCTGATCAGCGCTGTCGCGCGATACTCATACACAGGTTCCTCTTCTGGCGTAGGAGTTGGCGTCGGTGTCGGTTCTGGAGTATCTACCGGCTCTGTCGTCGGTTCTGGAACATCATCTGGGTCATCTGTATCGTCCGGCTGAGGAGTCGGGGTTGCTTCCTGTTCTGGACCGGTGCTAAGTGCGAAGTCAACGGATGTACCGTTGGCAAGACGCTCGCCCTCCGCGTAACTCTGGAAACATACAAGTCCTTCCGCATACCGATTGCTGCTTGCATAACTTGTACTTCCCAGCGATAATCCCGCTTTTGAGATCGCTGCGACCGCTTCCTCCTCCGTCTTGCCCAAAAGCTGCGGCATCTGCGTCATTACAATATCTGGACCGGTGCTTACAAACACCGTGACCGTCTGCCCCTCTTCCAAATACTCTTCCGATGCTGGTTCTGTGCGGATTACCATACCGCTCTCAAATTCGGAATTTGACTCATAAGCAGGTTTTGTCACAAACCCTGCACTTTCCAGCGTCGATCTCGCTTTGTCCAGCGAATAATATTTGACGTCCGGTATTACAAGTGCCTGCGGACCTGCACTTAATGTAAGCTCAATTGTGCCGTCCGCCGCAATACTGGCACCCTTCAGCGGATACTGCTCTATCACATAACCTTTCGGCACATCAGAAGAATATTCTTCTTTATCTGAGATAATGCTAAAACCATCCGAAATCAGCTTTAGTGTGTTGATCGCGTCATCCAGCGTCATCCCAACTACACTGACAAGCTCCTTCATCTCTACGCCGTCCGGTTCCGGCGTCGGCGTTGGATCCGGCGTTGGCGTAAACACAGTATCCGGTGTTGGCGTAACTCCATTGTCCTCGTTCTTTTTAAAAATATCAAGCACTCCTGAGAGGTTGACGACAAGATAGATCAATGCAAGTCCTAATGCAACCGCAGTTACAATTGTACCTGCAATAATAAACTTTTCAAACTTTGGGTCAACTCCATCAAGTTCCTCCTCCTCTTCCTTTTGTACTTTTTTTGAATTTGACACAGCGTCAGGATGACTGTCATAATAGACTGCCGGCGATTTTGCCGCGCTCTTTATGGATTCCATCTGCGCATCCGTCATATTGATTGTCGGAGAGTCCGGCACGGAAACGGATGCAAGCTTCACAAAATCTCCATCTGGATTTGTGATGGAGCGCTTTAGATCAGCAATTAATTCTGAGGCGGATAAATACCTGCGTTCTGGTTTTTTTTGCATACATTTCTGAACAATTTTTTCAATACTCAACGGTACATCTGGTCGCAGTTCACGAATTGGCGTCGCCTCGTCATTGATGTGGGAGAGCGCGACGGAAACGGAATTATCCCCCGCGAACGGCACTTTGCCGCAGAGCATCTCATAAAGCGTCACGCCGAGAGAATAGATATCGCTCTTCTCATCGGAATATCCACCTCTTGCCTGTTCCGGTGAAAGATAATGTACCGAGCCTACTGCATTCTGAGAAACCGTGTTGGAAGTCGCAGCCTTCGCAATACCAAAATCCGTCACTTTAACTTTACCATCGCGTGAAATAATAATATTTTGCGGTTTGATATCGCGGTGAATAATATGGTTGGCATGTGCCGCTTCCATGCCCTGAGCAGTCTGAATGGAAATACCGATCGCCTCTTTAATCTCAAGATTTCCCTTGCGCTCAATAAACTTTTTCAGCGTGATGCCCTCGACCAGCTCCATCACAATATAATAGAGTCCATCGTCGTCCCCAACATCGTACACATTCACAATATTAGGGTGCGACAGCCCAGCAGCAGACTGCGCTTCCGCGCGAAATTTTGAAACAAAATTCTTGTCGCTGGAATACTCCGGCTTCAATATTTTCATGGCCACATTTCGGTTTAACCTGTGACATTTTGCCTTGTATACATCCGCCATTCCACCTGAGCCTACCTTGTCGATGATCTCATAGCGTTCACTGATGTACATACCTGGTTTAATCATAAATCATACCTCGTTCCTGCCTTCGATATTGCATCAATAAAGATTTCTACCCCGTTTCCCTTCTGACGGGTTCACCTTCCATAAGGATAAGCAGTATTGTAATATTATCCCTGCCTCCGTTCTCGTTTGCCAACGCCAAAAGCCTCTTTCCTGCCCCTTTGATATCTTGCCTTTCCTCGTTCACCACACGAAAGATCTCCGCATCATCCACCATGTTAGACAACCCGTCCGAACAAAGCAGTACAATATCTCCCGGCGTGACGGAGATCTCAAAAAAATCCGGCACAACATCCACATTGGCGCCAAGTGCTCTTGTTATAACATTTTTATTTGGATGAAACCTCGCCTCCTCACGCAAAAGTTCCCCGCGGCGAATCATCTCTTCCACCAGGGAATGATCCTGCGTTATCTGCGAAATTTTCTCCTGATCTATCAGATAAAGACGGCTGTCACCAATATTGGCGACATACATCTCATTTTCCAACACGGTGGCAGCAACAAACGTCGTTCCCATGCCTGCAAGCTCTGCGCGCCCCTGCGCCTCGCCAAGCAACCCTTTGTTCGTCTGCCTTACACCATCCTCCATCAAGGAAATCACAGTCTTGGCTCGTCCTTCTTTCAGCTGACGGACAAATTCTTCCACAGCAAATCTAGAAGCAAAATCTCCGGCATTATGTCCTCCCATACCATCAGCGACAATAAAAAGATTCGGCAGTCTGCCGACAGGCTCCTCGCTGCAAAAGCCATAATCCTGGTTGACCTGGCGCTTTCTTCCCGTGTCCGTAACGAAAAAAGTTTTCATGCCTGGCTCACCTCCTGTTGCTTTCTTTTGTCGGCGTAACTTTTTCTAAGCTGCCCGCAGGCAGCGTTAATGTCTGCGCCCATTTCCCTCCTTATCGTAACATGGATCCTATTTTTTTCAAGGATATTTTTAAATTTCTGTATCTTTTCTGTATTAGGTCGAAAAAAACCTCGCTCCTTTACATCATTGACCGGAATCAAATTAACGAGACAGTTTTTTCCGAATACAAGTTTTGCAAGCTGCTCTGCCTGCGCTGCAGAATCATTCACCCCCGCTACAAGACTGTACTCAAAAGTAAGTCTTCTTTTTGTTTTTTGATAGTATTTGTCCATAGCGCTAAGCACATCTTTTAACTTGTACTGCCTGGCCACAGGCATTAACACTTCCCGGTCTGTATCGTTGGGGGCATGAAGAGAAAGCGCGAGGTTGATTCCTAATCCCTCCTCTGCAAGCCTGCTTATGTTCTCTGGAATACCACAGGTGGATACGGTTATGTTTCTCTGGCTGATATTCAGCCCATTTTCGCTGCTTATCATTCGGATAAACTTTACAAGATTATCATAATTATCAAGGGGTTCTCCTGTTCCCATAACGACAATATTTGACACTCTCTGCCCTGAAATCTTCTGTATTCTATAAACCTGCTCCAACATTTCCGACGGTGCTAAATTTCTTGTAAGCCCGTTTAATGTAGAGGCGCAAAACCGGCATCCCATTCGGCATCCTGCCTGGGATGAAATGCACACAGAATTGCCGTGATGATACTTCATCAAAACACTCTCGATCACATTTTTGTCTGAAAGCTCAAACAAAAATTTGCAGGTACCATCAATGGCGGATTCCAGCCTTTCCACAGCCTTTAAAACAGGAAAGGAAAAAGTTTCCTTACATCTTTCCCGAAAGCTTTCCGAAATATTCGTCATCTCATCAAAACCATCGCAGAGCTTTTCATGTATCCACCTGTATATCTGCGCGGCGCGGTAGCTCTTCTCTCCAAGCAGCACCACTTCTTTTTCAAGCTCAGTCAGATCCATTGATATTACGTCCTTAAGCTCCATTGTACCGCTTACCTCTTATTCTGTCATTTCGAAAGGAATTTTTCAATCTGCCGGGCGACGGAATCTGCTGACAAAAAAACCATCTGTACCGCCAACTTCTGGAAGCAGCTGAACACCAAAATCTTTTTCGGAAAGAGAACCAGAAATCTCTGGAAAATTTTTTGGCGCTTCTTTTATCAGACCAAGTTCCTCCTGCACCCACAGTGCATTTTCCAAATTTTCCTCCGGGTTTATTGTGCAGGTTGAATAGATCAGCACCCCGCCTGGCTTTACATACTGTGCCGCTGCCCGCAGCATGTTTTTCTGTAAAGTTACAAGTTCCGAAATTCCTTCTGGTGTTATATTATATTTTATATCGGGCTTTTTTGCAATAATCCCAAGCCCAGAACATGGCAAATCCGCAAGGACAATGTCCGCCGCCCGATTATCCTGTCTGCGCACCTGGCATGCATTCCACAAAAGTGTTTCTATATTTGTAAATCCTGTGCGCGTTATATTCTCCTGTATTTTCTCTAACTTGTACGCTGAAATATCCCTCGCACTCACAAGCCCCGCTTGCCCATGCCGCAAAAGCTCGTCCGCCGCCATCAGCGTTTTCCCTCCAGGCGCAGCACAGCAGTCAATAATATAACATCTGCCGTCAAATGTTCTCTCCTCTATTCCCGCACACAGCACCGGAAGCATCGACGCCTCGTCCTGAACCTGCACCAAACCTTTCTGAAAGGCTCCCATTCGCTCCACAGAATCCACGCCGTTCAGACGCAGCGCCATATCAGCAAAAATCCCCGGAGACACCTCGATTTTTTCTGCCTCCAGCAGTTCTGTACATTCTTTCACACTGCATTTTGACCGATTGACGCGCACCGTCAGCGGCGGAACTTCCAAAAATGCCTGAAACATTTCTTTTGCCCGCACTGTTCCATACCACTGAATAAAACGCTCCACCAGCCATTCTGGCATGGAATACAATACGGAAAGCCTTTCTTTTAAACTTAATCCGCCCGTTTCTTTTTCAATATCAACCGGATTTCTCACCGCCGCGCGCAGCACTCCGTTGACAAAACCAGACAGCCCGGACAGCCCGCGCTTTTTCGCAAGTTTCACTGCCTCGTTACACACGGCGGACGGCGGAACATGCATATAGGAAAGCTGATAAAATCCCATTCTTAAAATCTGTCGTATCACGGGTTTCATTTTCTTTATGGGAACTTTTGAGCAGCAGGAAATCATAAAATCAAGCGTCAGGAGTCTCTCCAATGTCCCCTCAAACAACGCGGTGGCAAACGCCCGCTCCCTTTTGTCCATTTTATCATTTCTGCCAAGGTTACGGGCAAGCACCGTGTGGCTGGGCGACTTTTCTTCCACAGCTTCAAGCAGCATTGCAAGCGCAAGCTCCCTGGCATCCATCAGTCGTTTCTCCTTCCGAACAGCAAAATAAGGCGAAGCAGCTGGAGTGCAGCGGACGCTGCTGCCGCAACATAAGTAAGTGCCGCAGCGGACAGAACTTTCTTTGTCCCATTGACTTCTTCCCCGTATAAAATTCCCATCTGTGAAAGCGCATTTACTGCACGGCGGGAAGCATTAATCTCAACGGGAAGCGTTACAAACTGAAACAGCACAGAAAGCGAGAACATGATAATCCCAAGTGTAATTAAAAATCGCGAACTGCTGCTTCCTAGAATCATTCCAATAAGAATCAAAGGCCATGCAATCTTCGCCCCGATATTTGCAGCAGGTACAATCGCTGTGCGAAACTTTAACGGCAAGTATGCATTTGCGTGCTGAATCGCATGTCCGCACTCGTGTGCCGCCACGCCGACCGCCGCCACAGACGACTTTCCATAAACACTTTCCGACAGCCTTACAACCTTCTCCGACGGGTCATAATGATCCGTCAGCTCTCCCTCAACAGACTCGACAGACACATCATACAGCCCGTTTGCATGTAAAATCCGCTCCGCCGCCTGCGCGCCTGTCATACCCGACATACTGCGCACCTTCGCGTATTTTGAGTACGTGCTCTTGACCTTCGCCGACGCCAAAAGGCTCAGCGCAAGCCCTACAATAACAAGCAAATAAGTCCAATCAAAATACATAACAGCACCTCCTGTCCATTTTTCTTCGCATTTTACCATACAAATGCGTTTTTTCTTTTACATTACCATTAAAATTTTATTAAACTTACCGCAGAATTTGCCCTGGCTCGACCTTGTTGCCGCGCAGAAACTCTTCTGCTCCCATACGTCTTTTTCCCTCGATCTGAAGTTCTTTTACAATAAGCACACCATCGCCGGCAAGCACGGAAAAGGAATCCTTTTCAACCGCGACAACAGCACCGCACTCCCAACTTTTTTCGGAGATAATTTGTTTTTGCTCCTCTGTAAGCTCTGCCGCCTCACAGCGCCAGAACTTTAACATCTTTCCCTCCAGAGCCGCGTAGGCACTTGGCCATGGTGAAAGCCCTCTCACAAGCCTTTCAATCTCCTGCGCAGAACGCTGAAAATCGATATGTCCCATCTCTTTTTTCAGCATTCCCACATAGACCGCTTGCGATTCATCCTGCGGTGTGCGCACCGCTGTTTTTGATGTAATCTGTCCGATTGCACGGTGTAATGCAGTACAACCCGCCTGCGCTAATTTATCATGCAGACTTCCTCCCGTCTCATCTGGTGCAATCTCAACAAGCTCTTTTGTTATCATATCCCCGGTATCGATTCCTTCCGCCATATACATAATGGTAACGCCAGTTGTCCGATCGCCGTTGATGATCGCCCACTGAATCGGGGATGCTCCCCTGTATTTTGGCAGCAGGGACGCATGTACATTGATACACCCATACTTTGGAAGCTCTAGAATCTCTTTTGGCAAAATCTGACCAAATGCCACAACAACAATAAGTTCTGGTGCAAGCTGCTTTAATGCATCAACAAATTCCTGATCTCTTGCACGAGCAGGCTGGTACACAGGAATGTTATGCTTTATCGCCAACTTTTTTACTTCCGAAAAAGCAATTTCTTTGCCGCGTCCCTTTGGTCGATCCGGCTGTGTTACCACCGCAGCCACCTCGTGTTCTTTGTCAAGCATACTGTCAAGAATCACCGCGGCAATCTCTGGGGTTCCCATAAAAACAATTCTCATATTTTCTCTCCTCCGCCATTTCTTCCGCCGCGCGGCATTCGGATCCATAATGTTAAACAACGGCTGGAAACTTTTATTCTCAATCTTCCTCCTGCTCCTTGTTTCCCGCATCGTGCAGACCGCCTTTTACCCTTTCGACATACAGCATTCCCTCAAGATGATCCAGCTCATGACAGAGTGCGCGGGCAAGCAGTTCTGTTCCTTCTATCTCAATTTCCTGCATCTCGCGGTTTTTCGCGCGCACCTTGACATAGTTCGGTCTTGTCACCTGCCCCGCCTTTCCCGGCACGCTCAAACATGCCTCGTCGCCGGTCTGCTCCCCTGACATCTCCAAAATCTTCGGATTGATCAGCACAATCGGCTGATTTGCTTCCGCCGACACATCAATTACGACAATGCGCTTTAAAATACCTACCTGCGGCGCGGCAAGTCCAACGCCGTCTGCATCATACATTGTGTCAAGCATATCGTCGATCAATGTCGCAGTTCTGTGATCCATCTCTTTGACTTCTCTTGATCTCTTTGTAAGAATGTCGTCCCCTATTTTTCTGATCTTTCTAATACCCATAGTTCTTCCTCTTTTCTGCATATTCCCACAGGATGGTCTTCGCTCTAATATCCTCCCATCGGGTTAAAATCAAACTGAACATTTACATTTCGAAATTGTTCCGAATATAATATATATCCTTCGAGAAAATTTTTCAAGGCTACAAGCACATTATAATTGCCATGTTTAAAATAAACCATTTTTCGAAACAGATCGTTCGCCTTGGAAAGCGCCGCGGGAACGGGTCCTACCATCACTACATCCAAAAGTTCATTGTCGGAAAAAAATCTTTCTGCCGCTGCGGCAAGCAGGGCTGCTGCGGAATCTGCCGCACTATCTTTTGCCGACAGGATCAGCAGCGCCATCACATGAATGATCGGCGGATATCCAAGTGCTTTCCGGTATACAATCTCCCTGGCAAAAAATCCTTTATAATTCTGTTCAGCTGCCGTTTTAATTGCGTAATGTTCCGGCTGGTAGGTCTGTATTACAACCTCCCCCTCCTTGCCTCCGCGCCCCGCGCGTCCTGCCGCCTGTGCAAGCAATTCAAATGTTCTTTCTGCTGCGCAGTAATCTGCTGCATTTAGCGACAAATCTGCCGCTAAAATACCAACTAATGTCACTTCTGGAAAATCATGTCCTTTCACAATCATCTGTGTGCCGACAAGGATATCTGCCTCCTTTCGCGAGAAGGCGGACAAAATCTCCTCATAACTTTCCTTTTTTCTTGTTGTGTCCGCATCCATGCGCAGCACGCGCGCAGACGGAAAACTTCTCCTAACCAGCTCTTCAATCTTCTGTGTTCCCGTGCCGAACGCAGCAATATATTTTGATCCGCAGGACGGGCAGGTTTCCGGCTTTTTCTGCCGTTCTCCGCAATAGTGGCACACAAGCAGACCGCCCTCATGTTCCGTCATAGAAATATCACAGTGCGGGCATTTCATCACATGACCGCAGCTTCGGCACGACACAAAACCCGCGTATCCTCTTCGGTTTAAAAACAGCATAATCTGCTCTTTTGCAGCAAGTCTTTGTCGGATCTTTTCCGACAGTTCACCGCTGAAAATAGAGCGGTTTCCAAAAGCGAGTTCCTGTCTTAAATCAACAACCGACACTTTTGGAAGCTTTGCTCCGGTTACTGCGCGGCGGTTCAGTTCAAACAGCACGTACTCTCCTTCTGCTGCCTTATTGTACGCGATAACAGAGGGGGTTGCAGAACCTAAAAGCACAGAAGCATTGCAAAGCCCCGCACGCGCAATCGCGACTTCCCTGGCATGATATTTCGGCGGCATCTCGCTTTTATAACTCGCCTCATGCTCCTCGTCCAAAATAAGCAGTCCAAGGTTTTGAAACGGCGTGAATAAAGCGGAGCGCGGACCGATCATAATATCGATCTCCCCCCGCTCAGCGCGCAGACTCTGATCGTATCGCTCGCCCTGCGACATCTTTGAATTTAATATAGACACACGCGAGCCAAACCGCCGATAGAACCGCAGCACGGTCTGATAGGTAAGAGCAATCTCAGGAATCAGCATAATCACCTGCCTGCCTGCTCTTACAACCTCCTCAATAATTGAAAGATAAACTTCTGTTTTCCCGCTTCCTGTAACACCGTGAATCAAATAAGTTTTATAATCGCCGTGCGACCAATCAGAAACCACACGGTCACGGATCGCTTTCTGCTCCTCGTTAAGTACATGCGGCTCCACCGCAAGCTCACCTTTTGAAAGTTTCAGCAACCCTGCCATCGGATCGCGGTAACCAGTTTCTGTAATAACTTCAAGAATCTTCCCCTTTTCCAGTGTGCGCACTGTCGCCGCACTGACGTTCAGCTCTTTTGTTGCAGTATTCCAAGACAGCACTTTCTTTTCTTTTAGCTCGCACAGCAATCGCTCTTTTGCGGCATATCCTCTTTTTGATGCAGCAGAAATCGCATCATCAAGCACTGTATCATCTGCAATAAGCCGTATACTTTTTTTCTCAACAGGGCGCACGGCGCGCTTTACTGGAAGCACAGTATGAAGCGCGTCATTCATCGTTGCTCCAAAATTTTCACGGATAAACGCTGCAAGCTCAATCATCTGGCTTGCAATCACTTTTCCTTCCTTCTCCACCGCTGCAATCGACCGAATGCGCGATACTTCAATCTTTGCTTCCTCCGACAACCCGACAATATAGCCCTTGCGCCAGCTTTTTCCAAAAGGGATATGAACCGGCGCTCCCACTACAGCCTGACTTGCCAGACGCTCTGGTATACTGTACTGATAAGTTTTATCCAGCTGCCCGCTCGATATATCGACAATCACATCTGCGTACATGTACCGCCTTCCATCTCCTTTTCCCGCTCGGTCTTGATTCTGTCAACAAGCTTATCTAACTTCATTCCCCGCGAGCCTTTAAATAAAACTACATCTCCAAAAACAAGTTCCCTTGCAAGAAACTGAAATGCTTCTTCATTATCCTTAAAACAAACTGCTGCCGCGATTCCTGCATCGTTTGCCGCCTGCGCGCAATGCTCTGCTTCGCTCCCTATTGTGACAAGAAGATCCACGCCTTTCACAGCCGCATACAATCCAATTTCCCGATGGCATTCTCTTGAGATCTCACCAAGTTCAAGCATACTTGCAAGCACTGCAATATGTCTTTTTGCCGCGGAAAAAATAAGGCTGTCAATCGCGCCGCGCATAGAATCTGGACTTGCATTATATGTGTCGTCAATCAGAATCACTCCGTTCGACTCAATCTTTCCTCCCCGCATAGCAATCGGAGTATAATCAGCAAGCCCTGCGGCGGCACGCTCTAAAGAAATATCACAATAAGCCGCCACGGCAAAGGCTGCAAGAGCATTTCTAACATTATGATCCCCCAGCACAGGAAGCGAAACCTCCAGTTCCCCCCGTCCAAGACCGTCTGGATAATCAAGAAGAAACGTTGTGTGTTCTCCCTCCGGTCTAACCGCACGCGCCCGAAAATCACAGTATTCCGAAAGCCCGAATGTGATAAGTTTTGCTTTTGAAAGCCGCTCTCTTGCCTGTTCTGACATTTTTACCGCAGCAGCGTCAGAAACAAGTTCATAAAGCAGAGGATCATCCCCGTTGAGAAACAAAGTGCCGCCGCAGGGAAGCTCACGGACAATATCAAGCTTTTCCCGTCTGATATTTTCCTTGGAGCCAAGTTGTCCAATATGCGATACTCCAATATTTGTTATAACCGCGCATTCGGGTCTTGCCACCGCAGCAATCTTTGCCATCTCGCCCGGCATACTCATTCCCATCTCAATGACCGCGACCTGGTGTTCTTTGGAAAGCCTTAGCATCATGCGCGGCAGCCCAACCTGACTGTTCATATTCCCAGCAGTTTTTAATGTACACAAACTGTTTTCCAGCGCCGCCGCAATCATTTCCTTTGTCGTTGTCTTGCCGACGCTTCCAGTAATTCCCACAATCGGTATATCAAAACAATTTCTCACTGCCGCGCCAAACTTCTGCAGTGCGGCGACTGTGTTTTCCACTTTAATATAAGTCATTTCCGGCGTGTTTTTTATCACTTCGCCGCGGCTGGTAAGCACTGCGCGCATCCCATGATGATAAGCGTCCGCTATAAAATCATGAGCATCTACATGTTCGCCGATTACCGGCACAAACAATGTATTTTTATCCCCCTCTTTTGAATTTGTAGAAGCTTCGGATATTTCTGCCTTTCCATCTCCGGCGATCACTGTTCCGCCGGCAATCTCTGCAATTTCACCCGCACAATAGAATCTCATTTCCCCTCACATTCTGCCGCCAATGCTTTATTGCAAAAAGCTCCACTTTGGCAGAGCTTAAAATCATTTAGCAGGCTTTATGATTCAAACATACGTCCAATCCAGCACAAAAAAATTTTCTTTATATCAATCATAGAAATTCCTGATAAACATCTTTCATTACTTAGATTTTTTCTTACATCTTCATCTAATAAATGCAAATATGATAATTTTTATTAAACACCTGCCCTGGCTCAAGGCGATTGATATAAGCTTTATTTTCAAGAACTTGATCTGCATCCACCCCGTCGCATCTTCCGTACCATGGTTCAATACAGACAAACGGCGCATTTTTCTTTGGCGCCCATAGACCAAACAACGGCGCGTCAAATTTTACCGCGAGAAAGATTTTTCCATCCGGTCCCGCTAACGCCACCTCGCGCGTCTGATGTTCTTCTATAATATATGCATCCCGGTCAAATAAATCCTCTGTCACAAAAATGCCGCCGTACTGCTTTCCACCAACGATTTTTTTCTCCAGCTTCAACTGCTCCAAACTCGCAGCCGCAAGCCCACTCTCAAGCATTCTTGTATTTAAAACAGAAACGCCTTCAAACAGAATTTCACATTTTGTTCTCTGACCGCAGCAATCAAAACCTGGCTCGCTTTCTTTTTTCATCACAGGCGGACAAAAAAAAGCAGGATGCCCGCCAATGGAAAAATACATTTCTTTTGTCGAGCGATTCTGTACGCGCCACAGCACAATCACTTGGTTTTGAAACAATCTGAAACCGGTTTCCAGCTCAAAATCAAACGGATAAATCTCTTTTGTCGATTCGTTTGAACAAAGTCTGTGCCAGATCTCACACTCTGCTTTTGAGGCAAGCTCAAACTCCATATCCCGCGCAAACCCGTGCTGTCCAAGTATATATTCTTTTTTGTTATAGCGATATGTTTTATTTTTCAGCCCGCCGACAATCGGAAAGAGAACCGGAGCATGTCTGCCCCAGTATGCAGCATCTGCATTCCAGATATATTCCTGCCCGGTCTCCTTTTTTATAATCGATATCAGCTCACCGCCATGATCCGATACCTGAATTTTTAATTTTTCATTCTCAATGGTATGTACTGCCATATAACTCCTCATTTCTGCGATATAAAATAAAACTTTATATTATCTTTATTTTATCAATAAAACAAAAATTATCTGCCGCCTTTTTTCTTTGTCTGTGTTGTTCTCTTATGGCTGGAACTATTTTTTTGTGCTGTGTTTTTTATATTTTTTCCTGCAATTTTTCCATTCTCCAAGCGTATTTTTTTGTTGTCTTGTATATGTTTCCCATTTTCCAAATGCAACTTTTTCTTATCCTGCGCCTTTTTTACACTGTCAGAACTGTTTTTCCCGCAATTTTCCAAACGCTTTTCCATCTGGATTTTTTGTCTGTCCGTCTTTTTAACAACTCTGTTTTTTCCATTGGGGGTACCATCCCTTTTCTTTTTTTCGCTTTTTTTGGCAGCAGCCCGAATTCTTCCATTTTCTGACACGCTTTTTTTCCCTGTTGTTTTTCTTCCGTTTTTGTCACGTTCTGACGAAAGCTGTCTTGGACGAATCAAACACTTTTCGCCAAAACCAATCAAATCCTTTCTGCCCGCTTTTACTAACGCTTCATACACAAGCTCGTAATTGTTCGGGTTCCGATACTGGATCAAAGCGCGCTGCATCGCTTTTTCATGCGGCGTTTTCGGCACATAAACCGGTTTCATATCGCGCGGATCAAGCCCAGTATAATACATGCAGGTCGATATGGTTGACGGCGTTGGATAAAAGTCCTGAACCTGCTCCGGCATATAGCCAAGATCCCTTAAGTACTCTGCAAGTTCTATAGCCTCCTTTAATGTCGAACCTGGATGAGAGGACATTAAATAAGGGACAACATACTGTTTTAATCCAAGCTTTTCATTAATTTTTTTATACTTGGCAAGAAACTTTTCATATACTGCATTTTCCGGCTTGCCCATCCGTTTTAATACTGCGTCGCAAATATGCTCCGGCGCCACTTTCAGCTGTCCGCTGACATGGTACTCGCACAGTTCATGAAAAAATGTATCATCGGCGTCATTTACCAGATAATCAAATCGAATTCCCGAACGGATAAACACTTTTTTTACATTTGGTATGGCTCTTAACTTGCGCAGCAACGAAAGATAATCTTTGTGATCAATTTTTAAATTTTTGCACGGTTTCGGAAACAAGCATTGCTTGTTGACACAAACACCTGCCGACAGCTGCTTTTCACAGGCCGGAAAACGAAAGTTGGCAGTCGGTCCTCCGACATCGTTAATATACCCCTTAAAATCCGGCTCGTAAGTAAATGCGGTCGCCTCCTGAATAATCGATTCATGACTTCTTGTCTGAATAATTCTTCCCTGATGAAATGTCAGCGCGCAAAAACTGCATCCGCCATAACAGCCGCGGTTGCTTGTAACAGAAAAACGCAGCTCCTGAATCGCCGGAACGCCGCCTGCCGCCTCATAACATGGATGATATGTGCGCATGTACGGCAGCGCATAAACCCGGTCCATCTCGCTTTGTGTCAGCGGTTTTGCCGGCGGATTTTGCACGATATATTCTGTATCTTTATATTTTTCTACCAGCCGCTTTCCCGAAAACGGATCTGTGTTGCAATATTGTATATAAAAACTTTTTGCAAAACTTTCTTTGCTTTTTAAAATTTCTTGATAATCCGGCAGCATCACCGCATCATAGACAGAATCTAAATTTTTTGCACGGTAGACTGTCCCCGGCACAAAAGTAATATCTTTGATGGAAAGCCCGCTGTCAAGTGCATCCGCTACCTCCATCATCGAATGTTCGCCCATTCCATACTCCAAAAGATCTGCCTGAGAATCTAAAAGGATCGAACGTTTTACTTTATCGCTCCAATAATCGTAATGAGCGAGACGGCGCAGGGAAGCTTCAATTCCCCCGATAATAACAGCGGCATCCTTGTATTGTCTGCGGATCAAATTGCAGTAGACAATGGTTGCCCGATCCGGTCTTTTTCCCATCTCGCCGCCCGGAGAATAGTAATCCATAGCACGCCTTTTTTTTGCGACAGAATAGTGATTGACCATTGTATCCATATTGCCGCCGCAGACCAAAAACGCCAGGCGCGGTTCTCCTAATATGCTGATACTGTCTTTTTGTGTCCAGTCTGGCTGCGAAATAATTCCAACCCTGTAACCCTCGCTCTCAAGCAATCTGCTGATAATCGCTGGTCCAAACGAAGGATGATCTATGTATGAGTCCCCTATAATATATACAAAATCACATTGATCCCAGCCACGGCGCGCCATATCTTCCCTGCTGATCGGCAAAAAATCATGCACTGCAATCACTCCCCCTTTTCTTTACACTGTGGTCTTTTTAAGTTTGACTGAATCATATTATCTTCTTACTGTTCACTGACGCACCAGTCCAAGCAGTTTAAAAAATCCCTTTCTCACTCTGTCTCCATATACAACTTCCCTTGCAAGCACTGCATTATCTGTAATAATATTGTCCACGCCAAGCTGTTTCATCCGTTCCAGCCCGCTTCTGGTATCCACAGTCCACACATGAACTTCCTTTCCGAGACTGTGAAGTTTTCTCACAATATTTTCATTTACAAAATTGTATCGAATACTGTAAAAATCCACACAATCCAAGTTGTAGAAATTTCCATAAGCAAATGCAAGAATATAGCCTGTTTTAATCTCGCGGTCAAGTTCTTTTACCATCTCAAGCATTTCATGGCTAATGCTGCTGAGCACGCACTGCGCTTCCAGATTATACTCCCAAATCATCGACACCACTTTTTCAACCAGCTCGCGATTTCTTTTTTCCGATTTTTCTGCTTTCAGTTCGATATTTAAATTGATTTTGCCCTTACACAGTTCAATCGCCTGCTTTAATGTCGGAATGCGCGTTCCAGCATAATCCTTGTGAAACCAGCTCCCAGCATCCAGCTCTGAAATCAGACCGTAATCAACCCCGGAAACCGTCAGCCGCTGCCCTGTCGTCCGCCACAAACTTGGGTCATGCATTAAAATAACAACTCCATCCTGTGTCAATTGCACATCAATCTCCGCGTAATCCGCCATGCATTCCATCGCCAGCCTAAGCGCCTCCAGCGTATTTTCCGGTGCTTCCGCCGACGCCCCGCGGTGCGCTGTAATATAAGTTCCAAACAGAGTTTCTTTGTCCGCAAGCGATCCATTTCGCAGGGCATTGTAGATGGAATAAATATGAAATCCTGCAACAAAAACAGCGACAAGTAAAGTCACTTTTGTATACCAGCTTTGCAAGCCCAAATGCCTGTCTACCCCTGCTGTCTCCATTCGTCTTATAGCATCTTCATAAACGATCTGTTCCTGTAATTTTTCCACCTGATTAATGCGAAGCAGCCTTGGACCATACTGATAAAAAAAAGCAGAAAGAACCGCATAATTGACAATCTGACCCATAATGGTAACCAGAATTCCCATATACAGCGCCACTTCATCCTGTATCGTCAGCATTGCCGCCACAAGCACCCGCTCCGGCTTTGTCCGGTAGATTATATAGCAGGAAACAATAAGAACAATCGCATACACAATCAGATAGCAGAGCCAGAGTATAAGATTTGCACTGAACATCCGAGCAAAAAAACGCCCCAGATTTCTCTTTAAAAGTTTTGTGCTTTTGCGAAATCCTTCAAGAAAAGTCGTCTCGCCAAGCACGCAGTAATACAGAGAATAAATCCCCAAAAAATTGATAAAAAGACAGAGCAATACAAAAAAAACAACAACGCCAAGTCCGGTAACCTGCTCGACAACTACTTTCGCAATGTACGCCGGAACGCGAAAGCGCGCTGCAAACATAGCAATCATCGGCGCCAGCGTAACTGCCGCGTTGACAAACGAAAACAAAAGAACAGCAGCTCTTCCTTTCCGCTTCAGCAAACACAGGGTTTCCCGGATACCTGTAAATAAGATTTGCACCACACTAACCTTATATGCTTTTACATATCCCTGATAAAATATAATCAACGATACTGTTTCTATAAGATAAAACAAGGTACATACGATTATAAGACCGAACAATACGAAAAGTGTAATCGGATTTTTCAAAAATTGGAACATATTTTCCATCGTCAGATAGCTATATCCCATGATCCTTAACACCATCCGAAATGCCCCATAAAAAAGGAGATACAATATCATAAGAAACATCGCCTTGTACAAAAGCTCAAACAGCAGCAAAACCCCAATCCCCTTTTTTCTCCCTGTGCGATCCCGCATGTTCATTGTTATCCCCCGCATGTTGCTATCTTTGTATTCTCGAAATCTTTTGTTTTTTACTCTGCAAAATATGCCATACAACGAATACCCTGGTCATAATCCCCAAAACCTTTTCCAAACAAAGTCAGCCCGCCGCAATTTTTTGTATCCTTCGGCACCGACATTTTAAATGTCAGTGCTGTTGTATAGTCAATGTCAAGATCACGAACCGTCACATCACTGATCTTTACGCCGCCGTCAATAAACGTTCCTTTTTCTGTTATGGAAAGCGTTTTTAACAAACCGTACTGATTACAGTTTTCCGGCCACCACCTTGGCGTAAAATGCCCGCGCCTTCCGCCGTAATCTCCCGGGCTGATCCATTTTCCAACGGGAACTCCCGCGACTTCAAAATAAATATCGGATGGATAATCTTCGTTGTATCCCGGATATTCGGACGAGATTTCCATGGACAAACTTAGTTTTGTCAGGCACTGACCAGGTTTTAAATGATTTGGAAGATTCCATGTAACCGAACCGCTTCCAAACCAGAAAACAAAAGCTTTATAATGAATCGGAAACAAAAAATATTTTGGCAGATCAAATTCCCCAATAATCCCCTGCGGTGTCGCAATTCCACAAGTAGGATTGATCTCACACTCGCAGTATGTACCGATCGGCACATCATCCTCATAATAATCCTTTGACTCTTCCCTAGGCTTTAAATCAATTAAAAGAACTTCATGGCACGGTTTACACACTTTGCAGTTTCCCCTTTTGCCCGGCATTGTCTTTACCTCGATCAAGCCCGCCTGCTGAAGCTTCTCAATATGCAGTGATACCGCACTGTTTGTCAAATCAAGCTGACGCGCAATATCATCCAGCTTTTTATCTCCCTCCTCAAACAAAGTTTCCATAATTCGGACACGCATTGGAGCACTTAGCGCCCGAAAAACTTCCTGCGCTTCCTTCATGGACTGAAAATGTTTCATTGACCCTTCCCCACTTTCTAGTATTTGTATTTTTATACTTATGCTTACTTACAGTACTTCTTTAATAAAGAGTTTAAAAATACTTTCTTCAAACCTTCACATTACAAACCCGCATCTTTTTCTATTTTCCCACGAATTATTCCTAAAGTCAATGTTTAAATTGGTACTTACAAAAGGCTTCTTTTATAAGGAAATCTTATTCTTTTCCAGCTTATATTTGAAAAATTCTCTGGCTTTTCCTACCGCTTTATGATAAACTATGCACGGATATTTTGACCGAAAAAAACAGCATTATGCAAAAAAGAAGTCGGCAATATCCTTAGTAAAATAATTCTATTTTGCAACGGTACTACAAAATAGAAAAAACAAATTTTACATTTATAGAAATATAAAGTAATTTTTTGTTTGTGTGCTGCTTAACATAAAATTACTTAACCTATAGAAAGCGGCGCAGAAATAGAGGATTTTTATGAAATATACAACAATTTTATTTGATTTAGACGGAACTCTTCTTGATACCTTAAAAGACCTTACAATCAGTATCAACTACGCTTTAAAGCAGCTTGGTTTTCCAGAGCGCACAATCGATGAAGTGCGCCGATTCGTCGGAAACGGCATGACAAAACTTGTAGAACGCGCGCTCTCTGCGGCTGGCGCTCCAGCATCGTTGAAGGACTCGTGCCTCGCTCTTTTTTCTGACTACTACAAAGAACATATACACGACTACACTACTCCTTATCCGGGTGTTGTAGACTTGCTGCAAACTTTGAAAAAAACTGGCTGCAAACTTGCAATCGTCTCAAATAAAATGGATGGTCCTGTCAAATCGCTTGCCCATTTATACTTTCCAGATTTGATTGACGCTGCAATCGGCACGCCTTCAAACCATAAAAAACCAGATCCATACTGTGTTTATACTGCGCTCCAAGAGCTTGATTCCACACCCGAACAATGTATTTATATTGGAGATTCCTATGTTGATATCGACACAGCAAAAAACGCTGGAATTCCGTGTATATGTGTTTCTTGGGGATTCGCCGGACGAAAAGGCCTTTCAGAATATCATCCAGACATTATTGTAGACACTGCCGATGAGCTGGCTTCGGTTTTGGAAATTTAACAGCAGAAACTTTAAGGGGCTGTCGCGACAACCCCTTTTGTTCTCAGCTATTTTCCACGATCTCCTCAAACTCTTCCATCGTCATTAAAATTTTTCTCGGTTTTGTGCCTTCCTCTGGTCCGACCACTCCCGCCGCTGTCAGCTGATCCATAATCCGAGCCGCGCGGTTAAAACCAATTTTATATACTCTCTGGAGCATTCCTATCGATGCCTTCTCCTTCTCGATAATAAACCGACCTGCCTCGATAAAATAATCATCCCTGTCATCATTTGCTCCCCCATCGCCGGAGGAAGCTGTCAATATCCTTTTTTGTACTTCCTCGTTGTATGAAACTCCTCCCATCGCCTGATCTTTTAGAAAATCGACAACCTTTCCAACTTCGGAATCCGACACAAACGCCCCCTGAATACGCACTGGTTTTGAATAGCCCGATGGGAAAAAGAGCATATCGCCCCTTCCAAGCAGTCTCTCTGCTCCCACCCCGTCAAGAATCGTCCGCGAATCAACCGCCGAAGTTACGGCAAATGCAATTCTTGATGGAACATTCGCCTTAATTACACCGGTAATAACATTGACGGACGGTCTCTGCGTCGCGATAATAAGATGAAGTCCAGCTGCGCGCGCCATCTGTGCCAGACGGCATATTGCATCCTCCACTTCATTTGCGGAGGCAACCATCATTAAATCTGCCAACTCGTCCACAATAATAACAATCTGCGGAAGTTTTGGATACATTGGATCTGGCTCATCAAAACTTTCGATTTTTTTATTGTATCCTTTTAGATCTCTCACTCCAAGATCTGCAAATTTTTTGTATCGGTCTGTCATTTCCATAACAGCCCAGTTTAATGCCGCGCTTGCCTTCTTTGGATCCGTGACAACAGGAATTAACAAATGTGGTATCCCGTTATATACACTAAGTTCTACAACCTTTGGATCTACCATAATCAAGCGCACATCCTTTGGGTCAGCTTTATATAAAATACTCATAATAATGGTATTGATACATACGGATTTTCCCGAACCCGTTGCCCCTGCAATCAAAAGATGAGGCATTTTTGCAATATCAGAAATAACGACCTGCCCGCTGATATTTTTTCCAACGGCAAAAGCCAAATTTGATTCATGTTCTTGAAACTCCTTGCTCTCCAGCAATTCTCTTAAAATAACCGCCGTATTTTCCTTGTTTGGCACCTCAATTCCAACCGCCGCCTTTCCTGGAATCGGTGCCTCGATACGAATATCCGCAGCAGCGAGATTCAGTTTGATATCATCTGATAATTTTGTAATCTGACTGACTTTAACTCCCTGTTCCGGCTGAAGTTCATACTGTGTAACCGTAGGTCCACAACTCATATTTGTAACAGTAACGCGCACGCCAAAACTTTCCAATGTCTTTTGAAGCTTAACCGCTGTCTCTTTTAACTCGTTCTCGTCGGTACCTCTTTCCGGCTTTGGTTCTGCCAAAAGTTCGATCGGCGGAAACTCATACTTTTCCTCACCAGCTGGTTCCTCCTCCAAATCCTCAAAAAAGGATTCCTCGACTTCAGATTCTTCTGTATCCTCCCTCTCAGCTTCCTCCACCTCCTGAAAATCCATTCTATCATCAGAGTAAAGATTTTCACTGCTTTGTGAATCCAAAGGAGTTTCCTTTTCAACATAAGGTTTTATATTTACAAAAGCAACTTGCCTCTCAACATTATTTTGATCCATACTGTCGCTTTCTGTCGAAATCTCTTCTTCCTCTTTATTGGTATTGATCTCCTTCACATCTATTTCAAGTTCTGTGGAATCACCCAAAATATTTCCGTTGCGATCAACCGCCGTTCGGTCGAGTGTTACAAATGGCATAACTTTTGTTCTTGGCTGTTCACTCAAACGAATCTGTTCTTCTTCATCTACAGACATTACATCGTCAATCTCACGCCCTTTTCTTCTGCCAAATTTTCTTGCCAATTCCTCCTCATAAAATGAAAATGAGCGCGGTTCCTCCCTCAGATAATCCCCTGAAATCACTATATCATCTGGATCTGTTTCCATCATAATTTCTGGTCTTGCTATCTCTTCTCTTGTTTTCATTACAGTTTCTGGTCTTGTTATCTCTTCTCTTGTTTTCATTACAGTTTCTGGTCTTGTTATTTCTTCTCTTGTTTTCATTACAGTTTCTGGTCTTGTTATTTCTTCTCTCGTTCCCATTATAGTTTCTGGTGTTGTTATTTCTTCTCTCATTCCCATTATAGCTTCTGGTTTTGCTATTTCTTCTCTCGTTCCCATTATAGCTTCTGGTTTTGCTATCTCTTCTCTTGTTTTCATTACAGTTTCTGGTCTTGCTATTTCTTCTCTTATTCCTATTATAGCTTCCGGTCTTGCTATTTCTTCTCTTATTCCTATTATAGCTTCCGGTCTTGTTATTTCTTCTCTTGTTTTCATTACAGCTTTTGTTCTTACCGCTTCTTTTTCTTCTGGTTCTATGATTTCCTCACTCAATTCAGAAACTTGTGGTTTCTGCACTACAGCCTGAGAACCGTCCTCCAGTTTTCCCCTTGCCTTTAAAGCATCAACAAACCGTATTGCATCTTTCTTTTTTCTCGGCTTGTCCAGAAAATCAAACTCCTCCTCCCAGTCCTCCTTGCTTTTTTCAAATGTAATAATTCTCGCTTTTTTGCCGGATGGTTCTTCCTCTTCACGCTGCTCCTGTACTGCTATCTGTCTTTCTTCTGCTTTCTCCCGAATCAGACTTCCAAGATAAGAAAAGATTTCTTTCCCTGTAAACAGCATCGCACAAACAATCATAGCAACCAGCAAAATAATAATTGTGGCAATCTGGTCAAACAGCGGGCATAAAATACATACAAGCGTTCCGCCAAAAATCCCTCCTCCGCCCCTTTTTTCCGCGGATACAGTAAAATAACCCAGCCACTTTTGTTCCGGGTTATAACCGCCGACCAACTCCCAAACTGCCGCGGCGCATACAAGAAATGCAGCTGTACAAATCAGCTTTCTTCTTGCAGCCCGACTGCCTTTGTTTGCAATTCCAAAAGCGACTCCGAAAAAAAGAAGAAACGGGAAAAGATAGCCAAAAATACCTATCATCCCGAACACAACTTTATTCAGCCACCCTCCTACAGAACCGCACAAGTTGATATAGCTTAAAAATAGCAGAATGCACACAAGCAGCGTCGCAACCAGTATAATTTCATCCTGCATAGAAGTAGGAATTCCTTCTTCCGGCACACTGCTCTTCTTTTTTATCCCCTCTTTGGACGAGGATTTTTTCGCTGTACTTTTTGACACATCTTTTTTTCTGCCAGGTTGTTTTTCCACCTGTTTCTTTTTTGTCCCACTCTGTCCAGCCATGAACAAACACCCTTTCTGCCAATCAACTTTGTACAATCCTTACCTAATAAATAACATTATTTCTTACAAAGAAAAATATCCAAGTAAAATCAAACCAAGAACAATGCGATACCAGCCAAATACAATAAAATTATGTTTTCTGATATAACCCATCAAAAAACGGATTACAACAATAGATACAAAAAATGCAACCACCATACCAGTTACAAGCAAAAGCATCTCATTTCCATCCAAAGAAAATCCATAATCCATACCGTACTTTACACTTTTAATCAAGCTGGCTCCCGCCATCACTGGCACTGCAAGAAAGAACGTGAATTCTGCTGCCACCGGTCTGGACAGACCAATCAGCATTCCGCCGATAATTGTCGCACCGGAACGAGAAGTTCCCGGAATCAGAGCAAGCAGCTGAAACACACCAATAAATACCGCATCCTTGTATGTCAATTCAGAAATCCCTGTCACTCTCGGATTGTTTCCGATTCCTTTCTTCTCCAGAACAACAAACAGCACGCCGTACAAAATCAGAGTGATAACAACAACCATCGGCTTCATCAAAAGCTCATCAATCTGGTCGTCAAATAAAACTCCAATCACTCCCGCCGGAACACAAGCAGCAGCGATCTTAAACCACATTGAAAATTTATCCTTACAAATAAAATTTTTCTCTTTTTTGGAAAACGGCCAGAGCTGTTTAAAGTACAGCACCACCACTGCCATAATTGCGCCAAGCTGAATCACAACAAGAAACAACGCCTTAAACTCCTCGGTGATTTTCATCTGCATAAACTCGTCAACAAGAATCATATGGCCTGTGCTGCTGATTGGCAGCCATTCGGTAATTCCCTCCACAATTCCAAGAAATACCGCTTTCAACCATTCCACAATACGAAATTCCATTTTCTAAAACCTGCCTTTCCCAAAACGCCATGCACCCTTTTATGGAAAGCTCTGCCAGCGCTGTTTCGCAACTCTGGAAAGTATAACACAAAATGGAAGTTTCCGCAACCGCCAGAACATCAGAATCCTTACAAAACTTCAGACAATTATTTTAGACTTTGTACGATATCTTACCGTCGTTCTCAAATTATAGCATGTTTTCCAACGGAATTCAAGAACAAATGTTCGAAATCTGACCACCGCGCATAAAAAGGCTGCTGCAAAAAAATGTCTTTCTACAAGATACAATATTGAATAAAACGAATTTTACTATATCTTGTAGAAATTTTGTATTTTGCAACAGCCCTTTTCTCGAAAGAAAGCTATTTTTAATTTCGTTTAAATTTTTACTGCAATTTTTAAAATATTCTTTACACAAAACTGCAGGTCAGCGAGTGTAATCTCTTTTCCCTCTTTCACCGCCGCGACAATATCTTCCACATTTTTCTCACATCCTGGCATAATCAAATCATTGCCGGCGCGGATGCACTGCACCGCGGACGAATAAGGATATGCTTTTTTCACACCGCCTGTCGTATCTTGTGTGGTGAACCAATCGGTCATTACAACACCCTCAAACCCCCACTCATCTCTCGCGGCATTCTGGATCAGCTCATAATGGTTCGCGGCATGTGTGCCGTTCAACAGATTGTAGGAAGTCATAATCGAATACGGCTGCGATTCTTTAATTGCAATTTCAAATCCCTTTAAATAAATTTCCCGCAGCGCCCGCTCCCCAATATGAGAGTTGTTAAACTGGCGGTTATCCTCCAAGTTATTGCCTGCATAATGTTTGATTGTCGTTCCCTGTCCGGCATAAGACTGCACTCCTTTTGTCATCGCAGCAGCACATTTTCCCGAAATTACAGGGTCCTCGGAATAATACTCAAAGTTGCGCCCGCAAAGCGGATTTCTATGAATATTCATGCCTGGCGCAAGCCAAAAATGCACGTGAAACTGCTGCATCTCCTCCCCGACAATGCGCCCCATACTCTCAAACAAAGCCATATCCCAAGACTGCGCCAGCCCGCTGGCAATCGGAATTGCAGTGCAGTACTGATAATAGTCTACCGCATCTTCAGGAGTATCCTTTGGAAACGGCTTTATATCCATTCCAAATACTTCTCCTCCCGGCAAAAGCCTGCCCTCCGGTGTCGCCTTAAAATGCGGGTACAGCCGAAGCCCCGCTGGTCCATCTGCAAGAATCATATTTGGAATCTTGCGGCTTTCAATCAAAGTAGAAACCGTATCGGCGGCAGCACCCGGCACAGCCGTGGAGGAGGAGCCGATCATGCCAGACTGCACATGAATATCGCCAAATCTTCCAACACATAAAGCTGTCATTTCTTCCACACTAAGCTGCGCAATCAGTTCATCAAGCGTTGCTCTGCCCTCTTTTACGTCGTTTAATGTAAGAATCTCGCCTTGACGGTTATCCTTATAAGTTGGGCGCGCCGTATTATAAACTGCTGTCGATACGGAAATATCTTCTGTTTTTAAAGAAAGCATGGCGACTTCTTCAACATCTACCAAAGTGCCATCGTTCTGAACGGGAAGCAGCCGCCTTTTGTTTGCGCCTTTTCCTTCTACGGAAAGCTCTTCCATTTCCACATCAAGCGAAAACAAATTTTTCACCTGACTTGTCACGGTTGTTTCATCCAACCTGGCAATCGCCGCCACAACGGTATGGCGGGAGCTGCTGCCAACACGGATCAGATATTCTCCCTCCTCCAATTTCCACGCAGCATCCTGCACATCATAAGACGCCATACTAGCTATTGGAAATGTAATTGTCAATGTCTCTTGACTGTCTGGAGGCAATAACTTCGTTTTCGCAAAAGCCACAAGCTCTTGGTACGGCTTTTCGATCTTACCTCCAAGAACAGAAGCATACACTTGCACAACTTCTCTTCCAGCATACTTCTTTCCTGTATTTTTCACTTCGACAGTAACTGTTATTTTGTCTTTATTTATACAAACATTTACTGGGCGTATAAAAAAAGAAGTATAGCTTTTTCCATATCCAAAACAATACTCCGGCTCTACGCCAAATGTATCAAAATAGCGGTAGCCGACATAGATTCCCTCTTTGTAATATTCATCATCCAAATTGCCGTTATTCTTACCAAACTCAGCGGAGGAAGGATAATCGGAATATTTCTTTGCCCATGTATCAACCAGTTTTCCCGACGGCACGCTCTTTCCCGCCAGTATATCAGCGATAACATAGCCTCCAATATTCCCAAGCTGCCCTGACAAAAGTACCGCGTTTACACCATTGATCGCATTTAATTCCGACAAATCAATAACGCCTCCGACATTGAGCAGCACAATACAATTCTTATAATTTTTGGCAAGAAAGCGGATTGCTGCCAGCTCTCCTTCCGATAACTGATAATCGCCCCTTCGATCTGTGCGATCCTTGCCCTCGCCCGAATTTCTTGTAATTACAAACAATGCTGTATTTGTGCAGGATTCTTTTACATCCTGCATTGTAATTTCCGGTGTATCCGGCTCAAAAAATGGACGATCAAACATCAGTCCAATCACATGCTCACTCCGCCCGCCAGCAATGTGATAAATCTCATCCATATAATCTTTTTTTGCTTTTTTATACCGTTCATCATACCGGTCAAGCCATGACTTCGTGGTCACTATAAATCCCGACTCACAAAGTCCCTGTTCGATATTAACATTTTCTCTTGTATTTACATCGCCGGAACCCGTGCCGCCTTTGACTGTATATCTTGCTCCGGTTCCATACAGAGCGATCTTACTTCCTTCGGCAATCGGAAGCGCGCCGTCATTTTCCAAAAGTACTATACAACCAGAGGCAAGTTCTCTGACTGCTTTTTGATTTTTTCTTTCCAATTCTGTCACATCTGATGTCTTTAACGCATAAAAACCACTCATCTTTTCCCTCTTTCTTGTGCCTTATCTATAATTCAAAGATGGAAGCAAAAAATCCAGCCTGCTGCCAAATCTTCTTTCACTTCCGGGTATCCCCCCTGCTGTAAGGCACATTTCATCTTTCAATATACTGTCGATATTATATCATATCGTTCCGATATGGTTCCCTGCGGGGCATGCACACGATTCGCTGATGAATTTATCCTCCCTTCGGTCGGACGCGAATCGGCGCAGGTATAATATCGAAAGATATTATACCATATCGTTCCGATATGGTTCCCTGCGGGG